>NZ_JAJQKY010000010.1:0-220283 GCF_021213715.1 Pseudomonas sp. CP-1
AAGGTCGGGGTCGCGAGTTCGAGTCTCGTTTCCCGCTCCAAACATGATCCAGGTTTCGGCATGGGTCGAAGAGAAAAGGGCCTTCGGGCCCTTTTTTCGTTTCTGCGATCCGCACCGCCCTGGTGCTTTTCCCGATTCCCCCCATGTTCCCCTCGGCAGGCCGCTGTCCCGCCGCATCTGCTCGCTCGATCGTCGAGACGAAAAAGGCCACTCGTGGAGTGGCCTTCTCTGGTGTAGCGACGGCGGCGATCAGGGCAGCGCTTTGAGCACCGTCAGCAGGCTGGTGAGGTTGTCGGCCACGCCCAGCTGGCCGATCTTCTCGGTGGCGCCGCCGGCGGCGCTGGTATCCAGACTGTAGATCTGCATCACGCCCATGTTGGAAGCGGCCAGGGCCAGGGCGTTCTGCTGTTGCTGGGCAGCTACCGAATTCTCGAACAGGATGCCGGTGGAGTGGGCCATGGTCTGGAAGATCGAACCCAGCGCCATGGCCGGGGCTTCACCGATCACCTTGACGTTGGACTGGGTGACGGCATCGGTGATCTGGTTGTTTACTGCGGTTGGGAAGCTCATGGTGATTCTCCTGAATCATTGCGAAGGATGTACGGCGATTGCTTGGACCCGGCGGGTCAGGCTCAGGTGAAGGATTTCAGTACGGTCAGCAGGCTGGTGAGGTTGTCGGCCACGCCCAACTGGCCGACTTTCTCGGTGGCTCCGGCATCGGCGGCGGTGTCGAGGCTGTAGATCTGCATCACGCCCATGTTGGAGGCGGCCAGGGCCAGGGCGTTCTGCTGTTGCTGGGCGCTCACCGCGTTCTCGAAGAGAATCCCGGTGGAGTGGGCCATGGTCTGGTAGATGGTGCCCAGCGCCATGGCTGGCGCCTCACCGACGACCTTGACGTTGGACTGGGTGACGGCATCGGTGATCTGGTCGTTGACTGCGGTCGGAAAACTCATGATGTGACTCCCTGTGAGTGAACGGCACGGCTCATGTCGTGCTGTCTTGATGAACGCTCCAGCCAGGGAGTTGTGAATCCGTCGGCGCCAGGCCTGGCGGGCGGCGAAAATGCAAGCGCCCCGCGAGGCGGGGCGCTTGTCGGTGCGGTCTCATGCGGCGGGCGGGTCGGGCTTGTCCGGCGGCGGTGCGGACGTGTTGTGGTTGCTCTGGTTGAAGATGGCGATAGCGTTCTCCAGTTGCTGCTTGAGCGAGCCGAAGTTCTGCTCGAAGCACAGGCGTACCTCGCTCTTCACTAGGTTGGCCAGGCGGTCGGCAATCTGCGACATCACCAACTGGTTGGCGCTTGCCTGGCCGCTCTGCAGGTGGCCGGGACGCAGTTCGGCCAGGCTGCCGGCGGCATTGACCGCCTCGAGAATCGCCTGCTCGCCGCTGTCCTGGGCGCGGAGGGCCTGGGTCGAGGCCTGCTGGACGTTCTGCAGGATCTGGCGGATGGAGCCTTCGGAACGCTGCCGGCCGTTCTCGATCACCTGTTCGGCCTGCTGTCGCGCGTGCACGGCCGGATCGCTGCTGGCGTCGTTGCCGAGGCCGAGCTGGAACTGTCTCAACTGCTCGTGTTCTTCGCTGGTGAGGGGGCGTTTCAGCCAGCGTTGCGCCAGCTGGACCAGATTCCTTCCCAATTCTTCCGAGATCGACATGCGCGGACTCCTCTGCGATGGACGCGCGGTGCGCGGGGTGTCGTGGCGAGGCTTCAGTACTGCGGCGTGCCGTCCGCCGAGGGGGCCTGCGCGCTGCTGCCAGTATCGCCGGGGTAGGCGGCGGCAGCGGCCTGCAGGGTGCTGTAGGCGGTGCTCAACTGCACCGCCAACTGTCCGAGGCTGGCCGGGTCGTCCACGCTGTCTCCCTGGGACAGGGCCTGGAGCCAGCCTTGCAGGCATTCGGTGAGGAGTGCCTTGACCTGGGTGACGAGGGTTTCGAGTTCTTCCTTCATGACGCTTCTCCTGGGGTGGGTGCTCATCCGAGCAGTTTCAGCACGGCCAAGAGCTTGGCCGCATCGCTGTCCGATATTTCCAGCAGGCGCTTTCCGCTCGCCGGCCTGCTGGGGGGCGGTTGGTCCCGTGCCTCCTCGCTGGCGTCCGGCGAACGCTGCGCCGGGCGGTCCGCGGCGGCGAGCGCGCGGCGTCTGATGTAGCGTGCGTAGGCGCTCATCGGTCGCTCCTCAACTGCTGCGGGTGGAGATGCGCACGACCGAGGCGGGGGCGGCGAATCCTTCGAAGCGCTGCAGCTCTCGGTCCCGATGGGGCGCGCCGGCCAAGTCGACGGCGCCGATGGTTTCCTCCCAGTAGGCGCTGCCCAGTTGCACCAGCAGGCGTTGGGCATTCTCCAGCGAAGCGGCCGGAACCCGGCCGTGGCGGTCCGCGGCGGCATAGTTGAGCAGGAGCGCCATGCGGATCGCTTCATCCTGTACGTTGGAGTGCTCGACACCCTGGCCGTCGGCGCCCAGCAGATAGGAGCGCCAGTTGAGGACCTGGGCGAAGAGGCGCCGGTAGGCTTCGAACTGGAAGTAGCGATCCTCCTCGGAGCGGTAGAGCGCGCACTGACTTGCGAAGAACTGTTCCAGCGCGGGTTTCGCCCAGCCGGGTGTACCCGGGAGGTGTTCGCCCAGTTCGTCGAAGCCGCTCTGGCTTTCCGCCAGGGCATGGACGTACTGCATCTGTTGTGGGTCCAGGCGCTGTTCGCCCTGGTAGGCGATGGCCAGACTGAGTTCCTTGAGCTGGTCGGTGCCGACGTATCCATCGAGATGGCGCAGGCCACGGTTCAGGCGGTATTCCTGCAGCGAGTCGAAGAGGCCGGAGGCGCCGGTAATGAAATTGCTTCCCAGGTTGGTGTCGAAGCACAGCTCGGGGAACTTGCTGGCTAGATAGTTGCGGTAGTAGTAGGCATGGCCGATGCGCAGGCTGAACAGATCGCTCTCCAGCAGGCGGCGGTAGTAGCTGTTGCCGTCGGCGTCGCGGCTGGCCAGCGCCTGGCAGAGGTTCACGACGTTGGTGCGGGCGTAATAGGCGACCAGGGCCTGGGTAGTCCCGCTGGTGATGTCGAAGCGGCGTAGCCGCAGGCCGGAGGCGGTCAGGCTGTTGCCGAAAAACAGTTCGTCGAAAAGGCCGGCGAGGGCGCTGGGCGCCTTGTCACGGTCCTGCAGGTTCTCCCGTTCGCGTAGCCGCGCCTTGCCCTGGCGGATGGTGTTGCCATAGCACTTCCAGGCATAGGCGGAGAGCGCTGCGTAGAAATCGTCCAGCGCGTTGGCGTTGCGCAGGAAGTAACCGCACAGCGACCGGTTGTCGTCGGACACCCCGGTCCCCTCTCCACAATGGATGTGCAGGACCACCTTGCGGGTTTCCGGCTTGCCGTCCAGGTAGCGGCGAAACACCGCGGCCTGTCCGAGGAGGAAGTCGAAGAACTGTCGGTACAGGCCGGTAGCAGTCTCCATGCCGAGCAGGTCGATGCCGACCAGCCGGGCCTGCGGTGGCTGCCCATGCTGTATTTCGAAATGACGGAGGATCCTGTGCAGCTCGGCATCGAAGGCGGCTTCGCTGGCATAGCCATGCGCGGTGTGGGCGAGCAGGCGGTAGGCGGTCTTCTCGGAGGCGTTGAATTGCTCGAACAGGGAATCGAGGACGGCCACCTCGTCTTCCCCCGTCGCCGTCTGGGTATGGCTGATTCCTTCGTGGAGGAGGAACCCCAGCGTCAGGCAGGCGAATTCGCCCGGATGGCGATCGCGGATGGCGCCGCGGGCCCAGTAGGCGTCGTCGAACGGCGTGTACTTGTTGCCGCTCCAGATCTTGCGGTTGAAGTAGCGGACGAACTGGTCCGTCTCGCTGTCGCGAACCGCGCTCGCACCGAGCAGTTCCAGGGTGCCGAGGTAGATCGCTGGCTGGTCGATGGCCGCTGGCGGCGAGGTCCGGCCAAAACGTTGCGCCAGGATGAGGCAGGCGAGATAGATGTTCTCCGCCGCGCATTCGCCGCGCAGGTAGCCCTGACGGTCGGTCGCGGCGAACGGATTGCGCCTGACCATCCGCTGCAGAGCCAGTTCGAACAGCTCATAGTGCGCGGCCTGGCGAGCCTCCTCCAGCGCCTTGCCGTCGACGTCCGGGGCGACGCCGCGGGCACTCATCAGCAGCCCGATCAGGGAAAGCTCCTGGCCTTTCTCCAGGCTCACTTGCCGCTCGCCGACGCGGAAGACCCGGCGGTCGCGCGTCCAGCGGCTGTTGCTTTCCACCGGCAGGATGCCGGCGAAGTGACTATGGAAGTCGAAGGGATAGCGATGGAACCTGACCGGTTCTTCCAGCTTGAAATAGGCCATGACGGCTCTCCTGTGCCAGGGCCGGACGCCGCCGGCCCCGCCGGTGGTGGCTACGATTGGGTGTCCTTGCCGCCGCGACTGGCGAGGGTCTCGCTGTACTTGGCGATGCTCTGGTCGATCTTGTCGATGGCGAAGCTGGCCGATTCCGCCTCGATCGCCCCGGCCGCCGCGGCTACCGCGGCGGCGGCGCCCATCAGCAGGTCGGTGGCGAGGGCGCCGAGCGCGTCCTCGGCAGCCTGGGCCAGCTTGTTTTCGGCGATGTTCTGGGTCATCTGCCGGAGCAGGATCGCCTGGCTGGCCAGGGCGATCTTGCTGACTCCGTCGAAGTAGCTGGCGGCGGATTGCGCCACCAGCCCGGAGGCCTGGCTGATCATCATGTTCGGCGCGATGGCGATCTGCGACGGCGCATAGCCGGCGGTTTCGCTGTTGCTCATCTGCACCGCCTGCACGACTTGACTGTTCAGGGCGCTGGTGTCCGGCGGCGGCGCCTCGGTCTGCTTGAGCAGGCGCTCGCTCATGCCGGCCAGCGGCGAAGGGCGCGACGGCAGCTTCACGTCGCCGTTGGCGGACGCCCTGCCGCCGCTGGCTGGCGTCTGCCGGCCGGCCTCGCCGGGGGCGGCGGCTTGCTCGCTGTCGCCGGATGGCGCGGGCGCGGGCGCGGATTTCTTGCCGAAGCCGAACATGTCTGGGCACTCCTGGGATCAAGGGGCGGGTCAGATACCTTTCTTGTCTTCTATCGCCATGATCATCGACACCGCCTTGGAAACCACCGCGGTGGAGATCTGGTTCAGGGCCTGCTGGCTGTAGACTGCGTTCTGCAGGGACAGGCCGGCGGAATGGCTGGCGATCTGGTAGAGCGCGGCGATGGCCTGGGCCGGGGCTTCGGCGACCACCTTGACGTTGGTCTGGGTGACGGCATCGGTGATCTGGGCATTCACAGCCGTGGGGTCAGCCATGGGACTCTCCTTGAATGGGCAGGTGCTCGTCGGGCAGGGGGCCGGTCGCACGGGCCTCGACTCGCTTGTCAGGAATGAACGCGGCTGCGTCTGTCTTGTGAAACGTCGCCGGCGAAAAAGTCGGCGCTCAGCCGCGAGCGCAGCAACTGCACGCGCTTGCGCACCAGCGGCGGGGCGATGCCGAGCTGGCTGGCGATGTCGGCATAGGGCAGTTCCTCGATGAAGCGCAGTTCGAAGAGCTGCTGCTGTTGGCGCGACAGCGAGGCCAGGGCCTTGTCCACCTGGTCGAGACGTTCCAACTGCTCCAGGCGTTCCAGCGGCGAGCCGACGGCGGCGAAGCGCTCCAACTGGCCATCGTGCAGGTCGATGCCGCGGTCGATGAGGCGGTCCTCGCGGATCTGGTGGCGCGCGCTGTCCAGGTAGACGTGTTCCAGGACCAGGAACAGGAAGCCCTGGGGGTCGCGTACCCGCTCCGGTGACTGGCGCAGGAACAGCAGCGCCTTGACCGCGGTGCTCGACAGCCATTCTTCGGCCCGATGGCTGTTGCCGCGCGCAAGGCGTTGTGCGCGTTTGCGCAGGCCAGCCTGCGCGGCACGCCAGCTTTCCTCGAACAGGCGATCGGAACCGGTTTCGTTGCCGCCTGGCTGATTCGGACGATCCATAACCGCTACCTCCCTGGTTGCTCGTGTCGGCGAGCAGTCTGTGAGGCGGGCGGTGGGCGAGGCTGTTACCTGGGTGACAGGGGCGCGGCTGGTAGTTCGGCCTTGCGTCGCAGGCGACCGAGGTCGTTGATCAGGATCCGGTCGTTGCGGCAGCTGATCAGCCCTTCGCGTTTCCATATTTGCAGTTGCGCGTTGAGCTTCGGCCGGCTGGCGTTGAGCATCGCTGCTAGGATGCTCTGGTTGGTCGGTAGCGTCGCGCAGGCTCCCTCGGGTTGTTCGCTCGCCAGGCTGGCCAGGAGATGGCGCGCCAGGCGCGACTCCAGGCGATGCAGGCAGACCCTCTCGACGAAACCGGAGGCTTCGCGCAGGCGCGAACAGAGGAGGGCCAGCGCGCGGTTGAGGAATTCCGTGTCGGCGATCAACGGGGCGAAGTGACGTCGGTGGAGGATCAGCACCGACGCCGCGCCGGAGGCGTAGGCAGAGGTCTCGCGGCGGTTCGGCTGGATCAGCGCGGTTTCTCCGATCACTTCGCCAGGACGGATATCATTGACGATCAGCTCCCGCCCGTCCGGCCCGTAGAGCACGGTATAGAGGTGTCCGCCGAGGACCAGGCCGATGAAGTCTTCAGGGTCGTGCTTGAGGAACAGGACGTCCTTGTCGCGCAACCGGCGCTCCGACGCATGGGTCGCCACGTGCCGCAGCAGATCGGGCAGCCCGTGCAGCAGCGGGCACCGTTGCAGCAGGGTGTAGTGGCGTGAACAGCGGTCTTCCGTTGACTCGTTCGAGTGCATGCCTGCGCCTTCGCCAGATTGATCGGCAGCTCCGGCGAGGTACGACATGCTCGCTGCAGAGCAATCAGTGGGGACGTGTGCGGCGAAGGGGTGTGAAGCTCCGGCTACCCGGCAGAACTGCTAGGTACGGACTCGGCGCGCTCCGGCAATCGGGCGGGCGGTCCGTTTTTTATTCGGAAAGGGTAGCGAGGTTTGGGCTGGCGGGAGGCGGCCCCGAGCGCACGGATGGCGGTCGGGGCGGGACGGCCGGTGGCCGTGGCGATTCAGTGCCGCGGGCTGTCCTCGGGCAGCGCGAGCAACTGCTTTTCGCGGTTCCAGTCGAACGTTTCGCCGCGCTCTTCGGCTTCGTAGCGGCGCTCGTCGAGGCGCTGGAACAGGTCGATCTCTTCGTCCGGCATGAAGTGCAGGCAATCGCCGCCGAAGAACCACAGCAGGTCGCGCGGTACCAGGTGGGCGATCTGCGGATAGCGGTGGAAGACCTGGGAAATCAGGTCCTGGCCGAGGTATTGGGCGCCTTCCGGGTCGCGCGGCAGTTCGTCCATCAGTTCGTCGAAACGCTCGAGGAACAGCCCGTGGTTTTCTTCCGGCACCTGCTCGGCCTCGCCCAGGGCGCCGAGGATGTTGCGCAGGTGCTGGAGCAGGGTGAGGTGGTGCTCGAGGTAGGAGTTGGCCATGACGGGTCCTCTGGAAAAAAGCTGGGCAGTATAAAGGGTTTCGCGGCGCCGGCCAGTTTCAGCGGATCGCCGGGGACTGGCTCTGGCGCCGGCGGTTTTCCAGTTGCCGGCGTTCGCTGTCGAGGCGCCGCTGGTCCTGCTCCAGGCGCCAGCGCTGCTGGTCCAGTTGCTGCTGGCGGATCAGGTTGTCCTGCATCTGTCGCTGCTGCCGTTGCCGCTGCAGGTTCTGCTGCTGGCGTTGCAGTTGATCCTGCTGCAGTTGCAGGCGTTGTTCGTCGAAGCGCTGGCGCTGTTCCTGGAGCTGGCGTTGGCGCTGTTCGCCAGCGCGCTGCACCGCCTGCTGGTGCGGCTGCACGCCATAGGGCGCAGGCGGTGCGGCCTGCGCCGGGGGCAGGAGGAGAAACGAGGCTGCCAGGCCGGTGGCAAATAGCTTGAGCATGATGGCCTCCCGTACGTCAGGGATGTGCCCGTCGATTCTAGCCAATCGCCCGGGTTTGGGTGGGTGAAGACGACAAAGGCGCCGGAAGGCGCCTTTGTCGGTTGCGACCGTCGCTTTACCGCGGAGTGTCAGCGGATCCTGCCGTCGGCCAGTTGCAGTTCCTCCTTGGCGAAGTCGTCGACGTCGATCACCTTGCGCCGTGCCGCTTCGGCCTGGTGCAGGGCTTGCGCCTGCTCGGCGCTCAGCACGCCGGCGGCGGCGCCGGCATCGATCGGGTTCTGCCCCGCTTGCGGCTGGACCCTGCCTTCCTTGATCGCCTTGTGCAGGGTTTTCTCCAGCGCGGCGCTTTCGCGTACCGCGTCGAAGGCGTGGGCGAGGGCACCGACCGGGTCCTGCGGGTCCTTCGGCAGGAACGCGCCGGCGAGGATCGCCTGCAACGCCGGGTCGTCGTCCGGACGGCCGAGGATTTCCGCGATCTCGGCGTCCAGTTCGTCGCCCGGCCCTTTGTGCCGGCGGCCGAACGGCAGTACCAGGACCTTCAGCGCGCAGCCGAAGAAGCGGCTGGGGAAGTTGTTCAGCAGGTCCTCCAGCGCCGCCTCGGCCTTGCCGAGGTTTTCCTCCATGGCCCAGCGCAGCAGCGGATGCAGGTAGTCCGGGTTGCCCAGGTCGTGGTAGCGCTTGAGCGCCGCCGAGCCCAGGTAGAGATAGCTGAGGACATCGCCGAGACGCGCGGAGAGGCGTTCCTTGCGCTTCAGTTCGCCGCCCAGCAGCATCATGCTGAAGTCGGCGAGCAGGGCGAAGGACGCCGCCAGGCGGTTCAGCGCGCGGAAGTAGGGACGGCTGATGCGGTCGCCGGGCGCGTTGCCGAGGTGGCCGCAGCTGAGACTGAGGAGGAAGCTGCTGGCGGCGTTGCCGACGGCGAAGCCGATGTGCTTCACCAGCAGCGCGTCGAACTCGCGGGCGGCCTGGTCCTTGTCCTCGCGCTGGGCCAGTTCCATTTCCTTGAGTACGTACGGATGGCAGCGGATCGCGCCCTGGCCGAAGATCATCAGGTTGCGCGAGAGGATGTTCGCGCCTTCCACCGTGATGAAGATCGGCGCGCCCTGCCAGGAACGACCCAGGTAGTTGTTCGGGCCCATGATGATGCCCTTGCCGCCATGGATGTCCATGGCATGGGCGATGCACTCGCGGCCGCGCTCGGTGAGGTGGTACTTGAGGATCGCCGAAAGCACCGAGGGCTTCTCGCCGAGGTCCACCGCGTTGGCGGTGAGGATTCGCGCGCTGTCCATTAGCCAGGCGTTGCCGCCGATGCGGGCGAGCGCCTCCTGGATGCCTTCGAAGGCGGCGATCGGCACGTTGAACTGCTCGCGGACCTGAGCGTAGCGACCGCTGACGTAGCTGCTGGCCTTGCCAGCGCTGGTGCCCACCGCCGGCAGCGAGATGGAGCGTCCGACCGACAGGCAGTTCATTAGCATCATCCAGCCTTTGCCGATCATTTCCTGCCCGCCGATGATGTACTCCAGCGGCACGAACACGTCCTTGCCGGAGTTCGGACCGTTCATGAAGGCGGCGCCCAGCGGCACGTGGCGGCGGCCGATCTCGACCCCGGGGGTGTCGGTGGGAATCAGCGCCAGGGTGATGCCCAGGTCCTCCTCGTCGCCCAGCAGATGGTCCGGGTCGTGGCACTTGAAGGCCAGGCCGAGGAGGGTGGCCACCGGGCCGAGGGTGATGTAGCGCTTTTCCCAGGTCAGGCGCAGGCCGAGCACCTCGCGACCTTCCCATTCGCCCTTGCAGACGATGCCGACGTCGGTCATTCCGCCGGCATCGGAGCCCGCGTAGGGGCCGGTGAGGGCGAAGCAGGGGATGTCGTCGCCCTTGGCCAGGCTCGGCAGGTAGCGCTGGCGCTGCTCGTCGGTGCCGTAGTGGAGCAGCAGCTCGGCCGGGCCGAGGGAGTTCGGCACCATCACCGTCGAGGCCAGGTCGCCGCTACGGGTGGCGAGCTTCATCACCACCTGCGAGTGGGCGAAGGCGGAGAAGCCCTTGCCGCCGTACTCCTTGGGAATGATCAGGCCGAAGAAGCCGTGCTGCTTGATGAAGGCCCAGGCTTCTTCCGGCAGGTCCATGCGCTGGCCGATGTCCCAGTCGCTGACCATGGCGCAGAGTTCTTCGGTCGGGCCGTCGACGAAGGCCTGCTCTTCTTCGGTGAGTTGCGCCTTGGGGTAGTCGAGCAGTTTCTGCCAGTCCGGGCGGCCGCTGAACAATTCGCCATCCCACCACACGGTGCCCGCCTCGATGGCCTCGCGCTCGGTGTCGGACATCGGCGGCAGGACTTTCTGGAACCAGGCGAACAGCGGACCGCTAAGCACGCGCCGGCGCAGGTCGGGCAGGGCGAGGGGAAGCGCCACCGCCAGCCAGAGCAGCCAGAAGACCAGCAGCAGCCAGCCGGGCGCGTGGCTGAACACGCCCATCAGGATCAGGTAGGCGGCGCTGATGCCGAGCGCGGGAGCGGGTGGGGTACGCCGATGGGCGAGGTAAGCGACACCGAGTACCAGTACGACTAACCAGAGCAACAACATGCGGAATCCTCCATGAAGACGCCAGGCGGCGTCTCGAGCTTAGCCCGTTTGCCGCCGTTTGGCGGCAGGGCCGGTCAGCTTGGCCGGTTTGTCACGTTATAGGCGAAAACTTCCCGTTTAGACTGGGACAAATTGCCCGCCGGGAGCCCGCCATGCAGTCCTACCTACAATCCGGCCGCTTCGTGGATAGTGACCACCCCGTGGTGGTGGAGTTCGCGGAAAAATCCCGGGGGAATTCGGCGAAACCGCGTGACCAGGCGGTCGCGCTGTACTACGCGGTACGCGACGGGGTGCGCTACAACCCCTACGTGTTCAGCCGCGATCCGCAGACCCTGAAGGCCAGCCACGCGCTGCAGCAGTGCGAGTCCTATTGCGTGCCCAAGGCCATCCTGCTCGCCGCCTGCGCCCGGCATTGCCGGATTCCGGCGCGGATCGGCCTGGCCGACGTGCGCAACCACCTGGCCACGCCGCGCCTGCTGGAAGCGCTGCGCAGCGAGGTGTTCGCCATGCACGGCTATACCGAGCTGTACCTCGAGGGCCGCTGGGTGAAGGCCACCCCGGCGTTCAACCGTGCCTTGTGCCGCGCCTTCGACGTCGCTCCGCTGGAGTTCGACGGCGTCGCCGACAGCGTCTTCCATCCGTTCAACCGCCAGGGCGAGCGCTACATGGAATACCTGGCCGATCACGGCCAGTTCGCCGACCTGCCGGAGGAACTGTTCTTCTCTCACCTGCAGCAGCACTATCCGCACCTGTTCTCCGGCCGCCCGCTGGCCCTGGGCGGCGATTTCCAGGCCGAGGCCGGACAAGATGAAGGGCGTCGATAGTCACCATCAGCCGGCGCGTCTTCCTTCTTCGGTCCATCCTCGGTAGGGTGCGGCATGTCGTCCGGGCGCTCCGGCGACCCATCCGCCGCATCAACCGAAGAGGGAACGCAGAGTATGTTGACCATCTGGGGCCGGAAGAACTCGAGCAATGTGCGCAAGGCGCTGTGGTGCGCCGAGGAGGCTGGCCTGGAGTACCGGACGGTGGATGCCGGCGGGGCGTTCGGCCTGGTGGATGAGCCGGCGTTCCGCGCGATGAACCCGAACGGTCGGGTACCGGTGATCGAGGACGACGGCTTCGTCCTCTGGGAGTCCAACGCCATCGTCCGCTACCTGGCCGCCCGCTATGCGCCGGGCGACCTCTATCCGCAGGACCCGGTGCGCCGCGCCGACGCCGACAAGTGGATGGACTGGACCACCTCGACTCTCGCCGGGCCGTTCCGCGACCTGTTCTGGGGAACGCTGCGTACGCCGCCGGAGCAACGCGACGAGGCCCTGATCGCAAAGGCGCTGCAGGCCTGCGGCGAGTTGCTGCGGGTGCCGGACCAGACCCTGGCCGGCCAACCCTGGCTGTCCGGCGAACGCTTCGGCATGGGTGACATTCCGCTGGGCTGTTTCATCTACGCCTGGTTCGAGATGCCCATCGAGCGCCCGCCGCTGCCCCACCTCGAGGCCTGGTACCTGCGCTTGCGCGAGCGCCCGGCGTTCCGCACCGCGGTAATGACCGAACTGACCTGAGCCGGCTACTGTTGCATTTTGTTACCCGTAGCCTTATCTAGCTCTTCCTCTTTACCTTCCGACACGGGAAGCCTAATGAGTTCCGCCCTGTCCATCCGTCAATTGACGAAAACCTACGGCAACGGTTTCCAGGCCCTCAAGGGCATCGACCTGGACGTCGCCGAAGGTGATTTCTTCGCCTTGCTCGGCCCCAACGGCGCGGGCAAGTCCACCACCATCGGGATTCTCTCGACCCTGGTGAACAAGACCGGCGGTTCGGTCTCGGTGTTCGGCCACGACCTCGACAAGGACCCGTCCGGCCTCAAGCGTTGCCTCGGCGTGGTGCCGCAGGAGTTCAACTTCAACCAGTTCGAGAAGGTCTTCGACATCGTCGTGACCCAGGCCGGCTACTACGGCATCCCGGCGAAGATCGCCAAGGAGCGCGCCGAGCGCTACCTGACCCAGCTGGGGCTGTGGGACAAGCGCAACGAAGCCTCGCGGATGCTCTCCGGCGGCATGAAGCGACGCCTGATGATCGCCCGCGCGCTGGTCCACCAGCCGCGCCTGCTGATCCTCGACGAGCCCACCGCCGGGGTCGACATCGAGTTGCGCCGTTCGATGTGGAGCTTCCTCACCGAACTCAACCAGGAAGGCATCAGCATCATCCTCACCACCCACTACCTGGAAGAGGCGGAGCAGCTCTGCCGCAACATCGCCATCATCGACCACGGCGAGATCGTGCAGAACACCAGCATGCGCGACCTGCTGATGACCCTGCATTCGGAAACCTTCCTGCTCGACCTGAAGAACGTCCAGGCCCTGCCGCCGACCCTCGACGGCTATCCGACGCGGCTGGTCGACGACCACACTCTCGAAGTGCAGGTGGAGAAGAGCCAGGGCATCAACGACCTGTTCGCCCAACTGGGTGCACAAGGCATCGAGGTACTGAGCCTGCGCAACAAGACCAATCGCCTGGAGGAGCTGTTCGTGTCGCTGGTGGAGAAGAACCTGACGAGGATCGCCCGATGAGCAGCGAACTGAGCGCCAACCTGGTCGCCCTGAACACCATCGTCTACCGCGAGGTGCGCCGCTTCACCCGGATCTGGCCGCAGACCCTGCTGCCGCCGGCGATCACCATGGTCCTGTACTTCGTGATCTTCGGCAATTTGATCGGCCGGCAGATCGGCGACATGGGCGGCTTCACCTACATGGAATACATCGTGCCCGGCCTGATCATGATGTCGGTGATCACCAACGCCTACGGCAACGTGGTGTCGAGCTTCTTCGGCAGCAAGTTCCAGCGCTCGGTGGAGGAACTGCTGGTGTCGCCGGTGTCGCCGCACACCATCCTCCTCGGCTACACCATCGGCGGCGTGCTGCGCGGCCTGGCGGTGGGGGTGATCGTGACCCTGCTGTCGCTGTTCTTCACCAAGCTGCAGGTGCACCACCTGGGCATCACGGTACTGGTGGTGGTGCTTACCGCGACCATTTTCTCCCTGGGCGGTTTCATCAACGCGGTGTTCGCGCGCAACTTCGACGACATCTCGATCATCCCGACCTTCGTGCTGACGCCGCTGACCTACCTGGGCGGGGTGTTCTACTCGATCAACCTGCTGCCGCCGTTCTGGCAGACCGTGTCGCTGGCCAACCCGATCCTGCACATGGTCAACGCCTTCCGCTACGGCATCCTCGGCGTCTCCGACATTCGCATCGGCGTGGCCATCGGCTTCATGCTGCTGGCCACCGCGGTGCTCTATCTCGGCTGCGTAAGGCTGCTGGTGAGCGGGCGCGGCATGCGCCAATGAAACGCTCGAAGGCATGAAGCACGAAGCCCCCGTCATGGGGGCTTCGCGTTTCATCGGCGCGGGCGAGCGAAATCGATGACGAAACGGGTCCAGCCGTCGGCAGACTCGCAGCGGATCTCGCCGCCGTGGGCCTGGACGATGGAGCGGCAGATCGCCAGGCCGAGCCCGGCGTGTTCACCCTGGCCTTCGCGGCGCGCCGGATCGGCACGATAGAACCGGTCGAACAGGCGCGGCAAGCGCTCGGGAGGAATCGCCGGACCCTGGTTCTCCACGCTCAGGCGTCGGTCGCCGAGACGGATACGTATCTCGCCGCCATCGGCGGTGAAGCGCAGGGCGTTGTCCAGCAGGTTGGCCAGCACCCGCCGCAGCATGCCGCGGTCGCCGGGCAGGCTCAGGCTGCCTTCGCGCAGCAGGCGGATATCGTGGTCTTCCGCCAGCGGCTGGTAGAACTCCAGCAGCGAGTCGACTTCCGCGCCCAGGTCCAGGGCCTGGCGGCTGGGCGCCAGCAGGCCGTGGTCGGCCTTGGCCAGCAACAGCATGTCGTTGACCATCGCGGTGAGCCGTTCCAGCTCCTCGAGGTTGCCGTGCAGGGCCTCGCGATAGTCCTCCAGCGAGCGCGGGCGGGACAATACCACCTGGGTCTGGGTCAGCAGACTGGTGAGCGGGGTGCGCAACTCGTGGGCGATGTCGGCGGAGAACGCCGAGAGGCGCTGGAAGGCTTCTTCCAGGCGCGCCAGCATGGCGTTCAGCTCGCCGGCCAGGCCGCGCAGCTCCTCCGGCATCCGGCTGGCGTCGAGGCGGGTGGTGAGGGAGTTGGCGGAAACCCGCGCGGCGACCTCGCGCATCCGTCGCAGCGGCGCCAGGCTGGCGCCGGTGGCCCAGGCGCCGAGCAGCGCGGTGGCCAGCGCCGACAGGCTCATGGTCAGCCAGATCAACTGGCGCATGCGTTGCAGGAAGTGCTGGTGATGACTGATGTCGAGGATCACGGTAAGTCGCGGCGAAGCGTCGTTGCCGGGCTCCAGCGGGGCGCCGAGTTCGCGGTTGGCGGGCAGGCCGGGATGCGCAGGCTGCGGCAGGCGCTCGAACCAGAGGTTGCCATCCGGGCCGTTCAGGCGCAGGCCGAGGTCGGGGTGGCGTGCCAGTTCGCGCAGCAGTTCCGCTTCGCGGCGGCGCATCTGCTGTTCCGAGCCGAGGCCGCGCAGCTCATCGCGAAACACCGCGAGCTTGGCGGACATCGCCATATGGTCGAGCTCGACGAAATGCTCGTCGATGGCCCTGCTGAAGATCAATCCGGCGATCAGCGAGACCGCCGCCGTGCAGGCGGCGAACAGCAGGCTCAGGCGGACGCCGAGGGACATCCGCGAGCCGAACCCGGCGCTCATTCGTCGCGCTCTTCGAGAACGTAGCCCATGCCGCGCACGGTATGGATCAGGCGCTGCGGGTAGTCGTCGTCGACCTTGGCGCGCAGGCGGCGGATGGCCACCTCGATGACGTTGGTATCGCTGTCGAAGTTCATGTCCCAGACCTGCGAGGCGATCAGCGACTTGGGCAGCACCTCGCCGCTGCGCCGCAGCAGCAGTTCGAGCAGGGCGAACTCCTTGGCGGTGAGGTCGATCCGCTTGCCCTGGCGTTGCACCCGGCGGCGCAGCAAATCGAGTTCGAGGTCGGCCAGTTGCAGGGTGGTCTCCTGCAACTGCTGGCTGCCCCGGCGCAGCAGGGTGCGCACCCGGGCGAGCAGTTCGACGAAGGCGAACGGCTTCACCAGGTAATCGTCGGCGCCTTGTTCGAGGCCGCGCACGCGGTCCTCTACGGCATCGCGGGCGGTCAGGAACAGCACCGGTACGGTCATCCCGGCGTCGCGCACGCTGCGCAGGATCTGCCAGCCGTCACGGCCGGGCAGCATGACGTCGAGGATCAGCAGGTCGTAGTCGCCGCCCAGGGCCAGTTGCTCGCCCTCGTTGCCATCGTCGCTCAGGTCGACGGCGAAGCCTGCCTCGGCGAGCCCCTGGCGCAGGTACTGGCCGATGCGCGGTTCGTCTTCGACGATCAGCAGTTTCATGTTCATCCCTCGTTACATTTGCCGGCCATGCCGACCTGTTTCTGACAGCATCGTAATCAGTGGGTAACGGGGGCGACAGTGGCCCCCGCGCAGACTACAGGGGAACTCATTCGAGGAGACTTCCCATGCGTACCTTCACTGCCTCCACCCTCGCTTTCCTGCTGGTCCTCGCCCCGACCGTTCCGGCCATGGCCGACAGCGGCGGCGACATCGTCTTCGAGCGCATGCAGGCCCAGGCCGCCAAGGCTCGTGCCGCGCACCAGGAAAAACTGGCGAAGCAGGCCGAAGCGACGAAGAAGGACAAGGAAAACTGCTGATCGCCAGTTCTTCCACCCCCGGCTCCACACGGGATGACGGAGGGCTCCGATCCCGTCTTCACCCGCCACCGGTTCCCTGGTTTCCGGTCGGCGGGTTTTTTATGCCCGTCGGTGGCGCTGGGCGATCTTAGCCTTCGCGGTCCGCAACGGCGGCAAGCTGACAAAGATGTAATGCTCCCGACAGCCAGCCGGCAGGCGCAGCGACACAGGATAGGCGACATCAACCCGATGGAGATTCCCCGTATGTTTCCGCGCCGCCTGCTTCCCGCTTCCCTGATCGTCCTCGGCGTGCTTTTCGGTGCCAGCGCCCAGGCTTCACCGGCCCACGGCCAGGCCTTCGGCAAGCCGGCCCAGGCCGCGCAGGCCAGCCGCAGCATCGAGGTGGCGCTCGGCGACATGTACTTCAAGCCGCGGGTGATCGAGGTCAAGGCCGGCGAGACGGTCCGCTTCGTGCTGAAGAACGAAGGCAAGCTGTTGCACGAGTTCAACCTGGGAGACGCGGCGATGCATGCCGAGCACCAGAAGGAGATGCTGGAGATGCAGCAGTCCGGGATGCTCACCCCGACCGGCATGGCGTCGATGGACCATAGTCAGATGGGCCACGGCATGGCCGGCATGGACCATGGCCGGATGATGAAGCACGACGACCCCAACAGCGTGCTGGTCGAGCCGGGCAAGAGCGCCGAGCTGACCTGGACCTTCGCCAAAGCCACCCGGCTGGAGTTCGCCTGCAACATCCCCGGCCACTACCAGGCCGGGATGGTCGGTCAACTGACCGTGCAGCCCTGAGCCGGCGGACGGCCGGCGTGAAGATGCCGGCCGATCCGTATACACTTGCCGCCGCCCGCCAGTGCGGCGCGGCGCGCGGGGAAGGGCCCTGCGCGATTCATCCAGCAGGTTTCCCGCATGCAGCATCCCGCCGAACATTCGCCGCTGGGCAAGACCAGCGAATACGTCTCCAGCTACACGCCGTCGCTGCTGTTCCCCATTTCACGCACGGCGAAATGGGCCGAGCTTGGCCTGAGCGCCGAGACTCTGCCTTATCGCGGCGTGGATATCTGGAATTGCTACGAGCTGTCCTGGCTGACCCCGGCCGGCAAGCCGGTGGTGGCGATCGGTGAGTTCTCGATCCCGGCGGACTCGCCGAACATCATCGAGTCGAAGTCGTTCAAGCTCTACCTCAATTCCCTCAACCAGTCCGCCTTCGACAGTCGCGAGGCGCTCCGTACGGTGTTGGAGAAAGATCTCTCGTCCGCTGCCGGGGCGCCCGTGGGCGTGCGCCTGCGCAGCCTCGACGAGGTGGCCGAGGAGGGCATCGGGCGTCTGCCGGGGCGCTGCATCGACGAGCTGGACATCGCCGTCGACGGCTACGAGCAGCCGCGCCCGGAACTGCTGCGCTGCGACGCCGGGCGGATCGTCGAGGAGCAGCTCTACAGCCACCTGCTCAAGTCCAACTGCCCGGTCACCGGCCAGCCCGACTGGGGCACCCTGGTGGTCGACTACCAGGGCCCGGCGCTGGACCCGGCCAGCCTGCTGGCCTACCTGGTTTCCTTCCGCCAGCACCAGGACTTCCACGAACAGTGCGTCGAACGCATCTTCCTCGACCTGCAGCGCCTGTTGCAGCCGCAGGCGCTCAGCGTCTACGCGCGCTACGTACGCCGTGGCGGCCTGGATATCAATCCCTACCGCAGCCTGGCGGAGGTCGCACCGGACAACCGACGCCTGGTGCGCCAGTAACGCCTCGCAACACGCGGATACGAAAAAGCCCCGGCCATGCCGGGGCTTTTCATTTCGGCAAGTCGTTCAGATACCCATGTTGGCCAGGCTCTGCACGATGGAGCGGAGCGTGCCGGCGAGGGTCGGGTGGCTGACCTCGAAGCGCTCGACGGCGAGGTTGACCCCATCGACCAGGCTGCCTTCGTTGAGGGCGTCCTCGTTGGCCAGTTTCAGTTCGATGTCCCTGATCAGGAGTTCCAGTTCGGCGCGCTGCTCTTCGTTCAGCGGCGGTTGTTGCTCCAGTTGCTCGCGCAGGGCGGACAGTTCGCGCAGCAGACTCTCTTTCGGCATGGTATTTCCCTCGACGTACAAGTCTTCGGTGGACCTCCGGCGGGCGCCGAAAGGTCCGTCCATGCCGAACAGATTAACCTGTCGGGCGCAGATGTGCGCGATCCGGATCAATCCGCAGCAGGCGTTCCAGCAGCGGGAAGAAGTGCGTCAGTTCGGGGGTGCGCATGGCCGGGTCCTTGGCCAGGTCGTCGAGGCGGCGCAGGGTCAGGCCGTCCTGGGCATAGGGCGCCTTGATATAGGCCGCGGCGGCACGCTCGTCGAACGACCCGCCTTGCAGCACCAGGCTGTGCCGGGAGGCCGGCGACAGGCTGGCGTGGTAGCTCGGGTCCACCGCGCAGAGGAAGCGCTTGGCCGATACGTGCAGGCGCACCGGCTGCCAGACCGACTCTGGGAACAGCTCGCGCAGCAGGCGTGCGCCGAATTCCTCGTGGCGCAGGTCCTCCTCGTCGATCTGCGCCGGGTCTTCGTAGAGGTGGCCGATATCGTGCAGCAGGGCGGCGACTACAAGGCTGTCCGAGCAGCCGGCGCGCTCGGCCAGGGTCGCACACTGCAGCGCGTGCTCGGCCTGGCTGACTGCCTCGCCATAGGGCTCGGCGCCATGGCTGGCGAAGCGTTCGGCCAGTTCGTCGAGAAAGCGGTGACGGGCGCGGCTCATGGTTTTTCTCCTTTCAGGCGGCGGACGGCGAGGTCGTGCAGGCAGGGTTGCAGCTCGCCCAGGTGATCGATCACGGAATGCACGCCCAGGCGGTACAGTTCCAGGGTGGCGTCGGCGCGCAAGCGGTCGCGCTCGGTGTGTCCGAGAGCGTCCCAGTCGGCCGGCGAGAGGCCGCACGACGGCCCGCTGGCGGCCAGGCCGATGGTCCATAGCCCGGCATTGAGTCCGGCCTGGAGTTGACGCGGTTGGGCGCTGACCAGCACGCAGCCGTCGAGGCGCTCGATGCCCAGCCGGGCGAGGGCCTGCCAGCAGCCATCGGGGGCCGGCCAGGGGCGCGCGCCGGCGAGGGGGATCAGGGCGTCCGCTCGGCCGAGCGGCGCGGCAAGGCGCTGGCAGACCGATTCCGGTAGCTCGTCCTGCCAGGCGTAGGGAATCCGTTGTTCGTCCAGGCTCTCCAACAGGGCCACGGCACCGGCGATAGCTTCGGCCTGTTCCCCGGCGGCTTCGTCGAGGGCTTGCTCCAGGCGCTGGCGCTCGCTCTTGTTCGGTTTGCGCCGCAACAGGAAGCTTTGTGCCTCGGCGAAGGGCAGCAGACTGGCGTCGCGGAGGTGTTCGGCAGGGCTATGCGGATGGCTGCGCAGCAGCGCCAGGGACAGGGTCCGGGCGCCGAAATCCACCAGGCCGCCGGAGAGTCCGAAGAGCAGGGCGGTGAAGCGCGGGAGTTGGTCGGAGCTGGGCATGCGAAAGGCGTCTGGCAAATGGTCTAGGCCAGCCTAGAGGGGTTTTGTGACGCCGCCGTGACGTTTTCGTGGCAGTGGCGATAGGCCGACGGGCTGCCGTTATAATCGGCCGGTCTGAATCAGCGAGGCCGTCATGCCGGTCGATCAATCTCGTCAGTACCTGCGCATCCGCGACCAGCTCGCCGCGGATATCGCCCAGGGCGTGCTGCAGGTGAAACTTCCCCCCGAGCGGGAGTTGGCCGAGCGCTTCCTGTGTACCCGCATCACCCTTCGCGAAGCCCTGCAGCAACTGGAAACCGAAGGCCTGGTCTATCGCGAGAACCGCCGCGGCTGGTTCGTCGCGCCGCCGCGGATCCGCTACAACCCGACCCGTACCACCGGCTTCATGGAATACGTCAGCGCCCAGGGACGCCAGCCGCGTACCGAGACGTTGCACGCCGAGCGGCGAGCAGCCGGCGCCTGGCTGGCCAAGCGGATGGGGCTGGAGGACAGCGCGCCGGTGTATTTCCTGCAACGGCGCCGCTGGGTGGACGAGCGTCCGGTGCTGATCGAACTGATCGCCCTGGATGCCGGGTGGTGCCCAGGCCTGCTGGACCACGACCTCGATACTTCGCTGATGAGCCTGCTGCGCGAGCGTTTCGGCCTGCAGCCGACGCGCTGCCAACTGGCGATGCACCCGACCGCGCTGAACGCGGCCCAGGCCGAGCCGCTGCAACTGGCGCCGGGTTCGCCGGCGCTGTACCTGGAGCGACTGAGTTACGCGGAGGGGCAGAGGGTGGTCGAGTTCGACCAGGAGTTCTGGCGCCCGGACGCCCTGGAGATCGTGCTCGACGCGGCCTATCCGGGCGCCTGAGTCAGGCGATCGCGGCGCGTATGCTGTCCGGCACGGGCGTCGAGCGGTTTTCCGCGTGGCGCACCCAGACCAGCTTGCAGTGGCCTTCGCCATAGGTGCCTTGCGGATCTTCCAGGGTGCTCAGGCGATGTTCCAGTACCAGGCTGCTGGTGCCCAGCTTGCCGGCGTACAGTTCCACCACCACGGTGGCCGGATGCACCACCGGCTTCAGGTAGGTGTGCAGGCTTTGCAGCACCACCGGCCCCTCGGCAGCGCCTTCCAGGTCGATGCCAAGGGTTTCGAACCAGGCCACCCGGGCTTCTTCCAGGTACTGGAAATAAAGGGTGTTGTTGACGTGCCCGTAGCTGTCCATGTCGCCCCAGCGCACCGGGATATGGGCCGTGTGTAGCAATTGTCTGTCAGCCATCTCGTAACTCTTCTAGTCTCAAAATCAATGCGAGCCTATATACTGCGCGCACGCTGAAGCCGCGCTGGCGGCCAAGACTAGTCATGCAAAGGAGATACAGCAATGCGCGCCCGCGGCGTGAACTGGATCGAACGTAGTGCCCGAATCCTGGCTTGCGCCAGCCTCGCATTGGCACCCACGCTGTCCCTGGCGGCCAGTGAAGAAGACCCTTGGGAAAGCATCAACCGTCCCATCTTCACCTTCAACGACACCCTGGACACCTATGCGCTGAAACCGCTGGCCCAGGGTTACCAGAAGGTCACCCCGAACTTCGTTCAGGACGGCGTGCACAACTTCTTCAACAACCTCGGCGACGTGAAGAACCTGGCCAACAACCTGTTGCAGGCCAAGTTCCACAATGCCGGTGTGGACACCAGCCGCCTGCTGTTCAACAGCACCTTCGGTCTGGCCGGCTTGATCGACGTGGCGACCCCGATGGGCCTGCAGCGCAACGACGAGGACTTCGGCCAGACCCTGGGCTACTGGGGCGTCGGCAGCGGCCCGTACGTGATGCTGCCGTTCCTCGGCCCGAGCACGCTGCGCGATGCCCCGGCGAAGATCCCGGACATCTATGTCGGTCCCTACCACTACATGGACGACGTACGCGCGCGCAACGTGATGTTCGGCATCAACACCGTCGACACCCGTGCCAACCTGCTGAAGTCGGAAAAACTGATCAGCGGCGACAAGTACATCTTCATCCGCAACGCCTACCTGCAGAACCGCGAATTCAAGGTCAAGGACGGCGAGGTGGAGGACGACTTCTAAGTCGACCCGCTTCGTGCGACACCTGGAAAGGCGGCCCTTGGGTCGCCTTTCGTCGTTTCAGTGGATCGCGACGATGCTCAGCCCCAGGCTATGCCGCCCCGGGCCGAGCCGTTCGCAGCGCACCACGCGGGCTTCCAGTTCCAGGCCGGTGAGGGTCTCGTGGGTGGACGGGATGCTCACCCGCAGGTGGTCGCCCGGAGCCAGCTCGCTTTGCGCTTCCAGCAGCAGCCCGCTGGCGGACAGGTCCCGGCACAGGGCCACCGACTCGCGGCCTTCGCAGCGGATGGTGACCGGGGTGTCGAGCTTCATGCGGATGAAGTCGCGCTTCTCGCTGTAGTTGTGCTCGATGGGCTGCATGGGCTGATCCTCATGGTCGGGGCGATGGGGGGGCGACTGGCAATCCTGGCGATTATCGTCAAAGTTTATACCGTGCGGACGGGATCGGACGGACAAAGGCGGATTTTCCGGCAAAGGTCAACGGCTTGAACTGCTCAACGGATGGGAGTACCGTCTGCGCCTTGTCGAACCCCGTAGCCGCGCTGTTGTCACTTACAATAAGCGCCTAGGACCCACTGTTTCCGGCGCCGTTTGCCTGGATGACCCATGCATAAAGTCAGTGCCACGCTGCTGATCATCGATGACGACGAGGTGGTGCGCGAAAGCCTCGCTGCCTACTTGGAAGACAGCAACTTCAAGGTGTTGCAGGCCCTCAACGGTCTGCAGGGCCTGCAGATCTTCGAAAGCGAACAGCCGGACCTGGTCATTTGCGATTTGCGCATGCCGCAGATCGACGGCCTCGAACTGATCCGCCGCATCCGCCAGACCGCTTCGGAAACGCCGATCATCGTGCTTTCCGGAGCCGGCGTGATGAGCGATGCGGTGGAAGCCTTGCGCCTGGGCGCCGCCGACTACCTGATCAAGCCCCTGGAAGACCTCGCGGTGCTCGAGCATTCGGTGCGCCGGGCCCTGGATCGCGCCTACCTGCGGGTCGAGAACCAGCGCTACCGCGACAAGCTGGAAGCCGCCAACCGCGAATTGCAGGCCAGCCTGAACCTGCTCCAGGAGGACCAGAACGCTGGACGCCAGGTGCAGATGAACATGCTTCCGGTGACGCCGTGGAGCATCGAGGGGCTGGAGTTTTCCCACCGGATCATTCCGTCGCTGTATCTCTCTGGCGACTTCGTCGACTACTTCCGGGTCGACGAGCGACGCGTGGCGTTCTACCTGGCCGACGTTTCCGGCCATGGCGCTTCCTCGGCCTTCGTCACGGTGCTGCTGAAGTTCATGACCACGCGTCTGCTCTACGAGTCACGGCGCAACGGCACGCTCCCGGAGTTCAAGCCGTCCGAGGTGCTGGCGCACATCAACCGCGGCCTGATCAATACCAAGCTGGGCAAGCACGTGACCATGCTCGGCGGGGTCATCGACCTGGAGAAGAACTGCCTGACCTACAGCATCGGCGGCCACCTGCCGCTCCCGGTACTGTTCGTCGACGGGCAGGCGAGCTACCTGGAAGGCCGTGGCCTGCCGGTGGGCCTGTTCGACGATGCGAGCTATGACGACCGGGTCATGGAGTTGCCCCCTTCCTTCAGCCTGTCGCTGTTTTCCGATGGCATCCTCGATGTGCTGCCAGGAGCTACGCTGAAGGAGAAAGAGGCTTTGCTACCGGAGCAGGTGGCAGCCGCCGGAGGCACCCTCGACGGGCTGCGCCAGGTCTTCGGGCTGGCCAACCTGGCGGAGATGCCGGATGATATCGCCTTGCTGGTGTTGAGCAGGAACCTTGCATGAGTACCGGTAAAATCCAGTTTGCCGAACAGAACGGCTCCTTCGTTCTGAAATTCGTCGGTGAGGTCCGCCTCACCCTGTGCTCGGCCCTGGATTCCACCATCGAAAAGATCTTCGCTGCGCTGAATTTCTCGGCGATCATCATCGATCTTACGGAAACCCAGAGCATCGATAGCACCACGCTCGGCCTGCTGGCCAAGCTGTCCATCCTGTCGCGGCAGAAAATCGGCCTGTTGCCCACGCTGGTGACCACCAATCCGGACATTACCCGTCTGTTGCAGTCGATGGGTTTCGATCAGGTGTTCAATATCGTCGATCGTCCGATTCCGTGTCCGGAGTGCCTGTCCGACCTGCCGCCGCAGGACCAGTCGGAAGATGTGGTGCGCGACAAGGTCCTGGAGGCGCACCGCATCCTGATGGGCCTCAACGAATCCAACCGCGAAGCCTTCCACGACCTGGTCAGCGCCCTGGAGCGCCATTAACCGGTCGATCCCTTCCCTAACTCCTGCTGAATTCCGCAGCGCCGGAACGGGACGCCCTGCATGCGCGTCCCGCCGGCAGCGGCGATCAGTGGCGGGTCGCCAACTGGTATTCGAGCTTTTCCTGGTCGCGTGCGAACAGGCGGATGCCTTCGGCCAGCTTTTCGGTGGCCATGGCGTCCTCGTTCATCTGCCAACGGAAAGCGCTCTCGTCGAGCACCTGGCGCGGCTCGCCTTCGCCCGGCAGCAGCAGGCGCGGCAGCTCGCCCTGGGCGTCAGCCAGTTGTTGCAGCAGGTCGGGACTGATGGTCAGGCGGTCGCAGCCGGCCAGTTGCTCGATCTGGCCGAGATTGCGGAAGCTGGCGCCCATCACCACCGTCTTGTAGCCGTTGGCCTTGTAGTAGCGATAGATGCGCGAGACCGACTGCACGCCGGGATCCTCGGCGCCGGCGTAGTCGCGGTTCTCGCTCTTCTTGTACCAGTCGTAGATGCGCCCGACGAACGGCGAGATGAGGAACACCCCGGCGTCGGCGCAGGCCACCGCCTGGGCGAAGGAGAACAGCAGGGTCAGGTTGGTCTGGATGCCTTCGCGTTCCAGAATCTCGGCGGCGCGGATTCCTTCCCAGGTGGAGGCGATCTTGATCAGCACCCGCTCGCGGTCGATGCCCTGTTCGTCGTACAGCTCGATCAGGCGGTGGGCGCGGGCGAGGGTGGCCTCGCTGTCGAACGACAGGCGCGCGTCGACTTCGGTGGAAATACGTCCGGGAATGACTCCGAGGATGTCCTTGCCGACTGCCACGGCGAAGCGGTCGCAAGCCAGTCCGGCGTCACCGCCGCTACCCGCGGTAGCCTGTCGAAGGTGCTCGGCGTAGCGCGGCAGGGCAGCAGCCTTGAGCAGCAGCGACGGGTTGGTGGTGGCGTCCACCGGCTTCAGGCGGGCAATGGCATCGAAGTCGCCGGTGTCGGCGACCACCGTGGTGTATTGCTTGAGTTGTTCCAGCTTCGAAGTCATGGCGAGGTCTTGTCAGGTGGGTTCTTGGGAAGAAGAATCCCCCGACCTTACCCGAGCCGCAGGCGCGGCTCAATGGGAGCTATCGCCCCGCCAGAAGTTCCAGCGCCTGGTCGAAAACCCGCAGCGGATCGGCGGCCTTGTGCACGTCCACCGAGAGCAACTGGCGGAATCGCCGGGAGCCGGGGAAGCCCTGGGCCAGGCCGAGGATATGGCGGGTCACGTGATGCATCGCGCCGCCTTCCGCCTGGTGTCGCTCGATGTACGGACGCAGACGGAGCAAGGCCTCGCTGCGACTGAGCGGCGGCGCTTCGCTGCCGAACAACTGGCTGTCCACCGCGGCCAGCAGGTAGGGGTTGTGGTAGGCCTCGCGACCGAGCATCACGCCGTCGAAGGTCTGCAGGTGCTCGCGGCAGGCCTCAAGGGTCTTGATGCCGCCGTTGAGGACGATCTCCAGGTCCGGGAAGTCCTTCTTCAATTGCGCCGCGACCTCGTAGCGCAGCGGCGGCACCTCGCGGTTTTCCTTGGGCGAGAGCCCTTCGAGGATGGCGATCCGCGCATGCACGGTGAAGCTCCGGCAGCCGGCCTCGCGCACCTGGCCGACGAAATCGCAGAGCTCGGCATAGCTGTCGCGCCCGTTGATACCGATGCGGTGCTTCACCGTCACCGCTATCTCCACCGCATCCAGCATCGCCTTCACGCAGTCCGCCACCAGCGCCGGATGCCCCATCAGGCAGGCGCCGATCATGTTGTGCTGGACCCGGTCGCTGGGGCAACCGACGTTGAGGTTGACCTCGTCGTAGCCGGCCTCTTCCGCCAGCCGCGCGCAGGCCGCCAATTCCGCCGGCACGCTGCCGCCCAGCTGCAGCGCCAGCGGGTGCTCGCATTCGTCGTAGCGGAGGAAGCGCTGGCGATCGCCGTGCAGCAACGCGCCGGTAGTGACCATCTCGGTGTAGAGCAAGGTGTGACGGGACAACTGGCGCAGGAAGAAGCGGCAGTGGCGATCGGTCCAGTCCATCATCGGCGCAACGGAAAAGCGGCGTGAGAGGGTGGCGGGGGTGGTAGTCGGTTCTGGGCGCATCGGGACTTCGGTAGGGGGAGCGGAGCAGGGCGGGGATTTTATCAGGGATGGGGCCTTTGCCATATCGTCGGTAATGAGCAGTTCCACCCGCCCAGCGTCGGTGTCCGATAACCCGAGGCTTTCCAGCACGGCTGGTAGGCTGTCACCAGTACTTCGATTCGGATGATGTCTCCATCAGCCTCTCGACCTGGGCCGCCACCGTTTTTCAGTCACTGACCAGAATCTCCGCCCCTGGTACATCTTTCGTGGGGATGGACTCGATCGCCATTTTCTGGGGCGCTGCCAGGCAAAATGGTTGCCAGACCCGAGGAGGTAGTCGTTACCCTCCACTGGGCCTCTCTACATGCGCTCGACGATAGTATCGAGCTCCCGGATCTTGAAAGCCTTTTGGCAGGGAGGCGGGTTCCAGCCCAAAGAAGCGTTCCCGGTGAGTGGCCTTGACGCTACTGATGGTCAGCTTCGATAGCCCCGAGGAGTCGCCGAGCACATCGCCGATGCTTTTATCGGAGGTGGGATCGAGCGAGGGAAGTTGCCAAGGGTCTGGGCGGCGGTACTCGGGAACGACCGTTGCTTCTGTATGGCTGGCGCACTCTACATGCGTAGAGTTTTCGCCACTTCATCGATTTCGGTGATCGTGGCGTGGTCGGAAATGACTCTGGCCATGAGGTAGTCATGCAACTCTGCATCGCCATCGACACAGCCGTCTCTGAGCACAACCAACTGGTAGTCCAGATCGAACGCCTGGCGAACCGTCGTCAGCACTACGCCTGAGGTAGTGGCTCCAGCGATGAGCAATGTTTCAATATCATGCGCCCAGAGAAGCTCGTCCAGTTCCGTACCCGTGAAGGCGCCGACGCGACTCTTCGTAATGACCGGTTCGCTTTCGATCGGCTGCAAGGCGGCGGTGATCGCCAACCCGGGGCTTCCCGGTTCGATCAAGCCACTTTCACGTAGCTCGCGGAATAGCCTGTTGCGCCTGTCCATTGGCGGACCATCGGGCGGGCAGCCCACCGTTACATGAACTACAAGCATATCGGTTTGCCGTACCCTGGAAAGAAATCTGGAGGTGCGGGCCACTACCTCGGCTGCGCGAGGTGCGGGCACGAAGTTGTTCAGCACGAATTCCTGGAAATCCATCAGCAGCAGGGCGGAATTAAAGGGAGATTCAAGCACGAGCTCAGTCATGACGACCTCTGGGTGGTGGAAAACCGTCTAGCGGGTGGAGTGCCCAAGGGCTCGCCAGTTGAATAGCGCCCCTGCCAGCATCAACAGGCTGGTTACCAGGAAAACGCTGCGCATCCCGAACTGGCCACCGACGAACCCTCCGATTACCGGCCCGATTACCTGGCCGGCGAATTGCGCGGATAGCGACCAGCCCATTGCCGAGCCGACGAATCGCTCCGGGACGCTATGGCGGATTACAGCGGCCATGCACGGAAGCAGGCCGCCAAGCGCCATGCCCATCAGGAAGCGCAGGGCGATGAGTTGCCACCCCGCATATACGAAAGCCTGGGGAATCAGCAGGACGGCCGCGACGCTCAGCGCGGCTATCATGATGACGCCGTAGCCAATCCGGTCGGCCACCTTACCCAGATAGGTCGCGGAGATGATGCTTCCGAGCGCTGCCGCCGACATGGCCAGACCCGCCACAGACGTCACCCGCCTCGAGTCCTCGAGCAGCGTTTCGATATAGACGGTGATAATCGGTTCGACCGACATGTTGGCAATCATCAGCAGCAGGCCTGTCGCCAGCATGGCGAGGATCACCGCCTTGTTGGGCATATTCGACCAACCGACCTTGGGAGGTTCTTCGACGGCGGGGACGGAGGGGCGTGCAGTCTCGCGCAACATGAAGGTCGTGAAGACAAACGCAATGAAGATCAATCCACTGGCGCCCCAGAATGTGGCTCGTATGCCGATCAGAGGAGGCAGGAAGCCGCCAACCAGCGGCCCTAACAGATTGCCGGCCATCACGCCCGAGGAAAGAAGACCCAATGCCCATGCCGAACGGGATTTCGGAGCTTGCACCGCGACCAGGATCGTTGCCCCCGACGAGTACCCGCCGGCGATTCCCGCCAACAAGCGCAAGCCGATGAATTGCCAGATATCGGAGGCCAGCCCCATCAGCAACATGGTGATCGCCATTCCCAGGCTAGCTCGGACCAGCATGGGCTTGCGACCGTAGCGGTCGCCAAGCATCCCCCAAAGCGGTGCTACCAACCCGGCGGTGACGAAAGTGGCGGCGTAGGCGATACCCGACCACTGCACGATTGCAGCGTGGCCCGATACCCCGAGTTGACCTATGTAGACCGGGAGGAACGGCAGGATAAGTGTCATGGCGAAGACGGTGGTGAAGGCTCCGAACAAGCACACGGCGAGGTTGCGTTGCCAGCAGTCGATAGCGGGTTCGTTCATGTTGCCTTGCATCAGCAGACTCCGATCAGAGACACTCGATACCACACAGTCAATTTGGTATACCAATTTGGTATACATTGACGTTGGCCAATGGATCTGTCAATCGGAGGCACCTAATGACGGTCATTCAGCAGGCTGAAGAGCGGCTGCGCCGCTTGATTCTGGATATGGAGATCGGCCCTGGAGAGCGCCTGACGGAGCGCTGGCTCGAAGGGCAGACAGGGGCCTCGCGAAGCTCTATCCGCACGGCACTGGTTCGTCTTGAGGCTGAAGGTCTCGTTGCGAGGGAGGGCCGGGGATGGCTGGTGCCGCCCATCGATCTTCAGGAAATAGAACAATTGTTCGTATACCGGGAGATGCTTGAGGTAACGGCAGTTCGCCTCGGTGGAAAAGAGGCGGAAGAAAGCTATCTCCGGGAGGGGGAGGCCATACTGGATGCGGTGCCGATAAATGCCTCGGCAGAAGAGACCGAGTCTGCCGGACGCCAATTCCACCTTTGGATTGCCGGTTTGGCCCGCAATGAATTCATCAGTCGGGGGCTCGGCGAGGCCCTGACGCGCCTCCAGCGTGTCAGATGGTTGGAGAGCCAACCGGAACATCACGGCTGGGCCGAGCATCGCGCCATCATCGCCGCCTTGAGGGCATGCGATATCGAACGCGCCGCGGGGATGGTCGAATCGCACGTCCGGGAGACAAGGGACCGGTTGCTGGAAACTCTCCGAAAAGACCGGCGCAGTCTCAGGGCACGCGGAATCACCATTCTTCCTGAGTGATGCCGGCCGGGCAGGGCGATTCGGTCTCGTTTCCCGAGGAAGGGCATGCCAGGCGGCGCCGATTCCGACGCCTGAAGGTCTGCAGCCGGTTGTGGGCAGTCTGATCGGGAGGAGCCGAACCAACGAGGGCCGGCGGGCCGTGGCAGCTCCTGGCCCTGCCGGTGTGCCCCTGCCGACCTAGTTCATTTGAAATATTGCGATCCAGGCTGGGGCCAGTAAGATGGGCCGTTCGACGACCCGCACCAGCCTCTATCAAGGATCGATACATGAGACTGTCCCGCCCGCGTTTTACCCTTTCCGCCGCCTTGCTGCTTTCTCTTTCCCTTTCCGGTTGCGTGTCGGAACTCGATTCGGGCGCCTATGGCAGCATGGACGATCCGCGCAACGCGCAGATGTTGGACCTGGTGGACCAGGCGCTGAAAGGGAACATGGCCGTGGTACTGGTGGCCGACGTGATGCCGCACAAGTCCCTGAGCGATGCGCTGACCATGACCCAGTGGACGCCAACGGCGATCTGGGAGTACGAGAAGGACCCGAAGGTGACCTTCGGTCGCAAGTTCCAGACCAACGCGCTGCAGCGGAAGCCCGACGAGACCTATCTGTTCAAGGCCTTCGAGGTGCATATCCTGCCGCCCGGCAAGTACCTGCTGACCGGCGGCGACGACTACCAGATCCATGGCTTGCTCGACCAGGTTGGCGCCCGCGGCGGTCCGCCCGGTTCGGGCCATGGCGCCAACGGCACCGCGTACCTGTCCCCCGAGCTGTATCGCGAGTACTACCGGGAAGAAGTCTGGAAAGATGCCACCTATGGCAGCGAGATCAAGACCGAGAAGGTCTGCACCGCCGTGCATGTGGCCTCGGGCGCCTGCGTGAGCTGGGGCGAGCAGCAATACACGCAAACGACCCAGGGCTCCCAGGCCGGCTATTACCAGCAGACCGACTCCCGCGACGTACCTTCGATCAAGATCCAGGCACGCTTGCCGGTCGACAAGGCGCTGGCCAGCTTCAGCGTGCAGGGCGGGCAATTGCTGCTGGCCCCGCGCATGCACCTCAAGACCCCCGGCTACAAGTACCAACAGTCGAAGTGCCGGGCGATCGATCCGAAGAAGATCGAATGCCCATTGGAAAACCTGACCGTCTACACCTGGCCGGCGCCGATGGACTTCAGCCAGTCCCTGATCGCCCAGCGGGCCCTGAGCGACAAGCACCGGCAACTGCTGTCCAGGCTGCAGCCCCTGCAGATCACACCGCTGCGCAAGCAGGGCATGGAAGACCCGGTCTGGGGCGTGCCGCTGTCATTGAAATAGCGGGTGTTCGCTCAGGGGCGCCGGGTGTCGCCCTTATCCACGGAAGCATTTCCCCACAAGGAAGGTGACATGAACGTCTATCGCAAGGTTTCCCGCAGTGCCGCGACTTGGCTGTGCTCCGCGCTGCTGGCCGCATCCGGCCATGCCTGGGCCGAAGACTGGTGGGTGGTACACAAGGGCGACGACCCTGCCGAGCTTGACGTGTTCCTGGCCGATGCCGATTCGCTGGCACCGGTGCCGGGTATCGAAAACGCCTGGCAGGTGCAGATCGCCATGCTGTTCGACTCCTTCCATCTGCTCAGCGCGCACCAGTACCGCTGCGATACGCGAGAGGTGAAGGTGGTCAACGCCAAGACCTTCTCCAACAACGGGCAACCCACGAACCTCCAGTTCACCTTCGCCAAGGGCTGGACCCCGCTGCCCAACGAAAGCCATGAGGCTGTCCTCCAGTTCATCTGCGCGCCGCAGCAACGCGAACGCAACGGCATGCGCTCCACCGGCAGGGGCGTGCCATTGCAGGCGGTGATCACCGCCGTCGGCATGGTCGAGATGGAGCGCGCCCAGGCCAATCTCGCCGAGGCCCGGCGCAAGCTCGAAGAGGCCAAGAGCGATCGCGTCATGGGCGAGCTCGATCGTCTGCTCGGCAACGAGCCCCGGAAGCCCTGAGCCGCTCTGACTGAAGCAGGGTGAGGCGAGGCGGTTCGGGCTGTTTTCCGGAACGATCGGCGTAGGTCCGGAAGGCGCGCCGGGAGGGTATCGATGAAGTGGTATAGCCGCATCAGCCTGGGACTCAGCCTCGCGGTCGCGAGCACTTTCCTGGTGGCGTACTGGCGATCGCTCGTCAGCCATAGCTATCCCAATATGAATGCGCCTGGGCTGTTCGCCTACCTGCTGGTCTTTCCTGCCTGCGCCCTGTTGCTGCATTCCACTGCGTTGGCATTCGTGCTCCAGCAGCGAAAGCTGGGGAGCGCTCGCGAAAGAGCGCTGCAATGGACGATCAACCTGGCGCTGTGGATGGCGCCGCTTTGTTTCATATTTTCCAGTCTTTAATCAGGCACTCGCGGTTGTGTAGCTCGAGTAAGCGGCCTGCTTTGACATCTCCTGCTGCGGCGGAATACAGGTGCGTCCTTTGAGTCGCTCAGCGCTTCGGCGCAAAGACCATCTTCACCGGCGCATCGTGCTTCAGGCGCGAGCCGTCCGCTTGGTTTCCGGGCTCGAAGCTAGGGTGCCAGGCCCTGAGTTCCGTATCGGACAGCCACTCCAGTTGCAATTGGTCCGCGGATGCGCGCAGGTCGAATTGCGCCAGCGACTGCACGACTGAATGGCACTTTTCCGATTTCCCGGTTTCGAGGAGGGAGACCTGTATTTCTTCGCCCCAGGTGATCGAACCTTTCTCCGGGCATTTCCGAACCTCGACGTGGTATTGCCCGTTCGGCGACGGCAGGTCGGAAATCAGCTTGTCGGGGCCGCAGGCGGCGAGGAGTACGCTCAGTATCAGCAGGGGGCTTTTTTTCATCCATGACCTCTGTGGAAATCTCGGAAAGGAATTCCTTTCTTTTCCTGGCGGAAAATGGGCAGGAAGCGTGCCTGCCCATCCTACGCGCGGACTGCTCGATCTGCCCATGGGCATCCACAGCTTCGTAGATGAGCGATATCAGATGGCACTGAGCGATTTCAGGATCAGATAGGTGCAGATGAGCACCCCTGCCATGGACAACAGGCCCAGGGCGACAATGCTGAGTTTCATCGGGTTTCCTCGTTGAACTGCGATGGGCTGCTGTATCAAGGAGGGGAGAGGCAGCAGGTGAGAGGGAAAGCCCCGGGGGGATGAGCGGCCCCCGGGGCTTTGGTGACCACCATAGGAGAAAGTCACCTTGATAAGACTAGCCCTGTTTCGCTGTGCGGCAAGCGAAGCGGCATCGCTTTTCCCGCGGGATCGGGAAAATGCCTAGCCATACCGCAGTGATGGCCACGGAGGGTCCATGCGCCTCGTCCATTTCCTGATTGCCCTTCCCGCCGCGCTGCCGGCTGAGCCTCAGATAACCGCGAGGCGCGGGTTCAGCGGTCGTCGCCGATCTCCAGTTCGATGAAGTCGATGACTCCTGCCGCGCGGTTGTCGAGGCGCTCGAGTTCCTGGCCGTCCAGCGTCTGCAACAGCGAGGTGCCGTGTTCCAGGCGCTCGCCGGAGGCATGCGAAGCGGCTTCGCGGGTAGGACTGAACAGCCAGGCGTGCGGATGTTGCGCGCGCCAGGCGGCGCGGGGCGAAAGGCTGACCTCGGTACCCGCCGGGTAGTGCCAGGCGCCCAGTTGCAAGGCCTCGGCGAGGACCGTGCCGCCGAGGCCGTACAGGCGGCGGTCGCGGTCGAAGGCCAGGGCGCCGCCGCTCAGCGCGATGCCGCGCACCGACACCTGTTGCCCGGTTTCCGGCATTACCCGCCAGCGCTCGGCGTCGCGGTAGCCGTCGGTGTAGGCCATGCCGTCGCTGGCGAACAATCGCGCACCGGCGGGGAAGTCGATCTCGTCGGCGCGGTTGCCGGTCGCCAGGCTACAGCCTTCGAAGGCGGCGGGACGCCCGTCGCGCTCGCTGGCGAAGGCGATTTCCTGGCTGGCGTCGCAACGCCAGCCTTCGATCTCGGCGACGCCCTCGCCACGCAGGCGCAGCGAAGTGGGATGGACGCCGGTGGTTTTCCATGGGTCCTGCGGGTCGTCCTGCTCGCTCTGCAGCCAGCGTTGCAGGTGGCGGGTGGCGACGCCGCGGATCGTCACCGGGGTGGGGAATTCGGCTTCGCGGAAGCTTTCTGGCTGGTGCTTGAGTTCCAGCTTCAGCCGGGTGCCGGCAGGCATCTCGATGCCTCCGAGGCGCGAGGGGCGCTCGAGCACGGCGCTGTGCGCGGCTTCCTCGCGCGCGCGTTCGCGCTCGTACTGCCAGAGACCGATCTCCAGCCAGGCGCGCAGTCCCAACGGGATCAGCAGGAGCAGCATCAGCAGGCCGCGGCTCGGCCAGCGACGGCGCAAGCGCTGGCGCGCGCGCGGGCTGAAGGCCAGGAGCGATAGCCAGACCAGCAGCCAGATGCCGGCGACGAACGACGACAGGTAGATAAGCGGGACGATCAGGGGAAGAGGGGCGACGGGGATCACGCGGGCGTCCTTGCGGGCTGGGTTCCATGACGTCTCCGGCGCGGCGTGCCGGGTACCTGCCAGAGTTTACAGGGCGCGTCCCGATGCCGCAGCGGCAAACTGTCTTCAGGCCTTGCCCGCCGGGGGCCACGCTCTGGAGAGGGAGGCGCTCGGGGACGGAATCGGCGAAGTGACGATTCAAGCCCAGGCGCGACGGGCCGATGGGGTGGTTATCGGTTTCTGCAGTCCAGTGGGGAAAAGCCAATGAACGAAAGCGTCGCCAGGGTGTTCGATCGGATTCTGCGGGGGCTCGGGTTGAAGACCCTGAACGCCCAGTTCCTACTGTCCTATGCACTGATGTTCGGCCTGGCCGCCTGCGCCTCGGTGGCGTTGTACCTGAGCATGTCGATCTCGCCGGAAACCATCAACGTGGCCGGTGCGCAGCGCATGCTCAGCCAGAAGATGGCCCGCGAGGCGCTGCAATTGCGACTCGGCGCCGGAGACCCAAAGGCCCTGGCCGCGACCATCGCCCAGTACGAGCGCTCGGCCGCCGACCTGGATGCGGGCAATGCCGAGCGCAACGTGAGCCGGATGGGCGCGCCGGAGATCGCCGCCCAGCGGCAGAAGGTGGCGCAGATCTGGGGCCGCTATCGGGCCATGCTCGACCAGGTGGCACAGCCTGCCAGCCAGGTCGACCTGCGCGGCTTCTCGCAGTATTCCACCGAGCTGTTGGGCGAGCTGAACAAACTGGTCTCGCTGATGAGCGCGCGCGCCGACAGTGTCCAGCACACCCAGATGTGGATCGCCTTCGGTTGCCTGTTGGCGATCCTGGTGCTGGTGGTGCTCGGCCGGCAGTTCGGCCTGGCGCCGCTGATGCGGCAGTTGCGCGGGTTGGAGGTGGCGCTGACCGAGGTCGGTGCGGCTAACTTCACCCATGCCCTGGCGGCGGGCCATGCGGACAACGAGATCGGCCGCATCGTCGCCGGCTACGAGCGGATGCGCCAGGACGTCAGCGGTCTGCTGGCGAACGTCAAGCGCAGCGCGGCAGAGACCGACAAGGACGTGGCCGAGGCCCTGGAGCAGGCGCTCGGTGCCGGCGACCAGGTGGCGCGCCAGCACCAGGACCTGGACCAGGTGGCCACCGCGATGAACGAGATGAGCGCCACCGTGGCCGAGGTCGCCCGCCACGCCAACCATGCGGCGCATTCCACCCGCGACGCCGCGGCCCTGGCCCACGAGGGACGCCGTCTGGTGGAGCACGCCAGCAGCCAGACCGGTGCCTTGGCGGAGGAACTGGAACAGACCGCCCTGGCGCTGAACACCCTGCACCAGCACGCCGGCAGCGTCGGCCAGGTGCTTACGGTGATCAGCAGCATCGCCGAGCAGACCAACCTGCTGGCGCTCAATGCCGCCATCGAGGCGGCGCGGGCCGGGGAGGCCGGGCGCGGCTTCGCCGTGGTGGCGGACGAGGTGCGTTCGCTGGCCAACCGTACCCAGCAGTCGACCCAGGAGATCCAGGGGCTGATCGAGCAGTTGCAGGACGGCGCCAACGATGCGGTAGCCGCCATGCGCGGTAGCGCCAGCCATGCCCAGAGCAACCTCGCCGAGGCCGACAGCGCGGCCCAGGCGCTGGGGCGCATCGTCGCCACGGTGGAAGAGCTGGACGGCCTCAACCAGCAGATCGCGACCGCCGCCGAGGAACAGAGCCAGGTGGCCCAGGACATCGACCGCAACATCACCAACGTCTCCGGACTCTCCGAGCAGGCCCACGAAGGGACCGCCGCAGTGCTTTCGGCCAACCAGAGGGTCAAGGAGCACATGGCTGGCTTGCGCGTGGTGCTCGGTCGCTTCCGCACCTGAGGCTGGCTGCGGGCGTCGGCGCTAGTCGGCGGACAGGTTGCGGATTAGCGCCACTGTCAGGTACAGGCGCGGGGCGATGCTGGACAGTTCGAGGTATTCCGCCTCGCTGTGCAGGCCGGCGCCGACCACGCCGAGGGTTTCCAGCACCGCCGGCTTGTCGCTGCCGGGCACGTAGGCGTAGCCGGCGTCCGTGCCGAAGCGCATGGCGATCGGCTCGATGCGCTTGCCGATTCGACCGTAGAGCGTCTGCGCGGTTTCCGCCAGGCGCTGCGAGGCGGGGTTCTTCACCAGGGGTGGACGACCCTTGTCGAGACGCAGACTGACTTCGGTATCGGCGATCAGGCGTTCGCCGGTCAGCTTCCGGGCGTCGGCCAGTACCCGCTCGCTCTCGGCCGGGTCCGAGTAGCGCATGTCGGCTTCCGCCGAAGCCTCGGCGGGAATGATGTTGCGCTTCTCGCCGCCCCTGGCGAGGGTCCAGTTCAGCGTGGTGCCTTTCGCCGGATCGCCGAGGTCCTTGAGACGCAGCAACTGGTGCGACAGTTCGAGAATGGCGTTGCGGCCTTGCTCGGGTGCCGAGCCGGCATGGGACGAGCGACCCTTCACCTCGAGCAGCAGGCCGTCGATGCCATTGGTGGCTACCGTTACTGCGTCCCGGTCCGGCGGCTCGTAGGAGAAGACGTAGTCCTGCTGCCGGGCCAGCTCGGCGATCAGTTGCTTCGAGCCGGCGGAGCCGGTTTCTTCGTCGGGATTGAACAGCACGGTGATCCGTCCGTAGTCCCTGAAGCCTTGCTGCCTGAGCAGCGCCAGGGCATGCAGCACCATCGCCACGCCGCCCTTGGCGTCGGCCACGCCGGGTCCGTAGGCGCGCTCCGCGTCCTCGCGGAACGGACGCTTCGCCGCGCTGCCGGCGGCGAACACGGTGTCGTAGTGAATCATCAGCAGGAAGCGCTTGCTGCCGGTGCCATCGAGGGTGGCCACCAGGTTGTCGCCGGCCGAGGGCGTCGCCGGTGCGCTGCGGACTTGCGCGCCGAGCGCCTGCAGGCGTTCGGCGAGCAGCGCGGACAACTGGCCGAGGCCTTCGGCCTGGCCGGTACCGCTGTCCACCGCGACCAGTTGCCGGAGCGTGTCGAGGTAAGCCGGGCGTTCGGCTTCGGCCTGGCGCAGCAGCTCGGTGGCTGGCGTGTCGGCAGCGAAGGCGGCGGGCGAAAGCAGGAAGGCGAGGGCGAGCGGCAAGAGGTGGGGCAGGCGGCGGGCGTGCACGGAAGGTCCTCGTCTGGTGGGCGGAGGCGGCGCGGTTGTGCGCCGCGGTATCCGATTGACCTTAGGTCATGAGACGGTTTCCGCCAGCAGCGCCTCGACCTTGCGCCGCAATTCTTCCAGCAGGGCCCGTTCCTCGGCCGAATAGTCGCGCGGTCGGCTGTCGAGTACGCAGACGGTGCCGTACGGGGTGCCGTCGGGCGTATGAACCGGATAGCCAAGGTAGTTGCTCAGGCCGAACTCGACTTCATCCTCGTTGCCGGCCCATTCCGTCTCCTGGCGCGAGTCGCGCACATGCAACGGGGCGTCGCGGTCGACCACGCGTTCGCAGTAGAGGGGTTGGGCGCCGTCTTCATGGACGCTCTTGCGGCCTTCGGCGCCGATCGGGTAGGTGTCCTCCAGGCGTCCGGCGGAGGCCTCGACGCGCATGTGCCGGGGCAGGGAACGCATGATCAGCACCGACGGCACGTCGAGCCGGCGGGCCAGTGCGTCGATATCCCGGCGCAGGGATTCGAATCGTTCGGAGGATTTCGCCATGCCCGGCCTAGCCCATGTCTGGTGGATAAACGGCGACTGTAGTGGCGAAAGGGGGCTTGGCCTAAATACCCTTTGGTGCGCTCCCCCTCGCTCGAGCGCATAAGCGCCCGGCTGTCACTCCTCGGTCGGGCCGGGCAGGTACTCCAGCAGGTCTCCCGGCTGGCACGCCAGGTAGGCGCAGATGGCCTCCAGGGTAGCGAGGCGAATGCCCTTTACCTTGCCCTGCTTGAGCAGCGACAGGTTCTGTTCGGTGATGCCGATGGCCTGGGCCAGGTCCTTGGACCTGGCCTTGCGCAGGGCGAGCATGACGTCCAGCCTGATTTCGATGGGCATGGCGGACCTCAGACGAACTGGCGGTTTTCCTCGGCGAGCAGGGCGGCCTTGCGCTGGATGCGCGCGATCACCATCACCGAGGCGGCGGCGAACAGGCTGACCAGTTCCGCCGAACCGAAGCTGAGACTGACGATGCGTTGCCCCTGGGGTTGGAGGAAGGTGACCCAGACCGTCAGCAGCGGCTCCAGCAGGAAGTTCGCCAGCACCCAGCAAGCCAGGCACAGGCTGACCTTGCCGAGCAGCGCCGCGGCCTCTTCGCAGAAATACTCGCCGCGCCCGTAGTGCTGGAACAGCCGCCGCAGCGCTTGCAGTCCGCTGGCCAGGACCAGTAGCGGCAGGCTCGACAGGAGGATGCCGCCGAGGGCCTGCCAGAGCGGCATGTCCCGCGCCACAACGCCGAGGTCGCCGGCGACACCGGTGGCGGTGAGAGCGAAGCCGAGGCCGTGCTCGCTGGCGAGGTCGGGGAAGATCCAGCACGCGGCGTTGAGCAGCAGCATGCCGGCGATCAACAGCAGGGTCAGAGTAGCCATCAGGCGGCTGTAGCCGGCCAGGCGGTCGCTTGTCATCGGGGGTACTCCTGGGAAGGTGGGCAGGCCCCTCGGAAACGAGGGAAGCCGGAATGATCATAGTTTAATAATAAATTATCGTAAAACGATAATTTCTTGATCGCTGCATCCGGCCTGGAGCGCTCCGCAAAATCCCCTCCGTGCCCGCCGGGGGCATGGAGGGGAAGCGTCCTACTTCTGCAGCAACTGGACGTTGTCGATGAACATCGACTCCTGCTGGTTACCGCTGAGGATCATCAGTTCAGCACGCTTGATCGGCCCCTTCGGCAATTGCACCTGGCCGCGCAGGCTGGCCCAGCGGCCATTCTCGACCACCTTGTAGCCCAGGGGCAGGTATTCGCCGGGCCGACCCTGGCTTTCCAGGTAGAGGTAGGCATAGGTCATGGCCTGCGAGCCGCGACCGTCGCCGACCCGTACGTCCGCGCTGAACGCGTAGGTCCGGCCTGCTTCCAGGTTGCCCAGCAGGCTGGTGCTGGCGCCGGTGCCGGCGTAGCGCCGCTGGTAGGCTTCCAGGGCCAGCCGCCCGGCGCTGGCGACGCGCGTGGCGCGGGCGCTGGCATGCACGCCGCTCCAGCCGCCGATGCCGCTCTCGAAGTCGTAGGCGATGCGTTTCGGCGCCGGCGGTACGCTCGGCGGCGCGGCCTGGGCTTCCTGCAGGTTCATCTCGTCGACCAGCAGGCTGGCGCCGCTGTCGCTCCAGACCGCCACGTAGAGGTTGCGCTGGTCGGCGGCGGGACGGTAGTCGAAGGTCTTCTCCAGGCGACTGAACTCGTTGCCGCTGACCGACAGTTCGACGCTCTGCGCCGGGTTGTAGGCCAGGGCGCCATCGGCGCGTTCGCTGAGCAGCGCCATGCGCACGGTTTCACGGGTATTGGCGGCCTTGAGCATGACCTTGCCGCTCAGCCGGTAGCCGCTGCCGGCGCGCAGGGGGGCAATGGGGCGGACCAGCAGATCGAAGCCACGCACGTCGACCAGCAAGGCATTGTCGCGGCAGCCCTTGGCGACGTTCACCAGGCTCAGCTGGGCGTTGCCGGACCATGCGCGCCAGCCTTCCATGCTGGCGAACTCGCCATCGCCGAGCAGGCCGCCGAGCTTGGCTTTCGTGCACCATGGCAGGTCCGGCGGGGTCGGCGTGTCGCCGCCGGAGCCCGGGTTGAGCGTGCCGGGTACCTTGGTCGGGCGAAAGTCGGCGATCTGCGTGGCCATGCTGTTCAGCGCGCGTACGGCGTCGGCGTGTTCTTCGCGGCCGCAGGGCTGGTTGGCGCATTCGGCATTGACCAGGCGCGGGTTGGCGAAGAACGGTGCCTGCTTGTTGGTGCCGAAGGCATGCGGGTAGGCCATCACGGTGGCGAAGCGCCCCTGCACGCCGTAGCCGCGGCTCCATTCGTAGGTGCCGCTGTGGGCGTAGCGCGGATCGTAGTAGCTGGACTCCAGGTCCTGCTCGTAGGAGTGGCGCAGGCCCATGTTGTGGCCGGCTTCATGGGCGAAGGTGTTGAGCCCGCAGTCGACCCCGGTGAGGTTGTAGGCAATGTCCTTGGCATTGCCGTGGAAGCGCCCGCTGTTCTTATCGGCCGAGCCCATGTAGCCGATGCCGCAGGTGATGTAGCCGTTGCCGCTGTTCTGCGAGCGGTTGACCAGGCTGACCAGGTCGGCGCCGTACTGCTCGCGCAGGCGCTGCACCTGCGGGTCGCGCATGAAGCGATCGAGGTTGGTGCCGGTCACCGTCGGGTAGTCGGCCCAGTCCAGGCGCTGCTTGTGCACCAGACGCAGGCGCAGGTTGACGCCGCTCTTCTCGTAGGCGGTGTTGGCGAACTCGATGTAGCTGGCGATCCGCGCATCGATGTCGCGGCCATTTGCGGTCTGGGTCGCCGCGGGGGTGTAGAGGACCATGATGTCGACGGTCTTCGGTGCGGCCTGGGCGGCCTGGGCGGCAGAGGCTACCGCCAGGGCTAGGGTGGAGCAGAGCAGGGATTTCTTCATGGGTTGCCTGTGTTCGGACAATAGGAAGCCATGGCGCCCCGAGGGCACCGCTGGGGAAACATGCTGGGAAGGTGGGCTCAGCCCTGGGCGGGTGGCGGCATCGGTGGCAGCTCGGCGAGCGGCGCGTCGACATGATCGCCATGCGGGTCGCTACGCGCGGCGATGTCGTTCTCGTCGATCACGCGGGTCTTGCCGCTGCGGTTGTCGACGATGATCGAGTAGCTGCCGTCGAGGGTGGCGACATTGATGTGGGTTTCCAGGCTGCCGCGCACCACGGTCAGGCTTTCCGCCTCGTCGCCGTCCACCAGGCCGCCGCGCCAGACCGGCAGGCCGGCGCTGTTATGGGTGCTGGCGAGGCGTGCCTGCAAGGGCCGCTCGCGACCCGGCAGGCTCATTTCCAGCACCTGGCCGAGCGCCAGCGTGTCGAGCAGGGCGGGTTCGACCTGCGCCAGGTATTCGGGAATGCCCTGGGCGCCTTCGCGGCTGCGCAGTTCGCCTTGCCAGAGTGTCACCCGCTCACGTGGCGCGGGCGCTGCGACGGGGGCCGGGGCGAGCATGTGGGTAGCGTCCGCCGTCGGCGCCGCGAGCGCCGCTGCCGGGGCGGCGACTGCCTGGGCGGCGGGGGACTGGCGGGCCTGCGGCGGTGCCTCGGGCGGAGCCGGGTCGAGCAGCCAGCCGCCGATCAGCGCACCGCCGATGGCGGCGGCCGAGGCTGCGTAGATCCATGTCTTGGCCACGTTGTTTCTCCTCTGAGTGAACGTGGCGCGGAGTCTAGGAAGAAGCCTCTCCCGGCGTGGCGGCAACCGTTCACATTTGCGCCAGGCCGCGCGCCGGCGTGACGAAACTGCGAATCAGGCCGGAGCGCTGCGGGCGCCAGGTCACGTGCGCTCTGTGCGCTGCGGCAAGGCTGGCGTTCGGCCGCCACGCTGTTCGCGGCGGAAGGCTTCGGCGCACCTGGCCGACCTCGCGCTTGAAGAACTGGACGAAGTTGCTCGGCTCGTCGAAGCCGATGCCATCGTCTTCGGCAGCCCCACCTATATGGGCGGACCGGCCTGGCAGTTCAAGAAGTTCGCCGATGCCACCTCAAAGCCCTGGTTCGTCCAACTGGCTTCGCTGACGCCTCGCGCTGGCTATGGGGTGTCGACATCCCGGCCGACGCTGGCATGTTCGCTCATCTCCAGGCAACCCGGTACGGCCTCTAGCCGCGCTGGGGCCTCAGCCTCGCGCCAGTTGCAGGAGACGGGCGCGCTCCTGCATCAGCGGCCGGCAACTGCGGATGCCTTCGACGATGCTGTAGAGGCTTTCGATCTGCTGCTGGCTGAGGCTGTTGTTCTGGGCCCAGCCGAGCAACTGCAGCCAGGTCCAGCGGGCGATGGTCTCGCTCTGCGTCTCGGCCTTCCTGCGGTCGTCCCCGTCGCTCTGTCCGACCAGGGTCTCCACCAGCCCCGAGGCGCACAACGGCAGCAGCTCCCGGTACTGCTCCGGGTGCGTGTCGCGCAGGCGACGCAGGGCCATTATGGCGGTGGTTATCGAGTCTGAATCCAAGCTTTTGTTCACAGTTCACTCCTTGTGCGTACAGGCTGGCGGCTGGTGGATCCCTGGGCCGCGAGCAACTGTTCGATGAAACGCGTCAGCTCTTTCTTGAACTCGGGTGTCAGGCTGGACACCTTGAGGATGAGCTCGGCCAGCTCGTCCTCGGGGCAATAGAGGTAGGCCATGGGGACCTGGAGGACCATGGCCAGCTGTTCGGAAGTCCGCATGTTGGGGGAGTGCCGTTCGCGTTCGTATTGGTTCATCCGTGCGCTGGCGGAAAACTCGTCCATTCCCACCAACATGCCCAACTGCTTCTGCGAGTATCCCGCTCTGATTCTTGCGGCTTTTAGCCGGGTACCTAGCATCCATACAACTCCCGTCCCGTTGGCCCGCTCGCTCAAGGTTGGGCAAATCTGGACAAGATGGAAGCTCAGGAATCCTTAGTTTTCGCCGTGCTGGAGGCTCTGTCGTCCGGGGCGGCGCGCGGTTTCGACGCCGTGTACGAGGCTGCGGCGGGGATATGCGTCGATGTCGCCGAGATCGCGCATGCTCCGGTTTTCTCGCGGCGAGCCGGAGTATATGCGAATTGCATAAAGACGAATGCCGCTTCGTCGGCTGGGCGCGGCGGGTCGTCGTGCCGCCTGGGGCGGGCATCGGCGCCGAGGCGGCGGAAAACGGCGATCGGGACGATACTCAGGGGAGGTCGGCGACGCGGAACCAAGCTTCGCCTCCCAGGGCTGATAGTCGGGTTTCACGCAGAGGTCATTCCCATGAGAACAACAAGCATTCGCCGTGTCGCTGCCGTCCTGGCAGCGCTGCACCTGCTCACCTTCGCCGAGGTTCCGCTCGCCCAGGCGGCGATGATCGGCACCGCCGAGGTCATGCAGCAACAGCAGCACAACCTCGATCGCCAGCAACTGCTGAAGATGCTCGACGACCAGGGTGTACAGAAGAAACTGGAGGCCATGGGCGTGCCCCGCGACCAGGTGGCGAGCCGCATCAACAGCCTGACCAACGCCGAGCTGGCACAGTTCAACCAGCAACTGGACCAGGCACCGGCGGGCGGCATCATCGGCATCATCGTGCTGTTCCTGGTGATCTTCATCATCACCGACATGCTTTGCGCCACGGACATCTTCAGCTTCATCAAATGCATCAATCGGTGAGGCGGCTGGCAGGGGCGCTGCTGCTCGCCGCATTGCTCGGCGGCTGCGCGCAGCCGCCGAGGCTACCGCCGGAAAGCGCGGCGCTGCCCGCACGGGTGGAGCTGCGCGACGTGCCGTTCTTCCCTCAGGAAGCCTACCAGTGCGGTCCCGCCGCGCTGGCCACGATGCTCGGCCAGCGCGGCCTGGCGTTGACGCCGGGACAATTGAAGGACGAGGTGTTCATTCCCGGTCGCGAGGGCAGCTTGCAGTTGGAGATGGTCGCCGCGGCGCGCCGCCACGGCATGCTGGTCTATCCGCTGCAAGGCGGACTGGAGAGCGTGCTCGAGGAGGTCGCGGCGGGCAACCCGGTGCTGGTGCTACAGAACCAGGCTTTCTCCTGGTGGCCGCGCTGGCACTTCGCGGTGGTGGTCGGCTTCGATCGGGAGCGCCGCGAACTGGTGCTGCGCTCGGGCATCACCCGGCGCTGGGTCACCGACTTCACCAGCTTCGAATCGACCTGGAAGCGTTCGGGACGCTGGGCGGTGCTGACCCTGCCGGGTGACCGCCTGCCGGCCACGGCAGCGGCGGTCCCGTGGCTCAAGGCCGCCAGTGACAGCGAGGAAACCGGCCACCCCAAGGTTGCCCGGCGCGCCTACGAAGAAGCCGTGCGACGCTGGCCTGAGGACGCCTTCGCCTGGTTCGCCCTGGGCAACAGTCGCTACGCCGCAGGCGATTCCGCCGCTGCCGAACAGGCCATGCTCACCAGCGTCGAGCGTCGCGCGGATTTCGCCGCGGGTTGGTTCAACCTGTCCCAGTTGCTGGCGGAACGCGGTTGTGCGGCGCCGGCGCGCCAGGCGCAGGCCTGCGCGCGGGCATTGCAGCCTGGGGAAGCCCGCTTCGCTGCGGCCTTGCCGCAGGCCGTCGCACCCGCGGCTCGGTGCGCCGAGCTGCCGGCCTGTCCCGTTGGCGCACCGCCCCGCTGAGGCGGCCCAGCCGAAGGTTGTCGGAACCCCGTTCCAGCGAGACGGCTCTATACCTGGGTGGACCCCACTCAGGTGCAGAGCATGGCCAACGACAAGCAGACTTCGACTCCCGGCCCCCGACAACCGGCCAAGGGCGGCGCGGCGGGCAAGCGCCAGGGGCGTGCAGCGGAGGGCGCGCGCAAGCCGCGTGCGCGCGGCGAGGAGCGGAAAGAGAAACCGGCCGACGGACGTTCGGCCACGGCGCTGACCGCCAACGAGCGGCGGGAGATCGACGACAAGCAGCCACCGCGCGCCGCTGTCCTGCACGAGGTGATTCGCGTCCAGGGCGAACACGAGTTGCAGCGCACGGTGGCGGCACTCTGGTGGTCGGCGGTGGCGGCGGGACTGACCATCGGCCTCTCGTTGATGGGCATGGGCCTGTTCCGCGCGGCCCTGCCCGAGCAGGAATGGGCGATCATCGTCAGCAGCTTCGGCTATCCCATGGGCTTCCTGGCAGTGATCCTCGCCCGCCAGCAACTGTTCACCGAAAACACCCTGACCGCCGTGTTGCCGGTGATGACCGAGCCGACCCTGGAAAAGGCCTGGCAACTGTTGCGTCTCTGGAGCGTGGTGCTGTTCGGCAATATCGTCGGTACGCTGCTGTTCGCCTGGGCGGTGCTGCATCTGCCGATCTTCAATGAAGCGGCCGACGCGGCGTTCCTCGAGATCGGCCGCGAGGTGATGCACAACGACCTGGCGCAGATGTTCGCCAAGGGCATCGTTTCCGGCTGGATGATCGCCACCATGGTCTGGCTGATCCCGGCGGCGGAGGGCGCGAAGGTCTGGATCATCGCGATGGTCACCTACCTGATGGCGCTGGGCAGCTTCACCCACATCGTGGTGGGTTCGGCGGAGGTAGGCTACCTGGCGTTCGCCGGGGAAATCGACTGGTCCGAGTTCCTGCTGAAGTTCGCCCTGCCTACCCTGGGCGGCAACATCGTCGGCGGTAGCCTGATCTTCGCCCTGATCAGTCATGCGCAGATCCGTAGCGAAGGTTGAGGCGCGGATGGAAAAAACGGCACCCCGGGGTGCCGTTCTGTCGACGCGGACTAGACCCCGAGCTTGTCGCGCAGGCTGTAGTACCAGGCGCCGATGGCGGTGAACGGTACGCGGAACAGCTTGCCGCCGGGGAAGGGGTAGTGCGGCAGGCCGGCGAAAGCGTCGAAGCGCTCGGCCTGGCCGCGCAGGGCTTCGGCCAGGACCTTGCCGGCGACGTGGGTGTAGGTCACGCCGTGGCCGCTGCAACCCTGGGAATAGTAGATGTTGTCGCCGATGCGGCCGACCTGGGGCAGGCGCGAGAGGGTCAGCAGGAAGTTGCCGGTCCAGGCGAAGTCGATCTTCACGTCCTTCAGTTGCGGGAAGGTCTTGAGCATCTTCGGCCGGATGATCGCCTCGATGTCCGCCGGATCGCGAGCGCCATAGATCACGCCGCCACCGTAGATCAGGCGCTTGTCGCCGGAGAGGCGATAGTAGTCGAGCAGGTAATTGCAGTCTTCCACGCAGTAGTCCTGCGGCAGCAGGCTGTGGGCCAGTTCCTCGTTCAGCGGCTCGGTGGTGATCACCTGGGTGCCGCAGGGCATCGACTTGGCCGCCAGTTCCGGGACCAGACCGTTGAGGTAGGCGTTACCGGCGACCACGATGAACTTCGCCTTCACCTTGCCTTGCGGGGTATGCACCACCGGGCTGGCGCCGCGCTCGATGCGGGTCGCCGGGCTCTGCTCGTAGATTCTGCCGCCGAGTGACTCCACTGCCGCCGCTTCGCCGAGGGCGAGGTTCAGCGGATGGATGTGGCCGCCGCTCATGTCGAGCATGCCGCCTATATAGTTGTCGGTCGCCACCACCTCGCGGATGCGCTTGGCGTCCATGACCTCCAATTGGTTGTGGCCGTAGCGTTCCCACAACTGTTTCTGTGCGCGCAGGTGATCCATCTGCTTCTCGGTGAAGGCGGCGAACACCCCGCCGTCCTTCAGGTCGCACTGGATACCGTAGCGGGCCACGCGCTCGCGGATGATGCGCCCGCCTTCGAAGGCCATCTCGCCGAGCAACTGCGCTTCGCGCTTGCCGACGGTGCGCTCGATCACGTCGATGTCGCGGCTGTAGCTGTTGACGATCTGGCCGCCGTTGCGCCCGGAAGCGCCGAAGCCGACCTTGGCGGCTTCCAGTACGGTGACCTTGAAACCATTCTCCAGCAGGAACAGGGCGGTGGAGAGGCCGGTATAGCCGGCACCGATCACGCAGACGTCGGTTTCGACCTCGCCCTGGAGTTCCGGGCGGGGCGGCGCGGGATTGGCCGACGCGGCGTAATAGGAGGAGGGGTAGGGGGTGTGCGGCATCTTGCACCTCTGTTTTTTATTTTTTACGGATGCCCGGATGCTACCCGAGTCGAAATCGGCCGGCTAGCCTCCGTGCAAAATTTTCAACGGACCCCCTGAAAATAAAAATTCCACTTTTTCAGAGAGTTAGCGAAAAAAAAGCTTGACGGTGTTTTTGGGGTCTGTAGAATGCGCGCCATCAGCAGGCACGTAGCTCAGTTGGTTAGAGCACCACCTTGACATGGTGGGGGTCGTTGGTTCGAATCCAATCGTGCCTACCAAACAAATCCCGCACTGCTGGCGGGACAAGAAAGGCGATCCGAAAGGGTCGCCTTTTTTCGTTTGCGCCCCGAAAAAGGCCGCTCGGCCCGTGCTCGCCTGGGCTCGCGCTTCATCGCATAGCCGCTATTGACAGCGGGGGCGGTCTTTTCCGACCCTAGCGCCTTCACGGATGATTCAGGCGACAAGGCTCATGACGACCTCTTCCGGTTCGCGTATCGGCGGACTTCTTCACGCTTCCCTTTTTTCCCTGCTCGGACTCGGCCTCCTGCTCGCCGGCGGTTTCAAGACCGTCGAGCGGTACCATTTCCTGCGTACTGCGCAGGAAGCCCAGGGGACGGTCAGCGCCTTGAATGCCGGCGGTTCGCATCCGCAGATCGATTTCACCAGCGTTTCCGGCGAGCGGATTTCCTATCCCCAGGGCGGCTTCATCTTCGGCTACCAGGTGGGCGAGCCGGTTCGCGTCCTCTACGAGGCTGGGCGGCCGGCGGCCAGCGCGATAGTCGACGATGCCGGCGCGCTCTGGGGAACCAGCGCTTTCCTCTGCGGCTTCGGCGCACTCTTCGGTATTGTCGGGTTCAGGGGATTGCTGGGCCTGCGTTCTTCCCAACCGACCTCAAAAGGACATTGAAGTCATGTCGCAACTTCCCATTCCCTTGCCCCTCAACGAGAGTCGCTGGCGCTATGTGACGGCCAGCGGCGGAGGTGTGACCGTGGCCTTCCTGGCGGGCAGCGGCGGCTCCATCACGTTGCTCTCGCCGGAGGGTGAGAACGTGTCCTTCCGCTATGGCGGGGTGGGCGGCGGGATCGGACTGGGCATGCGCCTGCCGCGCTTCGGCAAGGTCAACCTCAATGTCAAGGGCAAGAGCGTTGGCGGGGCCGGTGCGCTGGAGGCGTTGCCGAGCACCGGAACCGTCTTGGTCGCGGACGGCCTGGTGGGGCGCGACCTGTCCCGCGGCGACTTCACCGGGCCCTGCATGTATGTCGAACTCGGCGCGGGAGTCATCGCCGGCGGTTCGGGCACGGCGATCCTCTTCGGCCTCGATCCCAAGCTGCTGGCGGCGGTGGCGCTGGCGAGCGCCTCGCCATTGACCGCCGCGCTGGGCGCCAGCATGTCGCGGCAATTGCTGCAATCGTCCCGTGGCGCCCTGTTGATGGCCGGGGTCAACGTCGGTGCACAGTTCGGCGGCGGCGCGGCGGCTTACCTGGGGGCGTTGTTCTGATGCAGGAGGGCGATCCGGGAGGATCGCCCTTTTTACTTTGCGCAGGCGTGCGGCGGCCAGAGCTTCGTTGAGTTCCATGGCCAGCGGGGCGGTGGCGGAAATCGTTACCGGCGTGGTGATCGTCAGTGTGCCGATCACGGGCATGCTGCGTTCCTCGCTTCGGTGCGCTCGGACGTCCGGCGCGGGGAACGGTCGTCGGAGATTCCGAACCGGCGTGGATCGGTTCTTTCCAAACAAGCCCATCCACTCGTTCGAGGTGTCGTGCTTGTGTCCAGGTTGATCATGCCCGGAGGGCCGTTGTCGCAAGAATCCGATGTCCGGATCTTCTGTTCAGCCAAGGAGCGGCTGGACTTCTACCGGCGGGAAATCCACTACGAGACGGGCCAGCTATCCAGTCGGACCAACGCCTACCTGACGGCACAGTCGTTCCTGGTCATCGCCTACGCCTCGTCGATGGCCAACCTGAACCCGGCCTGGGGCGAGCTGTTCACCCTGGTGGTGCCGGCGCTCCTGGCACTGCTCGGGATCGTCAATTCCCTGCATGCCTGGCCGGGCATCCAGGCATCCTCGGAGATCATCTGCCACTGGCAGTTCAAGCAGTCCTGCCTGCTGCACAGCGATCCGGAAATCGGCCTGGCCTACGATGATTCGCCATTGTTCAGCGAACGCGAGGTCAACCGCGGCAGCTTCGAGAAAACCTTGCTGTTCTCGCGACGCGTGCCGTTTCTGTTCGCCGGCTTCTGGTGTGCGCTGGGCGTGTTTTCGCTCTGGTTGCAACTGGCCGGTTAGCGCTGGTGGCCCATCGCTTCGGCAAGGCTTGGTGTTGGCGGAGGCTTGCCGGCTCGATAGGCGGGCGCCGTCGGATCCGGGAACGCTCGGCGTCAGGGCGCTGCCTGCTCGCAGAGATCGTTGCCGAGGAGGCGCGCGCCCAGGCCGCGAAGCAGGTAGGTCTCGACATGGCTGCCGTCCGGGCAGTCGACTCGGTAGCCGAGCGCCAGGCCGGCGGAAAGAAGAACGAACAGGAACAGGCCGATATGTTGCAGTTTGCTCATGGTGTTTTCTACGAAAGAGGCTTGAGGGCGCAGGCGCTGCGCCGGGCGATTCTAGTGCAATGAGGCAGGGGGAGGAGCCGATTTGCATGCCTAAGCGTTCTACATGGTCCAGGGCGCCCAGCGATTCGACAGTCGCCCTGCGCCGATCGACGGCGAGCCGGAGCGAATCCGGCCGCAACTGCGTCTGTACCTGGGTTGAGCCGTTGACGGGCGCTGTCGCTGCCTTTATAAGACCGCCTCACGCAGCCGGCAGGCAGTCGAAGATGAGCGACGAAGACGATATTCACGAACCCGAACACGATCACCTGCTGGATAACGATTACCTCGAGGACGTGCGTGACGAAGATACGTTCGGCGCGCTCGACGAGCCCGATGCCTGCGGAACCGCCAGGCGACGTTCCTGCGAATATTGCGACGCGGTCCAGGTGCCAGTCGATAGCGAGGGTTTCTCTATCTGCGCCGATTGCGCAGGGCTGGAGGACTAGCCCTGGTCAGACGCTGACCACCCGGTTGCGTCCGGCACGCTTGGCGTCGTACAGCGCGGCATCCGCCCGAGCGAGTGCCCGTTCCGGTTCTTCGCCGCTGCCGGCCAGGGTACAGCCGGCACTGATGGTCACCGGCACGGACGTGCCGGCACAGTCGATCGGGGTCGCTTCCATCAGTTCGCGGATGCGATTGGCGATCATGGTCAGTTCCGCGGTCTCGCGGACCCGGACTATCGCCACGAACTCCTCGCCGCCGAAACGCGCCAGGAGATCTTCCGGCCGCAGCGCCGCGCGCAGTCGCGAAGCCGCCTCGCGGAGGACGCTGTCGCCGGCCCGGTGCCCCAGGGTGTCGTTGATACGTTTGAAATGGTCGATATCGCTGTAGATGATGCCGATGCGCTGGTCGCTGGCCCGCGCCAACTCCAGTTCATGCTGGTGCAGCGCGTGGAAGCCGGCCCGGTTCCACAATTGGGTGAGGGGGTCGAGCAGTGACTTGCGCTGCTCCCGGTCGATCTCCTGGCGCAGGAAGCGGGTGTGCTCGGTGAGGCTGCGTAGCTGGAGATATCCTTCGGCCAGGATCGACAGTCGATTGAGCTGGCGTCCTTCCCGGAGATCCAGCAGCCGCGGGCTCGGGTCGATCAGGCAGAGCGTGCCGATGGCCTGGCCATTGCTGGCGTGCAGGGGCTCGCCGGCGTAGAAGCGGATGAAGGGCGGCCCGGTGACCAGCGGATTGTCGTGAAAACGCGGATCCCTGGAGGCGTCCGTCACGATCAGCGGTTCGCTGGCCAGGATGGCGTGGCCGCAGAAGGACAGGTCGCGCGGCGTCTGTTCGGCATCCAGGCCGATACGGGCCTTGAACCATTGGCGGTCGTGGTCGATCAGACTGATCAGCACGGTCTTCACCCCGAAGGTTTCCCGCGCCAGTTCCACCAGGGCGTCCAGGTAGTGTTCGGCGGGGGTGTCGACCAGCGCCATGTCGTCCAGGGCCTGCTGGCGCAGGGCTTCGTCGGGAGGGAGGGGGCAGGCGAGCATACTGGATCCTGATCACGGTGGAGACTTTCGGTATAGCTGCCGGACAGGCTGAAGGCCAGCCTGGCGTCCGCAGTCGGCGCAAGGGTGAAGGGCAAAAAAAAATCCCGGCCGCGTGGAGCAGGCCGGGAAAGGATCCAGGGATGTACAGCGCCCACAGCTTATGTCGGCGGCGGTTTCGATGAAGCTGCCGGATCTGGTAGGCGCGATTTTCGCGTCGATGTGTGACCCGCTTCGCCGACTATCCTGGCAAGTGGGGTCGCGAACCAATAGGATTTGCGGGTTTTATTCAATCTGGGTGAATGCGTGCAGGAAATCTACTCTGAAGAACAGATGCGCAAGGCGCTGGGCCTTGCCGAAACACGACCGAAAAAGGCCCGGACCGAGGCTAGCCAGCCGGTCCGCTACACCATCGTCGAACTGAGCGTGCGCAAGGACGGGGCGGGATTGCCGCTGCGTTTCGAACATCGCTCGCGCTCCATCAGCAAGGTCACCGCGCAACTGGAGGCGGAGAAGGAAGCCAAGCGCCAGGGGTACCAGGTCTGGGCGCTGCTGGATATCCGGCAGATCTGAGCGAGGCGCCTGCGCTGGCGCAACCGCGCGGGGGCGCGGCATTGTCCTGGTCGAGGTCCGGCTGCTAAGGTGCGCAGCCCATCGACACAGGAGTCCGGAACATGGAGCTGACGATCTTCCAGGTCGACGCATTCGCCGACAGTCCCTTCCAGGGCAATCCGGCGGCGGTCTGCCCCCTCGATGCCTGGCTGGACGACGAGCGCCTGCAGGCCATCGCGGAAGAGAACAATCTTTCGGAAACCGCCTTTGTCGTCGGCCGCGACGGCGACTATCGATTGCGCTGGTTCACGCCGCAGGTCGAGGTGGACCTGTGCGGCCATGCGACCCTGGCGACGGCCTGGGTGCTGATCCACAAGCTCGACGACGCTTCCCCGGTACTGCGTTTCGCCACCCGCAGCGGCGAGCTGAGCGTACGGCGCGAGGGCGACTCGCTGGCGATGGACTTCCCGGCCAAGCGTCCGGAACCTTGCGCGACACCGGACGGACTGCTGGAGGCGCTGGGCATTGTCGAGGCGGAAGTGCTGAAGACCGACGATTACCTCGTGGTGGTCGACGACGAAAAGACGATCGCTGCCCTGGCGCCTGACTTCGCCCGGCTGAAGGGCCTGCCGTGTCGCGGGGTGGCGGTGACCGCGCGCAGCCAGCGCTTCGATTTCGTGTCGCGCTGGTTCGGGCCCAACGTCGGCGTCAACGAAGACCCGGTGACCGGTTCCGCGCATACCTCCCTGGCGCCGTACTGGGCGCAGCGCCTGGGCAAGACCCGGCTGAGCGCCGAGCAGGGCGGGGCGCGCAAGGGGCGCCTGGAATGCGACGTGCGCGGCGAGCGGGTGGTCATCTCCGGCAAGGCGGCGTTGTACATGAGCGGTACGCTCCATCTCTGATCCCGAAGCAGGAGTACGACGATGCCGGTACCGCAGGTAGGCGTGGGCGTCCTGATCTTGCGGGACGGCAAGGTATTGCTGGGGCGCCGCAAGGGCAGCCACGGCGCTGGCTGCTGGTCGGCGCCCGGCGGCCATCTCGAGTTCGGCGAGGCGGTGGAGGACTGCGCCCTGCGCGAAGCCCTGGAAGAGACCGGCCTGGCGCTGAGCGAACTGCGCCACGGCCCGTTCAGCAATGACGTCTTCGAGGGGCGCCACTACCTCACCGCGTTCATCCTGGCCGGTTGCGCGGAGGATGCCGAGGCGCGCCTCATGGAGCCGGGCAAGTGCGACGGCTGGGCCTGGTTCGATTGGGCCGATCTGCCGGAGCCGCTGTTCGCGCCCCTGGCGAGCCTGCGCCGGCGGGGCTATTCGCCCTTCGATCCGGTGCGCTGAGCGACAGGCAAAAAAAATCCCGACCGCGGGGGAGCTGGTCGGGAAATACCCTTGGGGTTCGCACACACCGTGAGCATAGGCCAGTCCGCAACGGCATCAAGAGGAGCCTGTTCGAACTGCTAGGCCCCTTTGAGGCCGTTGCACCGTCGTCATCTCCGCTCGACGGTGAGCGAAGGGGCTGCCCGCTTGCGTTGCGGTATCCAGAACAGCATCAGCGGCAGCAGCGAGGCCCAGCCCAGCAGGACATCGCCGGCCAGGTGGATGTGTTCGCCGGGCATCAACAGTCCCTGCAGGAGCATCAGGCCGAAGTGCGCGGCATCGGCCGCCACGGTGAAGTCGATGAACAGCCGGTGGCGGAAGGGCTGGCTGGCGGCGCGCCAGAGGAATGCGCCCCAGACCAGGTAGATCGTCGAGATCATCAGCTCATAGTGCTGTCCGCCGCCTTGCTGGTCGCCCCAGCGAACCAGGCGGAGCAGCAGGCGCCCGGCGTCGGAGTCGAGCAGCGACTGGTCGAGCCGCAGGAGCAGCGTGGCCAGGGCCAGGCCGAAGAACAGCAGGAAGCCGCCGGCCATCAGGCGAATGCTCAGGGTCAGCCAGGGCGTGGCGGAAACCGGGGAAGAGGAGGCAGTCATGCAGATCACCTGTAGGCCATGTCGATGGCGTTGCCTTCGGTCAGGTCGTCGAAATCCGCACGGCGGAAAGGACGCTCTTCACGGGTGATGGTGCGCACCCGTTCGATGTATTCGCGCATGGCGCGGCGGGTATTGCCCTGGGAGGCGGCGGAGAGGAAGCCGGCCTTTTCGCTGGCCATACCCTCCGTCCAGTCGCGTGAAGCCGCCTGGTAGATCGAACGCTTGATCAGATGCACCGCCTGCGGCGAGCGCCGGGACAGGCGTTGCGCCAGCGCGTCGGCGGCCTCCAGTAGCTCCTCCGCTGGCGCCAGCCCGTTGACCAGGCCCAGCGCAAGAGCCTGGCGCGGCTCCAGCAGTTGTCCTTCCAGGCACAACTCCAGGGCTTTGGCCACGCCCAGGCTGCGCGCCAGCATCTGGGTGCCGCCGCCTCCCGGTATCAGGCCGATGAGTACTTCCGGTTGGCCGAGGAAGCGTTCCACCTGGTCGTCCTCGGCCATCAGGCGCAGGTCGCAGGCCAGCGCCAGCTCGCAGCCGCCGCCCAGGGCCAGGCCGTTGATCGCGGCGATGAACACCTTGTCCATGCGGCGCATGTGCGCGGTGACCTCATGGAACAGGTTCATGTCGGCGACGCCGGCCAGCAGGGTGCGCCGCAGCAGCTTCCTCGCTCCAGGCAGGTGGCGCAGGAGGCTTTCGCTTTCCAGCAGCAGGCGTGTCAGCCAGGCCGGCATGGAGAAGGTGATGGGGGCGACGGCGCGCTCGATCTCGTCGACGTCGAAGTGGGTCAGGAAGACCCCATCCGCCGCTCCGGAAAGGATGACGGCTCCGATGTCCTGGCGCTGCTCCAGGTCGTCCAGCAGGTCGGCCAGTTCCTGCATCACCGCCGTGGTGAGGAAGTTCGCCGGGGGATTGTCGAGCAGGACTTGCAGGACGCGTCCTCGTTGTTCTATGCGCAGGTGTCGCGGTGCTAGAGTCATTGCGGCTTCCTCATTGGATAACGAGCGTTATATAACGATCATTATCCAATGTGACGACATCGTCTCCCCAACCAACGGATAGTCGGCATGCGCTACAAACCGGAACAGAAACAGGCCACCCGCGCCCTGCTGTTGAGCAAGGCCGCTCCGCTGGTGAAGCGCCAGGGCTTCGCCAGCACCGGCCTGGACACCTTGATGAAGGCGGCTGGTCTTACCACCGGGGCGTTCTACTCGCAGTTCTCCAGCAAGGCGGAGTTGCTCGAAGCGATCCTGCAGCGCGAGCTGAGCGCCCAGCACGATGCCTTTCCGCTGGACAGCCTGGAGCAACTGGCCGGCGCCACCCGTCTCTACCTCAGTCGCGGTCATGCGCAGCATGCCGACATGGGCTGCCCGATTCCGGCGCTGGCCGCCGAGGTGGGCCGGGCAGGGCCCGAGGTGCGGGAAACCTTCGAACGCGCCCTGGAACAACGGCAACGGCGGCTGGCCGAACTGATGGGCGACGAGAACCGGGCCTGGGTGCTCACCTGCCTGTCGGTCGGCGCGGTGCTTCTCGCGCGTGCCCAGGCGAGCGAGGTGGCGCGCGACAAGGTCCTGGATGCGGCGCTGGAGCATGCGCTGGGCCTGCTTTCGGCGAGCGGAGCGGTTTCGCCGCAAGCGGACCGGGACTGATTGCACAACTGCAATGTTCGGCGTCTAGCGTCAGGCTTTCCCTCCGACAGGTAAGCCCATGAACGCCCATCATCTCGAACTCGCCAAGGCCCTGCTGGTGTTTGCCCTTGCCGTCGCCGGCCTGGTGGTCGGTCTCATGCCGATGGAGTTCTGAGCGACGCAGGTCCGGCTTCGCGCTTTTCCCTCGTCTTCGAGTGGTCTCTGGCGTTGCACCGGTTTAGGATGCGCGGGTATTTCGGAGCCGCTTCGCTTGGCGTCGCCCGCCGCTGCGCTCCGAGACCGAGCATTGCTCGAACCAGAACGAGATCGAAGGTGCATCGCCACGAGCGGCGCACGGCCTGATGATAGATGGAGGCAACATGAGCGCGGCTCAGCCAGGCATTCTCACCCCGATTCCGGTGGTGGGTCGCTACCTGTTTTTCAGTATTTCCCAACCCGAGCAGGTGGCCGCGACCTTGGCCAGCCTGGCCGCGGCCACCGATGGTTACCAGCTGGTGGTGGGTATCGGCCATTCGCTGATGCTCAGCCTCGGCAAGACCGTCGAGGGCATGAAGGACTATCCGGTGCTCGCCGCGCCCGGCATCGACCTGCCGTCCACGCCCTCCGCGCTGTGGTGCTGGCTGCGCGGCGAGGATCGCGGCGAGGTGACGCTGCGTTCGCACGCGCTGGAACGGTCGCTGGCGCCGGCCTTCCAGCGGACCGGCGCGGTGGATGCGTTCCTCTACGGCGAGGACCGCGACCTGTCCGGCTACAAGGACGGCACCGAGAACCCCAAGGGCGATGCGGCGCTCGAAGCCGCGCTGGTCTCCGGGCGCGGTGCGGGCCTGGATGGCGGCAGTTTCGTTGCTGTCCAGCAGTGGCTGCATGACTTCGACCGGATGCAGGCGATCCCCGGCGAGGAGATGGACAACATCATCGGCCGCCGCAAGTCCGACGATGAAGAACTGGAAGACGCGCCGGCCTACGCCCACGTCAAGCGCACCGAGCAGGAAAGCTTCGAGCCCGCCGCGTTCCTCCTGCGGCGCGGCGCGCCCTGGTCCGACGAGCACCGCGCGGGGCTGTTGTTCGCCGCCTTCGGCCGCTCGTTCGAGGCCTTCGAGGTCCAGTGGCTACGGATGATCGGCGTGGAAGACGGGGTGCTCGATGGCCTGTTCCGTTTCACCCGGCCGATCAGCGGCAGCTACTTCTGGTGTCCGCCCATGGCCGACGGCCGCCTCGACCTGTCCGTCCTCGGCCTCTGAGCCCGCCGCGGCAGCAGGCCAGGCCTGCTGCCGCGTCCTGCGCGGCGCTAGTGGGCGGTGGCCACGGCGGCCTCGTCGATCAGCGCCGCTACTTCCTTCGCTCGCGAGGCCAGTGACGCGTGGCTGGCATCGAGGGTGACGATCTTCCTCGGTGCGATCCGCGCGGCCATCCGCTCCTGGTTCTCCGGCGCAATCATGCGATCGGCGCTGGAAATCTGGTACCAGGAGGGCTTGCTCTTCCAGGCCGGGCTGCCGATGGCATCGCCAAAAGTGCTGGCCAGCGGAGCCTTCTGGGTGATGCCCATGACCAGCCCTTCGTCCGCAGCGAGATCCTGGCAGAAGCTTTCGTGGAACCTGTCCGCCTTCACCCAGAGATAGCCATCGCTGTCCGGCGCCAGGTTCGCTGCGGCCAGGGGCAAGTGCTCCTGGGTGATGCCACCGGGACTTTCGCCGCTGTCGGGGGCGAAGGCGGCGATATAGACCAGCCCGACCACATTCGGCTGGTTGCCGGCCTCGGTGATCACCGCGCCGCCATAGGAGTGTCCGACCAGCAGGACCGGCCCCTGTTGCTGCGCGATCATCTTGCGCGTCCGCTCGGCATCGTCCGCCAGCGAGGTCAACGGTAGTTCGACGGCATGCAGGTTGTCGTGGCCGAGGCGTTTCAGTTCGAGAATGACCTTGCTCCAGTGGGCGGCGCCGCCCCAGAAGCCGTGGACCAGGATGATCGCAGGCAGGTTGCTCATCGTGTTGCTCCCTTGTGGGTGAGGGTTGCTGGCATGAGGCATCGCCCGGCGAGCATACGAGGTCGCGATGGGCGGGCGATAGCGGGAGGCGAGGACGTTCGTCGAAAAGAACAACTCCTTGTTCCGGTAGGCGACGTGATATCGGCACGGCGGTATGTTGCAAGTCCGGACCCGACCGATCGGGTTGTCGCGACGGGCATGGAGGGGTGATCGGTCGGTCGGGTTCGCGTCTTTTCGGGGCACCCGAATCTGAAAAAATCTTGCTTCTCGCCATACCGGGGGAGCGGGGCGGGTAGATTTTCTTCCGAATCCTTCACTTTCTACCCGGTCATGGAAAAAGCTCTGAAATTGGCGTCATGCCTCTACGGCCTGCTGATCCTGCTCAGCCTGGCGATGGTCGCCTTCCTCAGCCAGTTTCCGTTTCTCCTCAGCTCGGGAGCGGAAAACCTCTCGATGTCGATCCTGCCGCTGCTGATCCCGCTGATGGTCGGGCTGGTCGTCTGCGAGGCGGTGCGGGCGGTGGTGCCGAAGAAGCGCTAGGCGCGGCGCCGGGATCAGCGGCCGAGAATGCGCTGGCGGCGCAGCCGGTACTGCTCGTAGGGAAGGCCCTGGCGGTTCAGCTCTTCCAGCTGGCGTTCGCTGGCGCTGCGGGAAAACGATTCCTCGACTATCGAGTCCGGCGTGACAGGCTGTGCGCAGGCGCTGACCAGCAGCACACCCAGGACCAGGGCAATGCGTGGCATGCGATCTCCATGGACTACGGCAGAAGGGAAAAAAAAGGCCATTACCAAGCGGGGGGAGGGTTGGTAATGGCCTGTACAAGGGACATTTGCCAGGCCTTGGGGATCTGGCGAAAAAGACGATATCAAGGGGGAATTTGATTAGCCAGCTAACAAAGTGGAATGAAGTTTTGCGGCAGGCGTAACAATTCTGTCCGAATCGTCATTCTTGCGTCACCGCCGGGACAGAGCGGTTTCGGCAGACTGCGGGGGAGTCGCCGAAGGAGATTCGTCGTGGACGATACGCTCAGGTTCGCCTCGCGCTTGTGCAAGTTCATCGTCGCCGCCAGCTTCCTGCTCGTGGCGGTCGCCAGCCTTTGCCTGTGGTGGACGGGCCAGGCCTACGAATACGCGGCGCTGGCGTTCTTTCCGTTCGCCGTACCCATGCTGCTGCTGATCATGGTCTGCGACCTGCTGGCAGCGCTGAATGGCAGGCGTCGCTGAGCGCCCGGGCTGCCTAGCGCTTTCAGCTAGGCCGATGTCGAACCCAGACAACCGGCGCCCCGCGCGTGGCCCTATGGTGAGGCATTCATCCACTGCCTTCCTGGAGCGACCATGTCAGATTTCATCACCGTACTGCGCGATACCTGTCCCGTACCCGTGCTGGACGCCACCAAGTGGAAGCGGATCGACGGCGATCCGCATACCGTCAACCTCAACGCATACGCCTCGGCGGACGGCAGCAAGCTGATGGGCACCTGGATCTGCACGCCGGGCAAGTGGGAGGTGAACTACGAACGCTGGGAGTTCTGCCACTTCCTCGACGGCTACTGCATCATCACCCCGGAAGGCGAGCAACCGGTGCACCTGAGGGCGGGCGACGTGTTCGTCATCGAGCCGGGCCTGCGTGGTACCTGGGAGGTAGTGGAGACGGTGCGCAAGTACTTCGTCTTCGCCTGACGGTATTGCCGCACGTCCGGGATGCCTGCCGGACGTCGCGCCTCAGTCCTGGTGGACGATGCGGCGGATGGTGCCGCCGCAGGACTGGTAGCAACTGCGGTACTCGTCCTGGCAGTCGTCGCCGAAATCGAAGTTGCGCTGCGGGTAGGGGCAGGACTTGCGCTTCTTCTTGTCGCTGTTCTGCATGCAGTAGTTGTAGGCCGTGCTCTGCACCTGGTAGAGCGCCTCGTCCTGGCGCTGCTGCAGCTTGGCGAGGGTCTTGCACTGGCGCTTCTCGGCATTGCACTGGCTCACGCAGTGCAGGCCGGCATCGCTGGTCGGCGGAATGTAGGAGTAGCTGACGCTAGGGCCGCAACCGCCGAGCAGCAAGGCAAGACCGAGGAGGGGGAGCAGAAGGTGTTTCCGGAACGGCATTGTCGATATCGATAAGCAATGGCAAGCGAGAGCGAATGCTATCACTGGCTTTCCGAAGCTGTACGGCTCTACCCGATAAGGTTGAACTGGCGCACGAAACGCAAAAAAGAAAACCCCGGGACTGGCCCGGGGTTCTCGTCGCGCTCGCAGGTTCGATCAGAACACGCTGAACGGGTACTCGACGAAGGCACGGATTTCGTTGCCGTCGTCGTTGTACGAGCGGGCGTCGTTGGAGACACGCAGGAACGAGCTGCGCAGACGCAGGGTGAGGTCCTTGGCCGGACCGCTCTGCACCACGTACTGGACCTGGTTGAAGATCTCGCGCTCCTTGCCGTTGCTGGTCTCGGCGGTCTTGATGTTGTCGCCGCGCACGTAGGCTACGCGGTAGGTCAGGCCGGGCACGCCGTACTTGGCGAAGTCCAGGGCGTAGCTGACCTGCCAGGAACGCTCGTCCTCGGCGTTGAAGTCCGACCAGTAGGAGTTGGCCAGCCAGATGGTGGTGCCGCCGTCGCCGATGCCGCCGGCGTTCTGGTACCAGCCGTAGTTGTAGCCGGTGTCGCCGGTGTTGCGCTGGTGGGCGATCATGAAGGTGTGGGCGTCGATGGTGTAGGACGCCGCCAGGCTCCAGATCTTGTTGTCGCGGTTACCGTTGAAGTTCTGGTCGGCGAAGTCGCTGTCCAGCTTGGTGCGATAGCCGTTGAAGTCGAAGTTCAGCGACTGGTCGGCCTGCAGCGGGATGGTGTAGTTCAGGTTGATGTACTGCTTCTTCAGTACGTCCTCGACGTCGGAAGCGTACAGCGAGGCGTTGAAGTGATCGGTGAAGGCGTACTTGCCGCCGAACACGTTGATGCTCTTCAGGCCGCCGCTGTCGCGCCCTTCGGCGCTCTTGCGGGATTCCGCGGTGAAGCGACCGGCGTTCAGCTCCAGGCCCTCGATCTCCTTGGAGGTGATCAGGGTGCCGCTGTAGCTTTCCGGGAGCAGGCGCGAGTTGTCGTAGCTGAGCACCGGCAGGCTGGGCATCTGGTCGCCGTACTTGAGCACGGTGTTGGAGATGCGGAACTTCACCGCCGCGCCGCCCTTGGACAGATCGTCCGCCGCGGAGCCGCTGTCGCCCTGCTTGAAGAAGTCGATACCGGCGGCGCCGCTACGACCCTTGCCGCCGTCCAGGCGTACCGCGTACAGGCCGAACGCGTCGACACCGACGCCCACCGTCCCCTGGGTGAAGCCGGAGGTGAAGGTGGCAGTGGCGGCCTGGCCCCATTCGGCCTTGTCCTGCCGGCCATGTTTGTAGTCACGGCTGATGTAGCCATTGCGGAAGAACAGATCGAGGTGGCTGTCCTCGACAAACCCCTTTGCTGCTTCTTGGTCATTGGCCATCGCCTGGCTTGCAGTCGCGATGCCCAGTGCCAGCAGGCAAATCCTTTTCTTCAACATCTTATTGTTCCTGGTTGTTGGCTTGATGTGCGCTGAAATTGAAGGAAGCGCAAGGTTCGAAGTGCACGGGAGTCATTTGTCCCATTTACCGTGCGTGGCGGTTCTGGTTTCTTGTTTCTCCCGTTGGCGGCGCAACAATACCAGAACATTGTTCGATCCAAGAAAGCTTCGAGTCATTTGCTAATAACCAAAGTGCAAGGAAAGCCCCTTCCATAGGCTCTGAATCGGGCGTTGCCGGATCGCTTCGTCATGCGCCTGCAATATCAACCTTATCGATAAGTACCATGCCGCGAAGTCGCTGCAGTTCTCGCTTTGGGCGGTGATACCGTCGAATCGTGAACGGATCGACAAAGAGGGACGTGACATGAAGATTCTTATCGCTGTATTCGCCGCCCTGGCCCTGTCCGCCTGTGCCTCGCCTCCCGCTTCGAACGCCCCGGCGCTGGCCGCCAGCACCAGCAAGGCTCCCTACGATTACGCGATGTGCGTCTTGCCCAAGTGGCAACGCCAGGCGCCCGGCGTGGCGCTGGTGGAGGAAGGCCGCGGCTATCGCCTGGCGGACGCTGGGCAGTGGCTGGAGGTGCAGCCGGCGAGGGGTGGCAGCCTGGTGCGAATCCATGATCAGCAGCCCTGGGTCACCCGCGGGGCCTTCATCGATGCGGCCAGGACCTGTTCCTGAGCCGCGAGGAAGAGGGAAGAGCTCCGGCCCCCCTAGCATGAAGTGTCCGGAGCTCTACGGCCGCAAACGGAGGATGGCCGCAGAACGATCATCTGCCTATGGCCGGCGCTGCGCTTGATCGAGATCAAGTACTGGAGGCCGGGGAGCCGGCGTGTGCGGCGATTCGCGTGACGGGTCTCGCTTTTTCTGTGAAGTGCATTGCATAACGCTTCAATCGGGACGGGTGGCCAGCATGCCAACCAGTTCCTGGGCGGCCTTGCGCAATGGCTGGTTTTTCAGCCAGATAGCGTGGACAGGCAGTTTCAGCTCGTTCTTGGTATTCCTGAAGTCCAGGCGTACCAGCCTTCCCGTTGCCAGCAGCGGCGCGACCCGGGACAACGGGAAATTGCCCCAGCCGATCCCCGCCTCGACCATTTCCAGCGCCGTGCCCAGGCTGTCGGTGCGCCAGCAGGCGCCGGCAATCAGCGAACGGGTGTCGGCCAACGGCAGGTCGCAACTGGCGACCAGGATCTGCCGCACGTTCACCAGCTCTTCCAGGTACAGCGCCTGCCCCGGCTTCTGCAGGGCGGGATGGTGCGGCGAGATGGTCGCGACCAGCGATTCCGCGCCGACATACTGGAAGCGCTCCTGCGGGTTCACGCTGATGCCGGCGAATCCGAAGCACAGGCTGATGCGGCCGCCATGGAGCAGGGCGAGGGCATCGTCCTGCGCCGCGCTGAGCACCTCGACATCGAGCAGCGGGTAGCGCTCGGAAAGGGTGCGGAGGGCGCCGAACAGCCGCCCGCTGTCGATGTCCGCAACCACGCCGAGCGACAGGCGGCTTTCCAATCCCTGGGAGAGTTCCAGCGCATGCACCTGCAACTGGGCGAGCTGCTCGGCGATCATCCGCGCTTGCGGTGCCAGGGCCCTGGCCAGCGCCGTAGGACGGGCTTCGCGGTGGGTTCGCTCGAAAAGGGCGAAACCCAGCTCCGCCTCCAGGTTGGCGATGCCCATGCTCACCGCCGAAGGCACTCGACCCAAGGCACGGGCGGCGCCGGAAAAGGAGCCGCGGTCGAGGACGGCGAGGAACAGCTCGATGGTATCGCTGGAAAAGTTCATGGCAATTCTCCTATCAGCAGATCTGAAAGCTGCTGACTTTTTCTGTCAAGAAAATTGATCCAACCTTGCCCGCCTTTCCGCTATCACGCCCGAGAGGTCCACGTGCAAGGCATCAAGCGCAAATTGGTCTACGTGACCGCCTACGAATTGATCGGGATGAGTATCTCGACCCTGGGGCTGGCCCTGCTCGCCGGTTCCACGCCCACTACCACCGGCCCCCTGGCGGTGGTGATCACCACCGTCGCGGTGACCTGGAACTTCATCTACAACTGCCTGTTCGAGTTCTGGGAGCGGCGCCAGGCCGTGCGCGGACGCAGCATTGCGCGGCGGGTGGCGCACGCCATCGGCTTCCAGCTGACCCTGGTGGTCTACCTGATCCCGCTGATCGCCTGGTGGATGGGGATTTCCCTGCTGGAGGCGTTCTGGCTGGACCTGGCGCTGATCGTCCTGATCCCGTGCTACACCTTCCTCTTCAACTGGGCCTTCGATCGCCTGTTCGGCCTCCCGACTTCCGCGTTGCCGGCCGGCGAGGCGGCCTCCGTCTGAGGATTTTTTTTCTTCAGCGCCATTCGCGCTCGCCTTGGCCGGGGCAAATCGCCTACCTTAGACGGACGTGCGCTGTGGTGCCGGTTCAGGGAGGAAGTACGACCGCAAGCCATGAAGGTCTGCCCCGGCGAGGATGGGGTGCGGCATTTCGATGAACGGATTGGGGTCACTATGCGGATTTTGGGGATGCTACTGGGGGCCGTCTTGCTGGCGGGTTGTTCGACATCGACGCCCTCGCTCGACGAGACGGACCAGGTACCGAAGGAGCGTTTGTACAACTACCAGTTCCGTGACGACGGCGACGCCTTCCTGGTGGTTTCCCGGGACCGCGAGTTCCTCGGCAGCGTCTGCAATACCCGCTTGATCATCGATAGCCGCCTGGCCGCCGAGATCCAGGCCGGCGAGAGCGCGCGTTTCCGTCTTCCGGCGGGGCTGCGGGTGGTATCCGTGCAGGGCGATGGGATCTGCCGCGGCGAGGCGCCCAAGCAGGTGGTGCATGTGCAGAACGGGCAGACCACGCATTACCGGATCACCGTGGACTCCGGCCTGAACATCGGCCTGGTGCCGGGCTGAAGCCGGCGCAACGAAAAAAGCCGCCCGTGGGCGGCTTTTTCATGCGCGGCGTTTATTCGCTGACCGCTTTCTCGACCTTTTCGGACGCCGACCAGATCCGATAGCGGACCTCCACGTCCTTCGGCGCATAGACCACGATCGGCAGCTTGCTGTTGTAGCGCAGCAGGAAGCCTTCGCCGACCACCGGGATGAAGCGCTGCTCCTTCTTCTGGCCGGGGCAGGCCATCATCGTGCTCATCGGCCCGCTGACCTTGTCCAGGCGGTAGTAGGAGTAGCCCCAGCCTTCCAGGGTGTGTTCTTCCAGCTCGCCGCCCAGGCGCTGCTGGTTGCAGTCGGCCTCGAGGGTCTTGCCGGCGATGATCTCGACCTTGAATGCGTCTTCCGCGTCCTGTTTCGGCAGGTGGATGACCTGGCGGGTGAAGCCGGCATCTGCCTTCGGGTAGGGAACCTTTTCATCCAGTTTGGCGGCCATGGCGGTGCTGGAAAGAGCGGCAACGCCGGCGGCGATCAGTAGTGCTTTCATGTCCTTGAGGTTCTCCTTACGTGGTAACGCGAGCAGGGTAAGACACCGAGGCACGGGTGAAAAGTTCAGTGGGGGACGTAACGGAATGTTCCATGTCCTGGGCCAGCCGGTCGGGGCACGGCCGAATCGCGGGCAAAAAAAAGACCATCTGCGGGGGGAGGGCGATGGTCTTCAAAGGAGCGTCGGGGACTTGGGGTTCTCCCGACGCCGCTACGATCTCACGCCGCTCCGCTGGGGAAAAATGCTTTGGGCTGATAGTGGCTATCGATGCCGGTGACTTGAAATTCCCCGCCAACTCATAGCAAGTTCCGCACGATAGAGCCGTCAGCGCATCAGTTTGCGTTTTTTTCAGCGGGTCAGTTGCAAGGCCAGTTCATCGACCTGTTCGGCCCAGTCGGAGTCCTCGGCCAGGGCCTCGCGCAGGAAGCTGGCCTGGGCAGGGTTCCAGAATGGCGCATCGGGCAGCGCCGTGCCCTCCTCGAGGTGGTGCCGGGCGAGAAAGGCGACGATGTCGTCCCGCCCAGCGGGGAGCCCCAACTGGCGGAACAGGTTGGAAAAGGTGTGCGGGCTGGTGTCCATGACGGTTCCTCCTAGACTCGCTGTTTTTCCACTATAGCCGGCGGAACGGCAGGGCCGCCGTGGGAGCCGGGGGTGGGTAATTTTGTCGCAGATGAAAAAGACTGTTGTGCGCGGCGCGCTTCATGGCGAAGGGGCGGGCGCTTATTATTAGCAAGCTAATGATAACCGGAGTCAGCCTATGTCCAGAATCGAAGTCGCCGTGCTGGTGGGGACGTCCGTTCCCGAATCGCTGCGCAGCAAGGGATTGCTGGCCTGTTGGATCCTGATGGTGGACGGCGCCATGTGGGCCGGACCCTTCACCAGTCGTGACGAGGCGGAAGCCTTGAAGGGAACCTGGGAACTGAGTTGGCCGCTGGAGGCGGCGATCTCCGCCTGAGCCAAGGCCCTTGCCTTGCCGAAAAGCCCGCCGAGCGCGGGCTTTCTGTTGCCTGCGGAAACGCCCTAGCGGCGGCCCACCAGCAAGCCGAGGAGGAAGCCGGCGCCGGCCGAGACGGCGATGGTCTGCCAGGGGTGGTCCTCGACGTATTCCTCGGTCGCTTCGGCGGCCGCCTGGCTGCGTTGCACCACGCCGCGGCGGGTGCGCTCGATGGCGTCGCGACCACGATGCAGCACGGAATTGATCTGTTCACGCAGGTTCGCGCCCTCCTTGCCGGCCAGGCTGCCGGTGCCGCTCATCAACTGGTCCACCTCGGCGATCAGGTCCTGCAGTTCGGCCATGGCCTGGTCCTGGATAGCCTGCTTGGCGCGAGCGGAGCGGGTTTTCAGAGTCATGTCGGTCTCCTTGACGAGGATGGTTACCTAGGTATGGAGTCGCCCGCTTCGCTGAAAGTTGCACGGCATGGCCTGCGTCGGGGGCTTCCGTAGCATGCGGGAGAGCCGTTTCAGGATGCCCCGGCCTCGCCGCGCAGGTAGCGGTCGAGGTCGATCGCTTCGCCGCTCTTGAGTTTCAGGCGTCGGCGCAGGTCGTCGAACATAGCGTCGTACTCGCGGCGCTGGCGCACGATCGGTCCCTGCCGCAAGCGCAGGCCGTGGCGCCGGGCCAGGCGACTGGCACGGCTGGCGAAATGCACGGCGGCGTCGCGCGGCAGTTCGAAGCTTTCGCTGAAAGGCTGGCCGTCGATCCGGCCCTCCATGTCGAAGTGTACGGCCACCGGGCGGGCCTCGGCCTCCAGGACCCGGTAGCGCAGGTGGATATCGAATGCCTGGCGGTCGACTTCGCTGGCCGAGGCGAGATGCAGATGGCCGGGAATGAACATGGCCTGCCTCCTTTTCGGATAACCGGGGAAATGCCCTTGCCTGCCAGGGTATGCTTCGCCGGCCTCGGGACGGCTGTCCCAGGTCAGTTTTTTCCGGATTGGAGTGGGGATGCGAATGGCGCTGGGAGCGTTCGGGTGTTGACTGACTGGGCCGCGTACGCCGGGCTGTTCCTCTCGGCGTTCGGTTCGGCGACCCTGCTGCCGTTGCAGTCGGAAACCGTGCTGGCCGCCTTGCTGCTGCGCGGCGGCCAGTCGGTCGCGTGGCTGCTGGCGTTGGCCATCGTCGGCAATGTACTGGGTTCCTGGGTCAACTGGTGGCTGGGTCGCTACCTCGAGCATTTCCGCGGTCGCCGCTGGTTTCCCGTGGGCGAGGCGCAGTTGCTCAGGGCGCAGCGACACTATCGCCGCTACGGCCGCTGGACCCTGCTGCTCAGTTGGGTGCCGGTCATCGGCGATCCGCTGACGCTGGTGGCCGGCATCATGCGTGAGCCCTGCTGGAGTTTCCTGCTGATCGTCGGCCTGGCCAAGACGCTCCGCTACCTCGTCCTGGCTGCGCTGGTGCTGGGCTGGGCCGGCTGAGCGCTTCGTCGGCGAGCGTAGAACTATTTTTCGCGGGGCAATGTCCATTGCTGCGAGGTGTAACTGCCGCCTCATCGCCCCCGGGGCCTTTAGTTGCCGCTGTGGTCCCGGGGGCTTCTCTTTTCCTGCCTGTTTCCGGCGATGCGAGGTGCGCAATGTCGAGGGTGGTTGCGGGATCGCTGGTCTGCCTGCTGCTCGGTTCGGCGCCGGCCTGGGCTTCCACGGCCGAGGCGTGGCAGGCGCACGACGCCATGGTGCGTGCCGCCTGCCTGAAAGCCAGCGGCTTGCGCCAGGTACGCGCGGTGGGGCAGGTACTGCCCTTCGACGATGAGGTGGGCTATTCGGCGCTGCTCCTGCAGGGCCGCTATCCGCAGCCGCACATGCAGGGCCGCCAGGGCCGCGAGCTGTGTCTGTACCGGCGCGCCACCGGCAAGGCCAGCGTCAGCGAGGCCGACGCCCTGCTCAAGCCTTGAGTTCGGGGTCGTCGTTGTCCGGAAGTTCGCGCTCGCCAGGATCCTTGCCGTCTTCCGAATGGTGCTCGATCACCGCGTTCAGCTCGGCGCCGAACAGCACCACTGCCGCCGACAGGTAGAAGTACAGCAGGAGGATGATGATCGCCCCGATGCTGCCGTACATGGCGTTGTAGTTGGCGAAGTTCTTCACGTAGAAGCCGTAGGCGAGGGACGCGGCGATCCAGGCGATCACCGAGAGCACCGAGCCGGGAGTGATGAAGCGGAAACGCTGCTCGACATCCGGCACCAGGTAGTAGAACAGCGCCACCGCGAGCATCAGCAGGAACACCGCAAGAGGCCAGCGCAGCCAGGTCCAGAGCGTCACCAGGTACTGTTCCAGACCGACCAGGCCGGCGATCCAGGCGATCACCTGCGGCCCGGTGACCATCAGGCCGGCCGCCACCAGCAACAACAGGGCGATGCCGAGGGTGTAGAGGATCGACAGGGAGAAGCGCTTCCATACCGGGCGGCTCTCCTTCACGTCGTAGGCGGCGTTGAGCGCGATCATCATCGAGCGGATGCCCGCCGAGGAGGTCCACAGCGCCACCGCGATACCGATCGACAGCAGGCCGCCTTTCTGCTGCTGCAACTGGTCGATCACCGGGTTGACCTGATCCATCGCCTCGGGCGGCAGCAGCAACGCCGCCTGCTCGCGCAGCCAGGCGAAGAACTCCGGTAGGTGCAGGTAGCCTACGAGGGTGATCAGCACCAGCAGGAACGGAAACAGCGAGAACAGCATCTGATAGGCGAGGGCCGAGGCGTAGGTCGGCATGTCGTCCTCGAGGAACTCATTCACGGTGCGCTTGACCAGGCCGAACAGGCCTATTTCCCGATAAGCCGTACGGAACATTCCATCTCCTTGCTGTGTGCGTGCCGATGACGATCGACCACCGATGGCCGCTTGCCGCCAGGCATTTTCCGTTGGGTGAAATTCGTCGCGTCCTTTCTGGGACGCCACGGCGGGCGAATTGGTTCTTCGCCGGCGTCATCATTCGGTCGCATCCGTTAGCCAGACTGCGCCTGCCCGCCGCGCGGCGGGCCTCCGTCCAACTTCTCAGAAATGGAGCGCACCATGTCTGTCGACCTGAAGAAAATCGCCGCTGCCTTTCCCGAGTTCCAGTTGTCCAGCAAGAGCCGCCACGACGGCGCGCTGTTGTTGCAGTTGCAGGCCGCCGACGGCCGCTACGTGGCTCGCACCATACCCTCGCCGCAGCTCAGCGCGCCGCCGGAGACCGAATGGCTGATCCGCAGCATCCGCCGGGAACTGGCCGTGCCGGGCATGGAAATGGCGATGGCGGCACGCTGAGTTTTTTCGCCGCGGGAACCGATGATGCGATAATTCCGCCTTTCCACACAGCTGACGGGAAGGCAATGAAGCGCGAGAAGGTTCGGGACAGGCAGGCGGCAGGGAAGATCTCGGCGACCCACATCATCGCCAATCCCACCCTGGCCAGGGAATGGATCGTGTTCTTCAAGAAGGACGGCGGGCGCAGCTATTTCCTGGTCGACGAGGGCGACGAGGTGATGTCGTTCCGCCGGCTCGACGACGCGGTCAAGGAGCTGCGCGGGCTGGGCATCAAGTTCGCGGAGATCCATCTGTAGGAGCGGCGTCGCGCGGTCCCCACTGGCCAGCCTTGCGCGCCCGTGCTTCTTCCTCGGCGAACCGGTACTGGCCGCGCGCCTCGGCCGTCTGGCCGCTGTCCGGCGCGTCGCGCCAACTGGCCAGGCCAATGGTCAGCAGGGCCAGCCCGGCATCCAGGGTATGTTCGCAGGTGGGGCAGTCGGCCGGGGTCACCCAGGCCGCACCGAGGATGCGGAAGCGCGCGTCGCGGCCTTGCTCGCGGATGGTCGCCGATTTGCCGAGCAGCATGTCTTCCAGGGCTTCCCGGGCGCGCCGACGCCAGGGCTCGGCGGCCGGTAGCTCGACGGCATTGAGCTGGATGCGTAGCGCCTTGTTCGCCCCGGGCAGGCGGCAGCCCAGGCTGGCGTCGTCGTGTATCGCCACCACCGTGCAGTCGAAGCGGCGCTCCCCGGCGTCGGCGGCGAACGCCAGGGCGGCGCAGAGCGGCAGCAGGGCGAGGGTGCGGAAGATCATGGGCTACTCCGGCGGAGGTCAGCGTCGACGCGAGGATAGGTTGCTGCAGGTCGCCAGGTCCACCGGGCCGACATAGGGATTGCCCCAGCCCATCACGCAACCGACCATGTGGTTGCGCTGGCGCTCCCAGGTCTGTGGCGGGTACTGCTTGTGCCAGGCGTTGTAGAGCTGGCGATCCTGCTTCGACAGGCGCAGGCCGTAGCGGTCGCTCATGTAGAAGTAGGTGCGGGCGATCATCCCGCGGATCTGCGGGCGTGGCATCGCCTTGCGCGCCTTGAAGTCCACCACCATCGGGCAGGCGCCGTATTGCTGGGGTTTCTGCGGCAGCCAGCCGAAGCCGAAGTTGCTGCGGTCGCCATTGACCTCGCCGATGCTCGGCACCAGGTTGTGCAGGTCGGCCTCGGCGCGCTGGTAGGTGCTGTCGTGCCTCGCGCAGTTGCTCCGCCCGCCGTTCTGCCAGCAGCGCCGCTGGTGACCGATCACCCAGGCCGGAACGATGTGTTCCCACTCGATGCGCCGCGCGCGGTTGGCGTTCTTCCTCGGCTTGTAGCCGCAACTGGCGAGGTCGACGCGATTTCCCGAGTAGCGGCAGCCGCAGTAGAACTCCACGGATTGCCGGGCGTAGAGCTTCCAGCCGATTTTCTTCGCTTCGGAGAACGTGCGCGGGGCGTTGGCCTGGCCGGCGCTGGCGAGGAGGAGGGCGAAAAGGCCTACAAACAAACGGGAAAGCATGCGGCAACTTCCAAAAAAATCCGCATGTTACTGATTTTGCAGGAGATGCCAATCGTGGCCAGTCCATGGCCAGGCGAGGGCGGACCTTCCCGTTTGCGCCGCGTCCATGCGATGGTTAGTATGCGTTACGTATATGTTTTGTAGTCGAGGTGTAGTGTGGGCCTGGTGAAGATTTCCGAGCAATTGCACGAAGAGGCGCGCATCGCCTGCAAGGCCATGTCGCGCTCGATCAATGCCCAGGCCGAGCACTGGATGCGCATCGGCATGCTGATCGAAGCCAATCCCGGCCTGACCTATGCGCAGGTGCTACGCCAATTGATGGACGAAGCGCGCGAAAGCGACCGCCGCGAGCAGGGCGCGGCGAGGATCTCGGGATGATCAAGAGCGCGGAGGAAATCCAGCGCATGAGCGTGGCCGGCGCGCTCACCGCGAAAGTCCTCGAAGCCCTCGACGAGGTGGTGCGGCCAGGCATCAGCACGGCAGAGATCGACCGCTTCTGCGAGCGCTACATCGTCGACACCCTCGCGGCGATTCCCGGCAGCAAGGGGCAGTACGGCTATCCGTTCACGGTGAACACCTCGGTCAACGAGGTGGTCTGTCATGGCTGGCCGTCGGCGCAGCAGATCCTCCGCGACGGCGATATCGTCAACGTCGACGTCACGGTGATCAAGGACGGCTATTTCGGCGACAGCAGCAAGATGTACCGGGTCGGCGCCATCGACCGCAAGGCGCAGAAGCTGCTCGACGTCACCCGCGAATGCCTGTACCGGGCGATCCGCGTGGTGCGCCCGGACGCCACCCTCGGCGATATCGGGCATGCCATCCAGAGTCACGCCGAAGCCAACGGTTATTCGGTGGTCCGCGAATACTGCGGGCATGGCATCGGCCGCAAGATGCACGAGGCGCCGCAGGTCCTGCACTTCGGTCGCGCTGGCGCGGGTGCGCGGCTGAAGGCCGGGATGACCTTCACCATCGAACCGATGATCAACCAGGGCGGCCACGCGGTGAAGCTGCACAAGGACGGCTGGACCGTGACCACCCGCGACCGCCGCCTGTCGGCCCAGTACGAGCACACCGTGCTGGTCACCGAGCGGGGTTGCCGGGTCCTGACCCTGCGCGACGAGGAGCGCGAGGCGCTGGCCGACCTGGCTGGCTGATCGACGCCCGGCCTGGTTACACTGCGACGACTTTTCCGAAGGGAGGCTGGCGGGTGTCCGGTAGGCGTTTTGGCGAGTTCGAACTGCGCGCCACCTGGTTGCGCGAGAACAGCGGCTATCTGGCCGAGATCGAGATAACCAGCATCGACGACGGACGCACCGAATGGCTGGTGCTGCCGGGCCAGCCGCCGTGCGAGAGTCCGGCGGCCGCGCTGTCGCTGGCGGAAGCGGCGCTGTGCCGGGTGCGCGGCTTCGATGCGCGGGGCCGGCCGCTGTTTTCCGACTGAGCCTGCTGGCAAATCGCATGATGCATTTCGCACGATCTTGCAGTTTGCACGGGCCGCTTTGCTGGGTGCTTTTGTAAGTTATTGATTTTAAATGGTTTTAATTTTCCATGTGGCTGGCATGAAAGCTGCCACCTTTCCCCGTGTTGCGGCTGCGCTGAAGTTCGCGGTCGGTTTTCATGCAAGAGGGGATAAACGATCATGGAAAAGTCCATCAAGATGCTGTTCGATGCCTTCCAGGCCACCTTTGCCGTATCCACCCAGATGCGTCCGGACGGCGGCGCCCTGCTGACCCTGCGCAACGGCGAAGAGATCGTGACCCGTCGCGTGGTGTCCGCCGCCCAGTTGGCCGACGAGAAGCGCATGTACTGGTTCATCAACGCCGTGCGCCGCGACCTGGCCCTGGAGGCGGGGAGCCTGCCGGTGGATGTGGTCGGCACCCTGCGTCGTCTGCAGGAGCGCGGCCTGCCGAGCTACATGGCGGGCTGAACGGTTCGTCCGGAATCCTGGCGGAGACCTCCGGCAGGGCGGGCGAGAGTGCTAGAGTGAAGCTTCGAGGGGGCTGGGCGAGGATCGACCGGCCCCCGCTCGTGTCGGAAGGGAAGGCCAGGGCTGGCCTGCCCGTTCGGCGCTTCGGCAGGCTGGCGCAGAACGATGCAAGGTCGTTCGGGTCAGCATCAGGGATGAAATGACTGACAGGAGTCGGGATGCTGCGTTACGTCGTGGGTTTTCTCGCGTTCACCGTGCTGGCGGCCTATCTGTTGCTGGGGGTTTCCCAGCACGCCTTCCTGCCGTGACCGGTCGGCATGGCGGCTTCAGCTGCGTTGCGGAAGAGGCTGTGGCGGCCGCGCGGGATGCCGGTTTTCGGCTTGCCGTGCCTTGCGTTGCAGGCGTGCGCGCCGACGCGGCACGCGCAGGAAGGCCCACAGGGTGACGCCGGCGAGGCCCAGCCAGGCGACGATCAGCAATGTGACGAAGGATTCGGGAGTCATGGTTCGTCCTCCTCTTACCCAAGGATAGACCCTGCGGAAAGGGGAATTACTGCAATCGGTCTTCGACCATGGTCTGAAACGCGGTCACTCGGGGCCGGCGCCGACCAGGGCCAGGCAGCCGGTCAGGCTGGTCAGCAGGGGCAGGGCGAGCAGGAAAGCCAGCCAGATGGCCTCCATGCGCAACAGCGTGGCGCCGAGGAACAGCGCGACCAGGAGGATGGTCATGAGCAGGGCGGTCCAGCCGAAGTACATGGCGAAGTTGTCGATGCCCAGGCCGATGCCCCAGCCCAGCAGCAGGGCCCATACCCCGGCCAGCGCCAGGCCGAGGGCCAGCATGCTCGCCAGGGTCCGGGCGGACGGGGCATGCAACGGGTGGTTGCGGAATAGCTCGTAGAAGATCGGCGTATTCATCGGCGTCACCTCCGCAGGGGAACTTCCAGCCTAGTCCCGCGGGCGAGACGGCCCTAGACCTATTTGTCATTACGGGGCGTGACCTCAGGCCGTTAACATCCATCTTTTCCAGGCGATGCCGTGCATCGGGCTGCGGGCCCGATCACCGTTCGTCGCGCTGAGTCGAAAAAGAAACCGAAAGGGTTGCGTGCATGAGTGGCGAACTCGCCTCGTTCGAGGTGGATGGGTATCAACTGGTCTATCAGGACCTGGGCGAGGGCACGCCGGTGCTACTGGTCCACGGTTCGCTGTGCGACTACCGCTACTGGCAATGGCAGTTGCGCAGCCTCGGCGAGCGCCACCGGCTAATCGTGCCGAGCCTGCGTCACTACTACCCCGAGCGCTGGGACGGGCAGGGTGCGGACTTCACCAGCGCCCGCCACGTCGCCGACCTGCTGGCGCTGGTCGAGCGGCTCGGCGAGCCGGTACACCTGCTCGGTCATTCCCGTGGCGGCAACCTGGCGTTGCGCCTGGCGCTGGCCGCTCCGGACGCCCTGCGTTCGCTGAGCCTGGCCGATCCCGGCGGCGACTATGCCGCCGAGGTCTACGCCCACGCCGGCCTGCCTGCGCCCGAGGAGCCATTGGAACGCAACCAGTTCCGGCGCCAGGCGCTCGAATTGATCCGTGGCGGCGAGGCGGAACGGGGACTGGAACTGTTCGTCGATACGGTGAGCGGCGCCGGGGTATGGAAACGCTCGTCGGCGACGTTCCGCCGAATGACCCTGGACAACGCCATGACCCTGGTCGGGCAGGTGGCCGACCAGCCGCCGGCGCTGGCGCTGTCGGAACTGCGCTCGATCGACCTGCCGAGCCTGATCCTCAACGGCGAACGCAGTCCGCAACCGTTCCCGGCCACCGCCGAGGCGCTGGCGGCGGCCCTGCCGCGCGCCAAGCTGCAACGCATCCAAGGTGCGTCCCATGGCCTCAATGCCACCCGTCCGGCGGCTTTCAACCGGTCGGTACTGGAGTTCCTGGCGCGCGTCGATGGCGTTGCGCCGGACGTGGAAACGTCCTGAAGCGAGGCCGGGCGAACTGACCGCTCGTCAGCTCGCCACGGATGCTTTACCATGGGCGCTTCGCGCCGGATCAGCTCCGGCGTTTTTCGTCAGTATCCATTCCCAGTGATCTCCGTCCGCGCGCTTCGGCGCAGGGGTGCCGCAAGGCGCCTGCCACTGTGAGGCAGGCCGGCCCGGCGGGCGACGCTTACTGGCACATCCCAACCCACGTGGCCTTTGGTAGGGGTCACCACTAGGAGAGGAGGCGCCATGCCCATCATTACTCTTCCCGACGGCAGTCAACGTTCCTTCGATCACCCGGTCTCCGTGGCCGAGGTGGCCCAATCCATTGGCGCGGGCCTGGCCAAGGCGACCCTCGCCGGCAAGGTCGACGGCCGCCTGGTCGACGCCTGCGACACCATCGATCGCGACGCGACCCTGCAGATCATCACGCCCAAGGACGAGGAAGGACTGGAGATCATCCGCCACTCCTGTGCCCACCTGGTCGGCCATGCGGTCAAGCAGCTCTATCCGACCGCGAAGATGGTCATCGGCCCGGTGATCGAGGAAGGCTTCTACTACGACATCTTCTTCGAGCGCCCCTTCACCCCCGAGGACATGGCGGCGATCCAGCAGCGCATGCGCGAGCTGATCGACAAGGACTACGACGTGATCAAGAAGATGACCCCGCGCGCCGAGGTCATCGAGCTGTTCAAGTCCCGTGGCGAAGACTACAAGCTGCGCTTGATCGACGACATGCCGGACGAGAAGGCCATGGGCCTGTACTTCCATGAGGAGTATGTGGACATGTGCCGCGGCCCGCACGTGCCGAACACCCGCTTCCTCAAGGCGTTCCAGCTGACCAAGATTTCCGGCGCCTACTGGCGCGGCGACTCGAAGAACGAGCAGTTGCAACGTATCTACGGCACCGCCTGGGCCGACAAGAAGCAACTGGCGGCCTACATCCAGCGCATCGAAGAGGCCGAGAAGCGCGACCATCGCCGCATCGGCAAGCAGCTCGACCTGTTCCACCTGCAGGAAGAGGCGCCGGGCATGGTGTTCTGGCACCCGAACGGCTGGAGCGTCTACCAGGTGCTCGAGCAGTACATGCGCAAGGTCCAGCGCGACCATGGCTATGTCGAAGTGCGTACCCCGCAGGTGGTCGACCGCATCCTCTGGGAGCGTTCGGGCCACTGGTCGAACTACGCCGAGAACATGTTCACCACCTCCTCGGAAAGCCGCGACTACGCGGTCAAGCCGATGAACTGCCCGTGCCACGTGCAGATCTTCAACCAGGGCCTGAAGTCCTACCGCGACCTGCCGCTGCGCCTCGCCGAGTTCGGCGCCTGCCACCGCAACGAGCCGTCCGGCGCGCTGCACGGGATCATGCGCGTACGCGGCTTCACCCAGGACGACGCGCATATCTTCTGCACCGAAGAGCAGGTGAAGAAGGAAGCGGCCGATTTCATCAAGCTGACCCTGCAGGTCTACCGCGACTTCGGTTTCACCGACATCGCCATGAAGCTGTCGACCCGTCCGGCCAAGCGCGTCGGTTCCGACGAGCTGTGGGATCGCGCCGAAGGCGCGCTGGCCGATGCGCTGAACGAATCCGGCCTGGCCTGGGAATACCAGCCAGGCGAGGGCGCGTTCTACGGGCCGAAGATCGAGTTCACCCTGAAGGACTGCCTCGGCCGTAACTGGCAGTGCGGCACCCTGCAGTACGACCCGAACCTGCCGGAGCGCCTGGACGCCAGCTACATCGCCGAGGACAACAACCGCAAGCGCCCGGTGATGCTGCACCGCGCGATCCTCGGGTCCTTCGAGCGCTTCATCGGCATGCTCATCGAGCACTACGCCGGAGCCTTCCCGGCCTGGCTGGCGCCGACCCAGGCAGTGGTGATGAACATCACCGACAAGCAGGCCGATTTCGCCGCCGAGGTGGTGCGGATCCTCGGGGAAAGCGGATTCCGTGCCAAGTCCGACTTGAGAAACGAGAAGATCGGCTTTAAAATCCGCGAGCATACTTTGCTCAAGGTTCCCTATCTCTTGGTTATTGGAGATCGGGAAGTTGAATCGAAGGCCGTCGCGGTGCGTACGCGCGAAGGGGAAGACCTGGGCTCCATGCCCGTCACCCAGTTCGCTGAGCTGTTGGCACAGGCGGTTTCCCGGCGTGGTCGCCAAGACTCGGAGTAATCATTATTAAGCGTGAAATGAGACAGGATAAGCGAGCTCAACCGAAACCCCCGATCAACGAGAACATCTCGGCTCGTGAGGTACGGTTGATTGGAGCTGATGGCCAGCAGGTTGGTGTTGTTTCGATCGATGAGGCGATCCGCCTAGCCGAAGAGGCGAAGCTGGACCTGGTTGAGATTTCGGCCGACGCGGTGCCTCCTGTCTGCCGCATCATGGACTACGGCAAGCACCTGTTCGAGAAGAAGAAGCAGGCTGCGGTCGCCAAGAAGAACCAGAAGCAGGCGCAGGTCAAAGAAATCAAGTTTCGTCCAGGGACGGAAGAAGGGGATTACCAGGTAAAACTACGCAACCTGGTACGTTTCCTTAGTGAAGGGGACAAGGCCAAGGTATCCCTGCGATTCCGCGGCCGTGAGATGGCTCACCAGGAGCTGGGGATGGAGCTGTTGAAGCGGGTCGAAGCCGACCTCGTGGAGTACGGCACCGTCGAGCAGCATCCTAAGCTGGAAGGACGCCAGCTGATGATGGTCATCGCTCCCAAGAAGAAAAAGTAACCACCAGGGCACTGGCAGGCCTTGCGGTTATGCGTAATCACTCAATGCGGAGTATCCGAACATGCCAAAGATGAAGACCAAAAGTGGCGCGGCCAAGCGCTTCAAGAAGACTGCTGGTGGCCTCAAGCACAAGCACGCCTTCAAGAGCCACATCCTGACCAAGATGACCACCAAGCGTAAGCGTCAACTGCGCGGCACCTCGATGCTGAACAAGTCTGACGTTGCGCGCGTAGAACGCTCCCTGCGTCTGCGCTGATTATTAAGGTAGAGGATTAATTCATGGCTCGTGTTAAGCGTGGCGTTATCGCCCGTCGTCGTCACAAGAAAATTCTGAAGCTCGCCAAGGGCTACTACGGTGCACGCTCGCGCGTGTTCCGCGTTGCCAAGCAGGCGGTGATCAAGGCTGGCCAATACGCCTACCGTGACCGTCGTCAGCGCAAGCGTCAGTTCCGCGCACTGTGGATCGCCCGTATCAACGCTGGTGCTCGTCAGAACGGTCTGTCCTACAGCCGCCTGATCGCCGGCCTGAAAAAGGCGGCCATCGAGATCGACCGTAAGGTCCTGGCCGATCTGGCAGTGAACGAAAAAGCGGCGTTTACCGCGATTGTCGAGAAAGCGAAGGCAAGCTTGGCTTAAGCCCTACGACAATCACCGGACTTCGGTCCGGACGTAACGTCACCGATAGGGGAAGAGCCTTACCGCTCTTCCCCTATTTTGTATCTGGAGTCCATACATGGAAAACCTGGATGCGCTGGTCTCTCAAGCATTGGAGGCTGTGCGACACACCGAAGACGTCAATGCCCTGGAGCAGATCCGGGTTCACTACCTCGGCAAGAAAGGCGAACTGACCCAGGTGATGAAGACCCTGGGCGACCTGCCGGCCGAAGAGCGGCCGAAGGTCGGCGCGCTGATCAACGTGGCCAAGGAAAAGGTCCAGGATGCGCTGAACGCGCGTAAGACCGAGCTGGAAGGGGCCGCGCTGGCCGCCCGGCTGGCCGCGGAGCGCATCGATGTCACCCTGCCCGGTCGTGGCCAGCTGAGCGGCGGCCTGCATCCGGTCACCCGCACGCTGGAGCGCATCGAGCAGTGCTTCAGCCGCATCGGCTATGAAGTCGCCGAAGGCCCGGAAGTCGAAGACGACTACCACAACTTCGAAGCGCTCAACATTCCGGGCCACCACCCGGCGCGTGCCATGCACGACACTTTCTATTTCAATGCGAACATGCTGCTGCGTACCCACACCTCACCGGTGCAGGTGCGGACCATGGAGTCCCAGCAGCCGCCGATCCGCATTGTCTGCCCGGGGCGCGTCTACCGCTGCGACTCCGACCTGACCCACTCGCCGATGTTCCACCAGGTGGAAGGCCTGCTGGTGGACGAGGGCGTCAGCTTCGCCGACCTCAAGGGCACCATCGAGGAATTCCTCCGCGCCTTCTTCGAGAAGCAGCTCGAAGTGCGCTTCCGTCCGTCCTTCTTCCCCTTCACCGAGCCCTCGGCCGAAGTGGACATCCAGTGCGTGATCTGCAGCGGCAACGGCTGCCGCGTGTGCAAGCAGACCGGCTGGCTGGAAGTCATGGGTTGCGGCATGGTGCACCCGAACGTGCTGCGCATGTCCAACATCGATCCCGAGAAATTCCAGGGCTTCGCCTTCGGCATGGGCGCCGAGCGCCTGGCCATGCTGCGCTACGGGGTGAACGACCTGCGTCTGTTCTTCGATAACGATCTGCGCTTCCTCGGACAATTCCGCTAGGCCAGAACGCAACCGGATTCCTTAGGAGAACAGGATGAAATTCAGTGAAAAGTGGCTGCGGAGCTGGGCAAATCCGCAGGTTTCCCATGACGAGCTGGTCGCTCGCCTGTCCATGGTCGGCCTCGAGGTCGACGCCGACCTGCCGGTCGCCGGCGCCTTCAGCGGCGTGGTGGTCGGCGAGGTGCTCTCGACCGAACAGCATCCGGACGCCGACAAGCTGCGCGTCTGCCAGGTCAGCAACGGCAGCGAGACCTTCCAGGTCGTCTGCGGCGCGCCCAACGTGCGCGCGGGCCTGAAGATTCCCTTCGCCATGATCGGCGCCGAACTGCCGGGCGACTTCAAGATCAAGAAAGCCAAGCTGCGTGGCGTCGAGTCCTTCGGCATGCTCTGCTCGGCCAAGGAATTGCAGATCAGCGAAGAGAACGCCGGTCTGCTCGAGCTGCCGGCCGACGCGCCGGTCGGCCAGGACGTCCGCACCTACCTGGAGCTGGACGACTACACCATCGAGGTCGGCCTGACCCCGAACCGCGGTGACTGCCTGTCGCTCGCCGGCCTGGCCCGCGAAGTCAGCGCCATCTACGACGTACCGCTGGCGCCGGTGGCGGTGGATGCGGTCGCCGCGCAGCACGACGAGACCCGTCCGGTCGAACTCGACGCGCCGGCCGCCTGCCCGCGCTATCTCGGACGGGTGATCCGCAACGTCGACCTGAGCCGGCCGACCCCGTTGTGGATGGTCGAGCGCCTGCGCCGTTCCGACATTCGCAGTATCGACCCGGTGGTCGACGTCACCAACTACGTGATGATCGAACTGGGCCAGCCGATGCATGCCTTCGACCTTGCCGAGATCAACGGCGGCGTGCGCGTGCGCATGGCCGAGGACGGCGAGAAGCTGGTCCTGCTCGACGGCCAGGAAATCACCCTGCGCGCCGACACCCTGGTGATCGCCGACCACCAGCGCGCCCTGGCCATCGCCGGGGTGATGGGCGGCGAGCACAGCGGCGTCAGCGACAGCACTCGCGACCTGTTCCTCGAAGCCGCGTTCTTCGACACCATCGCCCTGGCCGGCAAGGCCCGCTCCTATGGCCTGCACACCGACTCCTCGCACCGCTTCGAGCGCGGCGTCGACAGCCAGTTGGCGCGCAAGGCCATGGAGCGCGCGACGCGCCTGATCCTCGACATCGTCGGCGGCGAGCCGGGGCCGATCGTCGAGCAGGTCAGCGAAGCGCACCTGCCGAAGGTCGCGCCGATCACCCTGCGCGCCGAGCGTGTGACCCAGATGCTCGGCATGCCGCTGGACGCCGCCGAGATCGTGCGCCTGCTGCAAGCCCTGGAGCTGACGGTGGTAGCCGACGGGGAAGGGCAGTGGTCAGTCGGCGTACCGAGCCATCGCTTCGACATTTCCCTGGAAGTCGACCTGATCGAGGAACTGGCCCGTCTCTACGGCTACAACCGCCTGCCGGTGCGCTACCCGCAGGCGCGCCTGGCGCCGAACAACAAGCCGGAAGCGCGCGCCGCGCTGCCGCTGCTGCGTCGCCTGCTGGTCGCCCGCGGCTACCAGGAAGCGATCACCTTCAGCTTCATCGATCCGGCCCTGTTCGAACTGTTCGATCCGGGCACCCAGCCGCTGACCCTGGCCAACCCGATCTCCGCCGACATGGCGGCGATGCGTTCCAGCCTCTGGCCGGGCCTGGTCAAGGCGCTGCAGCACAACCTCAACCGCCAGCAGTCGCGGGTCCGCCTGTTTGAAAGTGGCCTGCGCTTCGTCGGTCAACTGGAAGGCCTGAAGCAGGAAGCCATGCTCGCCGGCGCCGTCTGCGGCAAGCGCCTGCCGGAAGGCTGGGCCAATGGCCGTGACGGCGTGGACTTCTTCGACGCCAAAGCCGATGTCGAGGCAGTGCTGGCCAGTGCCGGCGCCCTCGGCGACTTCAGCTTCGTGCCCGGCGAGCACCCGGCGCTGCACCCAGGGCAGACCGCGCGCATCGAGCGGGAAGGGCGGCTGGTCGGCTACCTGGGCGCGCTGCATCCGGAACTGGCGAAGAAACTCGACCTCGAGCAGCCGGTGTTCCTCTTCGAGCTGCTGTTGGCCGAAGTGGTCGACGGCCACCTGCCGAAGTTCCGCGAGCTGTCGCGCTTCCCCGAAGTGCGCCGTGACCTGGCGCTGCTGGTGGATCAGGACGTGCCGGCACAAGACATCCTGACACAAATCCGTGCGGCGGCCGGCGAATGGCTGACGGACCTCAGGCTGTTTGATGTGTATCACGGTAAAGGCATTGATCCGCATAGAAAAAGCCTTGCCGTCGGCTTGACCTGGCAGCATCCATCGCGCACTCTTAATGACGATGAAGTCAATAGCACGACGCAGAACATCGTCACGTCGTTGGAAGAAAGGTTCAATGCCACGTTAAGGAAATAGCGTATGGGGGCTCTGACGAAAGCTGAAATTGCGGAACGTCTGTACGAAGAGCTGGGCCTGAACAAACGGGAAGCCAAGGAGTTGGTGGAGCTGTTCTTCGAAGAGATCCGCCAGGCGCTGGAGCATAACGAGCAGGTCAAGTTGTCCGGTTTCGGCAACTTCGACCTGCGCGACAAGCGCCAGCGCCCCGGACGCAACCCGAAGACCGGCGAAGAAATCCCGATCACGGCCCGCCGCGTTGTCACCTTTCGTCCAGGGCAGAAACTGAAGGCCAGGGTTGAGGCATATGCTGGAACCAAGTCATAACGACGAGCTGCCACCGATTCCCGGCAAGCGCTACTTCACCATCGGCGAAGTCAGCGACTTGTGCGCGGTCAAGCCCCACGTGCTGCGCTACTGGGAGCAGGAGTTCCCGCAGCTCAACCCGGTGAAGCGCCGCGGAAATCGCCGCTATTATCAGCGCCAGGACGTGCTGATGATCCGCCAGATCCGCGCGCTCCTCTACGACCAGGGCTTCACCATCGGCGGGGCGCGCCAGCGCCTTTCCGGCGACGAGGCCAAGGACGACGTCACCCAGTACAAGCAGCTCATCCGCCAGATGATCGCCGAGCTGGAGGAAGTCCTGCTGGTCCTGAAGAAGTGACGGAAGCAAAAAAAACTTCCACTTATCAGAAGCTTAGTATATAGTGCGGTTCACTTCGGAAGCACAGCCACTGAGCTTGGAAGTACAGTCGGGGCGTAGCGCAGCCTGGTAGCGCACTTGCATGGGGTGCAAGGGGTCGAGTGTTCGAATCACTCCGTCCCGACCAAAATACTCCAAGAAATCCAAGCACTTACGAGTGCTTGGATTTTTTTATGCCCGCTGTTTTTTATGGCTGATCAAAAATGATCGTTCTGGTTGCCAATTGGTTGCCAATTGAGATTGGCTTGCAAGCGGTGGAGGATTAGTATCGGTTAGGAGGCGCAGTGCTATCAGCTTCATGCGCGCTGCGTGGATGACGGCGCTGGTCAATAGGGCGGGGAGTGCCTATGGAGCTGATTCGCTGCTTGGCGAGAGCCTCAAGGGTCCGCTCAAGTCTGACGCCAGATTGAGGTTTACTGTCCAGAAAACTGTGAGGCAAAGCACGGTGCTGGTAAGTCGCGCATGTGGAAGCGAATAAAAAATAGAGGGTTAGGTGCGTGGCTAAAAAGCAGAATGTGCTGCTCTGCTGGGTGGGTGGCAACGACCTCAAGGCACTATCAGGAACTGATGCTGGGCCTGTACTTTCGACGCTGAGAGCAGAGTCTTTCGATCAGGTTGAATTGCTTTCTTCTTACCCGGCTGAGCAGGTTGAGCCCTACCTGGCCTGGCTGCGTGAGCAGGTAAATTCGCAGGTCAATCTCAGCTATGAATCGCTCACGTCCCCAGTGCATTTCGGAGATATCTACCAGGCTGCCAATGCACACCTAAAGCGGCTGCATGTCCCTGGCACACAGCTATCCATTCTGCTCAGCCCCGGCACCCCAGCCATGCAGGCGGTTTGGATTCTGCTAGGCAAGACCCGCTATTCAGTCACCTTCTACCAGTCCTCGTTAGAGCAGGGTGTGCAGAAGGTCGAGGTGCCATTCGAGATCGCGGCGGAATATGTGCCGGCAGCCAACACCATTACGGGTGACAAGCTGCTTCAGCTTGCTGACGGCCAGGCCCCAGTCAACGCGGCCTTTGACAGCATCGTTACTCAGAGTGAGCGCATGCTCAGGCTCAAGGCGCAGGCGCAGGTTCTTGCTCAAAAGCAGGTGCCTGTCCTGATCTATGGCGAAACGGGCACTGGCAAGGAGTTATTTGCCAGAGCGATTCACAATGCCAGTCCTCGTTCATCGGGGCCATTTGTTGCGGTCAATTGCGGCGCTATCCCCCCGGAGCTGATTGACTCCACATTGTTTGGTCACCGCAAAGGCGCATTCACGGGCGCTGTTGAGAGCCGTGCCGGTGTTTTCCAACAGGCTGATGGTGGAACCCTGTTCCTGGACGAGTTTGGTGAGCTGACTCCTGATGCCCAGGTGCGTTTGCTGCGGGTGCTGCAAGAGGGTGTGGTGACTCCGGTAGGGGATAGCCAGGAAGTCAGAGTGAATGTGCGATTTGTTACCGCTACTCACCGCAACCTGATGCAAACCGTCGCAGAAGGTGGTTTCCGGGAGGACCTTTTCTATCGCGTTGCCATCGGAGTCCTGCATCTACCGCCATTACGCGAGCGCGAGGGTGATCTGCTGATGTTGGCCGATTCTCTGTTGAGTAAGGTTGTTGCCGCTGACCGAAAACTGACCCAGTTTCGCCCATTGTGCTGACTGAAAACTGACCCAGGTGTTCCACTGTACCTGCTCAATTTTTGAGCAGGAGAACACAGGGTGATCAGCATGGAAATGATGGGCAAAATTCGGCGGATGTATTTCCGCGACAAGCTGTCGTTGCATGAGATAGCCAAGCGCACCGGCCTGTCGCGCAACACCATCCGAAAATGGGTCAGAGCGTCGGAGTCCAAGCAGCCGGTTTATCAGCGTCGAGCCGTGTTCAACAAGCTCAGTCCCTTTCACGAGATGTTGGAGCAGGCGCTGCGGGCTGATGCCTTGAGGGCCAAGCAACATCGTCGCAGTGCCAAGGCGCTGCTGGCCATGATCCGCGCTGAAGGCTATGACGGCGGCTACAGCCAGCTCACTGCCTTCGTTCGTCATTGGCGCGGAGAGCAAGGCAAGGCGGTACGGGCATTTGTGCCGTTGGCGTTCGCATTGGGCGAGGCCTTCCAGTTCGATTGGAGCGAGGAAGGCCTGCTGATTGGCGGTGTTTTCCGACGTGTCCAGGTCGCGCACATGAAGCTATGTGCCAGCCGAGCCTTCTGGCTAGTGGCCTATCCCAGCCAAGGGCATGAAATGCTGTTCGATGCCCATACCCGCTCATTCGCCGCCATGGGCGGCGTGCCGCGTCGCGGCATCTACGACAACATGAAAACGGCGGTCGACAAGGTCTCCAAGGGTAAAGGCCGCACGGTCAACGCTCGCTTCATGGTGATGTGCTCGCACTACCTGTTCGACCCGGACTTCTGCAACGTAGCGTCCGGCTGGGAAAAAGGTATCGTCGAAAAGAATGTCCAAGATAGTCGGCGCCGCATCTGGCTGTCTGCCTGCGACAATACCTTCCATAGCTTCGAAGAGTTGAATGCCTGGCTTGCCCAGCGCTGTCGGGCTCTGTGGCACGAGCTGATCCATCCGCAGTACAACGGCCTCACCGTTGCAGAAGTCTTAGAACTGGAGCGCGTCGAAATGATGCCGATGCCGACGCCTTTCGACGGTTATGTAGAGCGCACGGTTCGCGTTTCCAGCACCTGTCTGATCAACGTGGCCCGCAACCGCTATTCAGTACCCTGTGAGCGTGTTGGCCAGTGGGTCAGCAGTCGGCTCTATCCCTCGCGAATCGTCGTGATTGCCGATGATGGTGTGATTGCCAGCCACGAGCGCCTGTTTGATCGCGATCAGGTCAGCTACGACTGGCAACACTATATCCCCCTCATTGAGCGTAAACCGGGAGCCCTACGCAATGGTGCCCCGTTTGCCGACCTACCCAAGCCACTACGCCTGCTCAGGCGCGAGCTGCGGCGGCATCTACAGGGTGATCGGGTCATGACCCAGGTCTTGGCCGCCGTGCCCGTCGCTGGCCTGGATGCTGTCCTCGTAGCGGTTGAGCTGGTTTTGGAATCTGGCAGCCTGAGCGCTGACCACATCCTCAATATCGTGGCCCGTCTGACCGCCCGTGAAGCACCACCCTCGGTCGAAACCAACCTGCAACTGAAAGTTACCCCTATCGCCAATACCGCGCGCTATGACCGGTTGCGCAGCACAGATGAGGAGGTGCGCAATGCGTGATCTTACAGAGGAACTCAAAGACTTACGCCTGCACGGCATGGCCACTGCCTGGGCAGATCTGGCCGCACAAGGTGAATCCACCACCGCCTCATCGAAATGGCTGATCGAGAATCTCCTCGATCAGGAACACGCCGACCGGGCAGTGCGCTCGGTACATCATCAGATGAATATGGCGAAACTGCCCATGCACCGCGATCTTGCTGGCTTCGACTTCGGTGTATCCAGCGCTGATGCCCGGCTGATCAAGGAACTGTCCACTCTGACCTTCACCGACACAGCTCAAAATGTGGTGTTCATCGGCGGCCCTGGCACCGGTAAAACGCACCTCGCCACCGCCCTGGCGGTGGCCAGCATCACCCAACACAACAAGCGTGTACGCTTCCACTCCACGGTCGATCTGGTCAACCTGCTGGAGCGTGAGAAGCACGAGGGTAAGACAGGGCGTATCGCCCGAGGACTACTGCGTGCAGATCTGGTAATCCTTGATGAGCTTGGCTACCTACCTTTCAGCCAGAGCGGCGGGGCCTTGCTGTTCCACTTGCTCTCTAAGCTTTACGAGCACACCAGTGTGATCATCACCACCAACCTCAGCTTCGCCGAATGGTCGAGCGTATTTGGCGACGCCAAGATGACCACGGCCTTGCTCGACCGATTGACCCACCACTGCCACATCGTCGAGACGGGGAATGAATCGTACCGCCTGCAAAACAGCACCTTAGTGGCCAAGACCAAGATCCAGGCGAGGGAGCGCAGGCGACAGGATATCGAGGAGGCGGAGGACGACCCGTTTTGACCTCTTTGGGCTGGCCTTGCTGAGTGCAGGGTCAGCACTTTTACGACGCTGTCGACTGCTAGGCTTATCCACAATTGCCGGGGTCTAAATCGGCAAGCAGCCCTGGGTCATTTTTCAATCGGCAGGGTGGGTCAATTTTCAATCAGCGCCGACAGGTGGCATCGACGATGGTGCCCTGGCGCAACGACAGGCCCTTGTCGCGCAGGTAATTGTTGATGGTTTCCAGAATCCCCGAGGCCAGTTCGTGCTTCTCCAGCAGGTGCCGGAAATTCATGATTGTCGTGTCTTCGGGGATCGGAGCACTGAGCGTCAGACGAGCGAACTGGCGCATCGAAGTGATCTCGTACAGCGCCTCTTCCATGGCGGGATCGCTCAAAGAGAACCAATTCTGCAGCAGGTGAATGCGCAGCATGGTTTCCAGAGGATAAGGCTTGCGGCCACCGCCAGCCTTTGGGTAGTGAGGCTCGATCAACGCCACCAGTCCACTCCACGGTACCACCTGTTCCATCTCGGCCAGGAAACGCTCGCGACGGGTTTGCTTGCGCTTGCCGGCGTACTCGAAATCGGAAAAGCTCATCTGACTCATGGGATGGCGGACTTGTAGAAGGCAGTTGGACGGAGGGCTATTTCAGCACAGGTCAGATGGCCTGTGCTGACTTGATCGGAGAATCCCTAATTCGCCCAGTCTAGGGGGCTATAGATCGCCAGTCATCAGTAGCTCTCTCAGTATGCTGAGATTTTTCCTGATTTCAGCTTCTACCTTTCCAGAATAATCAAGTGCCTCAAGCGTATTCTTTGTTTGGTTCATTGCCTCTGCTATTATATCAATGGCAGTTTTTCTTGATGCTGCCATATTTTCTAGAGTCTGTTCCCCTGCATTTAGCATTGTTACGATATCTTGTTTGCTTAACTTATCATAATTCACGTTACGGAGTTGCTCTAGTATTAACTCTTGATCCGACATATATGATCCTCTTTATTATTATCGATTTGTTGTTTATGATAATATTAATTATTTCATTGTTCCAGAAAAAAACAGCTGGGATAGTGTATCATAAAAAATATATTTCGAGCGAATGGGGAAAGTCGGTCGAGCCATGCGCATAACCAATCCATGGCATTGGACGCACAGTATATCGTTACCGGTGGATAAATGAATTAACCGCTCAATCCACTAGGTTGCGACGACGCAATCAGTTCGTGGACGGTGCGGTTTATCTATTACCCCCTCTAGATAAATGAGCAGGGACAAACTTCGCCACCCAAGATAGCACTTTTTCTACCGGCATGGGTTTCGCAATACCATAGCCTTGCGCTACATCACAACCTAGGTTCATCAGCAACACTTCGTGCTCAACCGTTTCCACCCCTTCAGCAATAACCTCGCGGTTAAACGATTTCGCTAGGCCGATGATCGCCTTAGTCAGCCCCAAGCTGTCTTTATCGATGAGTATGTCGCGTATAAAAGATTTGTCTATCTTGATTGACTGCGTGGGCAGTTGTTTAAGGTAGCTCAGCGATGAATACCCGGTTCCAAAGTCGTCCAACGAAAATGTCACACCCAGATCCTGGCAAGCAATGAGGCACTGAGTGACATGTGGTAAGTGTTCTATCGCCACTGATTCGGTAATCTCAATATCCAACATCTGCGGCAAAACATTAGGGTGGCTGTCCAGCAAAAACTTTAGGGACTTTACAAAGTTTTCTTTTTTCAAATGTAATGCTGCAATGTTTACACTCACAGACCACGAATGACCCAAGTCCGCCCATTGTTCTATTTGACTGAGCGCCTGATCTATGACCCACTCGCCGATCTCCACGATCAGATCGCTCTGCTCAATCAACGGTATAAAATACTGCGGTAATATAAGTCCATCTCGCGGATGCTGCCAACGCAATAGTGCTTCAAAACCAATCACTGCCCCACTGCCCAAACTTATTTTTGGTTGATAATGCAAGCATAACTCACCATCATGTAACGCTTGGCGAACCCGTATTACGGTATCAAAAGCTGATTTATCCATCTTATCTTTTGATACATCAAACAAATGGAAACAGTTACGGCCACTTTGTTTGGCCTTAAACATAGCCTGATCGGCATGACGTAGCAGTGTATCGGCATTCTCATTATCGTTTGGATAGAGCGTCACACCGATACTGACGGAAATATTAATGCCTATGCCATCGATGATGTAGACCGCGGAAAGGGCAGCTAAAAGCCTCTGCAGGGCGCTTTCCAACACCTTGGGATCCCGCACACCCAAAATCAGCACGAACTCATCGCCTCCCAAACGGGCTACGGTATCTTCGATACGCATACTATGTTTCAGGCGATCAGCCACCGCCACTAACAGACGATCACCTATCTCGTGGCCATAGCGGTCGTTAATCTGCTTAAACCCATCGAGATCAAGCACGCCCACGGCAACCGTGCTGGGCTGGCTCTTTGCTTTGACAATAGCCTGATCAAGCGCTTTGGACAGCAAAAAACGATTTGGAAGACCCGTCAGCTCGTCGTGCTCAGCCTGCCATTGCAAGGTTTCCAGAAACTTCCGCTTTTCGGTCACATCGAAACGAATGGAAACGTATTTCTGCACCCGCTGGCTGGCATCATCGTACATGGGTACAATGGTGCTCTCTACCCAATACAGGCTGCCATCCTTTTTACGGTTGCAAATTTCACCTTTCCATACCTGCCCACGTGAAACTTTTTTCCACATATCAATAAAGAACTCAGGGGGATGCTGCCCTGAGTTTAGTATGCGGTGGTTTTGCCCAATCAACTCCTGTGCGCTATAGCCAGAAATATCACAGAACTGTTCATTGACATAGGTGATTATTCCGGATTTATCGGTTTCCGAGAAAATTGCTGCCGCATCCACCGCTGCACGGTATCTTGCACTCATATATAAACCTAATTCACCAAAATAGTCATAAGGTCACTACCTGTTGAACCGTTCAACCAACGAGTTTAAACCACGGGATGTACTTTCAAGTTCGCGGCCACGAATCACGGCGGAGTTAGCATTCTTCGCTGTTCTCTCAACCGTTCCCGCTACGTTATTAATCTGCCGAGCAATATCTTCAGCGACACTAGCCTGCTCTTCTGAAGCGGCTGCCATTTGCTGGCTCATACCACTGATCCGTTCAACAGCATCGCGAATGCCTTGGAGAGCACACTGCGCCTCTATAACTTGCTGTACACCGTGGTCGGCCTCGCGAATACCGAGTTTGGCAATGCTCACAGCCTCATCTGCGCCTTTTTTAAGGGTTTCAATGACGCTTTGAATTTGTTGAGTCGATACGCGGGTTTTAGCGGCCAAGGCCCGGACTTCATCAGCTACTACCGCAAAACCACGACCCTGCTCACCAGCCCTAGCCGCTTCAATTGCAGCGTTGAGAGCGAGTAGGTTGGTTTGATCAGCAATGGCTTGAATCACCCCCGCAGCAGCCATAATTTGCTGGGTTTCATTGGCAAGGTAATCCACAGCAGTGCTGATATTCGTGACGGTACTGGCCAGCAACTGAATGGCCTCACGGGAAGTACCGGCGACTTTATCACCTTGTTCAGCCAGTTCATTTGCTGCTTGCGCTTCCATGGCGGTTTTTTGAACATGCCCTGCCACTTCGTTGATTGAGGCCGCCATCTCCGTCATGGCGGCTGCCGTCATGTCCGTTTCCGCTCGCTGCTCCAGCAAGGCATTTTCAGTTTGGTTCGAGAGTAAGGAGGAATGCGCAGCGGCTTCAGCCACTTGGCTGGCCAGATCGCTTAGCCGAGTCAGTGCGGTTTTAAGGCGTGCATCCTCACTAATCAATATCATTTCCAACTGCGCTGAAGGGCCATACGTATCGCTGTAAGTGATGGCGCTAATCGGATCTGAAAAAGCGTCAGGGGCGCATTTCATGATATGACTCAACTGATGTTCCAGCCGCGTATAGGACCACCATCCTGTAACGAGAAAGAGCACGGCAGTTACCGCTTGTGCTGCCAGGCTTGGCAGCACGCTAGCCGCACCTATTGCCAACGCAGCCGCAGTTGCAGGTAAGACCATCCTCCTCATGAATGCCGCATAATGACGATTTTGGGGAATGGAATTTTTACCTGCACGCAACCGGTCATACAGCTTTTGTGCGCGATCAATTTGCTCCCGAGTCGGCTTGACTCTAACGGACTCGTAGCCTGTTAAGCGGCCATCTTCGAGAATAGGTGTCACATACGCACTGACCCAATAGAAGTCACCATTCTTGCAGCGATTCTTGATGATACCCATCCAGCTTTTGCCAGCCTTCAGATAGCCCCACATCAGCCCGAAAACAGCTGGAGGCATGTCGGGATGACGAACCAAATTGTGCGGACTGCCCAACAACTCTTCACGAGAATAGCCACTTATTCTCATAAACTCGTCATTCACATAGGAAATATTCCCATTCGTATCCGTGGCAGAGATCAATCGCTGCTGGATTGGAAATATTTGTTCAACGGTTGTGACAGGCAGGTTCGAGCGCAAGATGAGTCTCCATGAGTAATAATGGTATTATGCCATAAGGCGTGACTAAGGAAACTCCGAACAAGTTGCTCATCAGTCGGAAATGGGCGGCTTAGGGATGCCGAAAAGCCCGATTTCAGACGCTGATTATTGGATAACCAAGGCAAAGCCTTGGTTATCCGGACTCACGGGCGCACCTCTCCCGCACCAGACAATAATTGGCGGCGTGCCATCCACAGAGTCGACATTTGACGCCAGGTTCAATCCAGCTCCGCAGCAGCGGATCAGGAAGCGGATCAACGGGGCGGCCAAGATAAATACCAGCAGAAGCACCATCGCAGCCGGATCTGGCAATCATGGATTAGCTGAAGGCGTTCAGGACAGCCGGCACAGGCGGGTAAGTCGTCTGCCCACTTGATCTACCGAATAGCTTTTACCAGCAAGGCCACCGCAACCACTGCAGATACGATGGCAAACCCTTTTTGTAAGTTTGGCCCCGACAGCTTGGCAGCGACCAAGCGCCCGCAGATCATGCCGGCTAATGCTCCAATGGAAAATGGGATGGCAACTGCCCACTGCAAATGCCCAGTTGCCGAGCTTGCAGCAACGCCGGAAATTGAAACCAGCGCAATAACGGCTAGAGACGTTGCAAGCACTGACTGTGCTGTCAAATTGGTGTATCGCTGGAGCGCCGGCACCATCACAAAGCCGCCGCCCACGCCGAGCAAGCCAGAGAGCCCACCCGCGACAATGCCGGAAACGGTGAGAGCCCATGCACAAGGCCTCGTCCAGTTAAGCTTTCCTCGGTTCACGTCCAACTGACAAGGCGGTGGTTTGGATGTGACGGGGGGCTTCGACTCCGAGGAGCATGCGAGCGATCGTTGATAGACCCGGAACGCAACGTACATCAGCACGATGGCAAACATGATCGTCAACGGACGGTTAGGCGTGCGCTGCGCCAGCCAGAGACCAAGTGGAGAACAGACGATCCCCGCACCTGCAATTAAAAGCGCCGCTTTATAGCGGACGGTGCCATTTTTGAGTCCCATCACGGCACCCAGGGTCGCGGCTAAACCGACAGCCAGTAAACCAATTGGCCCAGCCTCCGCCATGCTCAACCCCACTCCAAACACCAGCAATGGAACAGCCAGTATTCCTCCGCCAGCGCCGGTCAGCGCCAGAATAACGCCAACAGTAAGCCCGAGCAGTAAGACGATGATCATCTCAGTCTCCTTGCTTTCAGATCTGATTCACAGGTCAGCCAACTCGGGTTTCGCCATCCACTCACGGCCCTTGAGCATTCCCTTCCAGTACAGGGGAGGAAGAAGTCGCTCCTTGAGCAGCCACGCCAGCCTCGTTGGCCGTGTACCGTCAATCAGCCAGGACGGGAAGCTGGGAGCGACCTTTCCACCATAGGTGAACTCAGCCAATACGATCTTGCCGCGCTCAACCGTCAGCGGGCAGGAGCCATAACCGTCGTAATGGGCGCCACCTTTCGCTTTGCCCATTGCAGCCAACACATTGTGGGCAACGACTGGCGCCTGCTTGCGGGCTGCTGCAGCGGTTTTTGCGTTGCTGGAGTTGGCGGCGTCTCCCAGCGCGTGAATATTTACCCAGGTTTTATGGCGCAGAGTGGCGGGGTCGACATCAATCCAACCAGCTGCGTCAGCTAGAGGGCTGACCCGAACGAAATCCGGCGCAATCTGCGGTGGCACTACATGAAGCAGATCGAAGTCTCGAGTAACAAGATGGGCGCTGCCATCCGGGTTGACGCAGTTGAACGTCGCAGTCCGCGCAGGCCCATTCACGCTGGTGAGGGTGTTGCCGAAATTCAGGTCGATACCATAGGCCTTGATGTATTCCATCAGTGCGGGCACGTAGTCGGGAACGCCGAACAGCACCGCGCCGGCGCTGCAAAACTCGATCTCGACTTTGTCCAATACACCGGTACGTTTCCAGTGATCAGCAGAGAGGTACATGGCTTTTTGCGGAGCCCCGGCACATTTGATCGGCATGGGCGGTTGCGTGAAAATGCCTCGGCCACCCCGCAGTTGCTGCACCAGTTCCCACGTATAGGGGGCAAGCTGATACAGGTAGTTTGAAGTCACGCCGTTGCGGCCAAGGGTGTCCGACAAACCTTCGATTGCATGCCAATTGAGCTTGAGGCCAGGGCACACGATCAGTTGCTCGTATTTGACGACCCTGCACCCTTCAAGAACGACGGCATTTCTCTCGGGTTCGAAAGCGGCGACCGCCGACTTGATCCAATGCACACCGCGAGGGATGGTCGAGGCCATCGTGCGGGCAGTTTGTGGCGCATCGAAGACACCACCGCCGACAAGTGTCCAGCCAGGCTGGTAGTAGTGCACATCGGCCGGGTCGATGATGGCAACGTCGAGTCCAGGTTCTCGTGCAAGCAAACTGGAAGCAGCCGCGATACCTGCCGCACCGCCTCCGATGATGACCACGGCATGCTGCGCCTCGGCCAGTTCGACCGGCGTGCGCCCCTGATTCGCGATCCGGCGAATGACGCCTTTCATATCGAACCCGGCTTTTTTGGCCGTCTCAACGATGTATGGCAGGGGTTGTCGACCCGCTTGTGACAGTGCCCACATCGTTGTCGAGCGCATACCGGAACGGCAATAGGCCAATACCGGTTTTGGAAGCGTTTCAAAGAGCTTGCCGAAGGCAATACCTTGCTCATCGGTCACTTTGCCTGATTCAGCAGGAAGGTAGTGCGCCTCAATACCGATCGCTTGGGCCGAACGTTTGATTTCGGCAAACAAGGGCTGATCGCTGCTTTCACCATCGGGCCGGTTACATATAATGGCGCGAAAACCAGCTTCTTTCAGTCCAGCCAATTGGTCGGGAAAAATTTGCTCTGATACAGACAGTCCAGGCACAAGGCAACGAATGTCCATGAGGGTCTCCGTTATAGGTATGTTTCTTATCGGTTGTTCGGGGATGCAACGTCAGGCGACGTTGAGCGGGATTTTCAGGTAACGCGTCCCGTTCGATTCGGGCTCAGGAAAGTGCCCGGCTCGCATGTTTACCTGAACCGATGGCAGGATCAGAGTAGGCATGTCCATCGAGGCATCTCGCTTAGTGCGCATCGCCACAAACTCCTCCTCACTGATCCCGTTACGCACATGAACGTTGTGCGCGCGTTGGTCTGCAACGGTGCTGACGAATTGCACCTCGCGGCCCCCTGGCTGATAGTCGTGGCACATATAGAGCAACGTATTGGCCGGCAGGCTCAGCACCTTGTTGATTGACTGGAACAGCGTGCGCGCGTTTCCACCGGGAAAGTCACAGCGTGCAGTACCGTAGTCGGGCATAAACAAGGTATCGCCAACAAATGCGGCCGTTTCGGTGCCGTCGCTGATCACATAAGTCATACAGGCCGGCGTATGGCCGGGTGTATGGAGAGCCTGGCATTGCAGCGTGCCGATGGTGAACGGTTCGTCATTGACGAACAGGTGATCGAACTGACTTCCGTCACGGGGCATCTCGCCAGCGGTATTGAACAGCGTGCCGAACACCTCCTGCACCGTCGAAATCTGGCTGCCGATCCCTATTTTCCCGCCAAGTTTCTCCTTCAGGTATGGTGCTGCCGTCAGGTGGTCTGCGTGGACGTGAGTCTCGAGAATCCAGTCGACTCTCGCACTGAGTTCTTTCACCCTTGCAATCAATTTGTCGGCAGAGGTTGTGCCGGTATGGCCGGACTTAGGGTCGTAGTCCAGTACGCTATCGATCAACGCGCAGTGGCGGGTCGCCTCATCCAACACAAGATAACTGACGGTATTGGTAGCAGGATCGAAGAATCCTTCGACGTGAAGTTTTACACTCATTGGCCTGTCTCCTTAGGGGCTTTTACCAAGCCGCTCACACTGAGGACTGACATAGCAATAAGCCTGCCAGACTCAAACGGAGCCAAGATATGGTCATATCTACTTGATTTTATTGATTTTATTTTTCAGTACGGTTTTGTTTTTTCTGTATTCACCTGGATTCACTGCCATTGGCAGTGCCTGTTGACAGAGGTGGCAGTGCCAGAACAGGATGAATGGACTGTCAGGAGCCACGATGAAGACTTACTTGCCCACCCCGACCCACCTACTCCCGCACTCGGATCAAGTGCAATCATTGGTTTCGTTCCTTGAGCACGAACCACAGCCGATGATCGTGCTTGATCCGAACTACAACATCCTGGCTGCCAACACGGCCTATCAGCGGCAGTTTGGCAGCGCTGACAAGCCCTTTATCGGCCATAAGTGCTATCAAATCTCACACCACTACGACGTTCCTTGTGATCAGGCGGGCGAGAACTGCCCGATGAAAAAAGCGCAGGAAATGCGCGGACCGGATCGTGTCCTGCACATTCACCACACGCCTCGCGGCCCGGAGCACGTCGACGTCGAACTACGCCCGATTCTGGACGACCACGGTGTTATCACTGCCTATGTGGAGCGTCTCACGCAGGTTCGCAGCGCCTCAGCGCGCCCCAGCAACGAAGGCCTGGTTGGCCGCTCGCCGGCCTTTAACCTTGCCCTGTCGGAACTGCAGCGGGTGGCCCCATCCATGCTGCCGGTACTGCTACTGGGCGAGTCCGGTACGGGCAAAGAGCTGTTCGCCCGCGCCGTACATGAAAACAGCGATCGAGCCACGGGGCCCTTCGTCGTCGTCGATTGCTCGGGATTGCCCGAAACGCTGTTTGAGAGCGAACTATTCGGCCATGAAAAAGGGGCATTCACCGGGGCCACCACGCGCAAGCCCGGACTGGTTGAAACGGCCCAGGGCGGCACCTTGTTTCTCGATGAGATTGGTGACGTTCCACTCGCCATGCAGGTGAAACTGCTGCGCCTGATCGAATCGGGCACCTATCGCCGTGTCGGCAGTGTCGAGACCCTTCACGCCAACTTCAGGTTAATTGCCGCGACCCACAAACCCCTTGAAAAGATGATGGAGAACGGAGAATTCAGGCAGGACCTGTACTACCGCATCAGCGCCTTCCCCATTCAGTTGCCCCCCTTGCGCAACCGGGTTGAAGACATTGGTTTGCTTGCGAATTCATTTCTACAACGTGCCAGTACCGGCAAGCGCCGGCTGACAATAGAGGCGGAGGCTCTGACACAACTACAGCGGCACTCCTGGCCCGGCAATATCCGCGAATTACGCAATGTGCTGGAAAGAGCCAGTCTGTTCGCTGACGATGGAGTGATCCGCTCCACACATTTGCCCCAGGCATCGGTGGCGATATCGCCTCAGCCCCCCGCCTCAACGCCTTTCGACGGCAGCTCGCTGGCGCAGATACTGGCCACCTTCAAAGGTACCCGCAGTGAACTGGCCAGGCACATGGGTGTTAGCGAACGCACGTTGTACAGACGACTGAAAGAGCAAGGTTTGGCCTGATCAATCGCCCTCACGCCCCACGACTGCCAACGACTGCCAATCGCTGCCACCCTGGCAGGTTGGCAGCGTGCTCACCCGGCAAGGCCTGCCGCACCTGCCAGAAATCACCGCTAAGCCACTGTTTTTAAAAGATAAAAAAGTAAAACAACCCCTTGGCATGCCGTGTGCATATTGGCAAGTCATGACCATTTTCGACAAACGACTTCGACGCCATCTGCTCACGGCAGTAGTGATCAAACTACTGGTGCTGACAGTGCTGTGGTGGCTGTTCATCCGGGATTCGCACGTCAGTGTCGACCCGAACATTATCGGCAACCGTTTCGGAGTACCCACCTTGACTCAAGGGGCAAGCAAGTGATTTCAGAACACCTGGTAGATTTGTCTCGGCTGCAATTCGCAGCCACTGCGCTTTACCACTTTCTTTTCGTACCGCTCACGGTTGGCATGGTGTGGCTGTTGGTCATCATGGAAAGCGTCTATGTGATGACCGGCAACGTCATTTGGAAAGACATGACGCGTTTTTGGGGCAAGCTGTTCGGCATCAACTTCGCCCTGGGGGTGACAACCGGTATCACCCTGGAATTTCAGTTCGGTACCAACTGGGCGTATTACTCGCACTACGTGGGCGATATCTTCGGTGCGCCGCTGGCCATTGAAGGCCTGATGGCGTTCTTCCTTGAGTCGACCATGATCGGTCTGTTCTTCTTTGGCTGGGATCGCCTGAAGAAAGAGCACCACTTGCTTGTCACGCTGCTGATGGCCATCGGTACCAACCTGTCGGCACTGTGGATTCTGATCGCCAATGGCTGGATGCAGAACCCGGTGGGTTCAGAGTTCAGTTACATCACCATGCGCATGGAGATGGTCGATTTCTGGGCAGTGGTGTTCAACCCGGTGGCCCAGGCCAAGTTTGTGCACACGGTGTCCGCCGGTTATGTCACCGGTTCGATGTTCGTGTTGTCAATTTCCAGCTGGTACCTGCTCAAGCGTCGTGATGTCGAGTTCGCCAAGCGCAGTTTTCGGGTGGCGGCGGCTTTCGGCCTGGCCTCGGTGCTCAGCGTCATCGTGCTTGGGGATGAGTCGGGGTACACGGTGGGTGAGGCGCAGCAAACCAAGCTGGCGGCCATGGAAGCCATGTGGGAAACCAAACCCGCACCGGCAGGCTTAACCTTGCTGGCCAGCATAAATGAAGCCGAGTCCAGAAATAACTGGGAAGTCGACGTGCCATGGGTAATGGGCTTGATCGGCACGCGCTCGGTCAGCAAGCAGATCCCGGGCATTCATGACATCAAAGAGAAAAACCGCGAGCGCATTCTGCGTGGCATTACTGCCGTCAATGCGCTTGAAGCCCTGCGGGCCGATCGCACCGACAAGGCGGCGTTCGACACCTTCGAAGCCTACAAGACGGACCTGGGCTTTGGCCTGCTGCTGAAAAAGTACGTCGAGGATGTCAACCAGGCCACACCGGCGATTATCGACAAGGCAGTGAACGATACCGTACCGCGCGTGACGCCGATGTTCTGGGGATTCCGGATCATGGTCGCCCTTGGTTTTGCCATGCTCCTGCTGTTCGGGGTGGCCTTCTGGAGCACCTTGCAATCGGCCTGTACACGCCGCCGCTGGCTGCTGCGCTGGGCACTCTGCATGCTGCCTGCGCCCTGGATTGCCTGCGAGCTGGGCTGGTTCGTCGCTGAATACGGCCGTCAACCCTGGACCATCTATGGCGTACTGCCCACCCACATGAGCGTCTCCACCCTGAGCATCAATAACCTCTATGGCTCGCTGGCTGGATTCGTGGCTTTCTACACCGTGCTGCTGGTGGTTGAAATGTTCCTGATGGTCAAGTTCGCCCGTCAAGGGCCCGGCAGCCTCAGAACCGGCCGTTATGCTCACGATGCCAACCTGAAGGAACTCCACCATGCTTGATTACGTCACCCTGAAAATTATCTGGTGGGCACTGGTCGGCGTACTGCTGATCGGCTTCGCCATCATGGACGGTCATGACATGGGGGTCGGCACCTTGCTGCCCTTTGTAGGCCGCTCGGACCTGGAACGACGCGTAGCGATCAACACCGTAGGGCCGCACTGGGACGGCAACCAAGTGTGGTTCATCACTGCCGGCGGCGCACTGTTCGCGGCGTGGCCGGTGGTGTATGCCACCGCGTTCAGCGGGTTTTACTGGGCGATGATTCTGGTCCTGTGGGCCTTGTTCTTCCGCCCGGTGGGCTTCGACTATCGCAGCAAGATCCACAATGCCAAATGGCGCAGCATCTGGGATTGGGGCCTGTTCGTCGGCGGGGCCGTGCCGCCACTGGTGTTCGGGATCGCCTTCGGCAACCTGCTGCAAGGCGTACCGTTCCACTTCAATGACATGCTGGTATCGACGTACACCGGGAGTTTCTGGCAATTGCTGAACCCCTTCGCACTGCTGACCGGTGTGGTGAGCAGTGCAATGATCACCTTGCAAGGCAGTACCTACCTGGCGCACCGCACTGAAGGCGTTATCCAGGCCCGCGCCATCAAGGGCGGGGTCGGCGCAGCGCTGGTGCTGCTGTGCACATTCATCATTGCTGGCGTGTGGTTGCAGTCGATCGAAGGCTATCGCATTACCTCGGTAGTGGACATCGCCGGGCTGCCGGACATTCTCAACAAGACCGTGGTACGCGACGCCGGGGCCTGGATGGCCAACTATGACCATTATCCAGCGTTGTGGCTGCTGCCCGCGCTGGGCATGGCCGGCGCCGTCGGTGCCACGCTTTTGCTGCTGATGCGCCGTACACTCGCCGCGTTTGTCGCCTCGTCGCTGGCGGTGGTCGGGGTGATCAGCACCGCCGGTGTGTCCATGTTCCCGTTCGTCATGCCGTCATCAACCGTGCCGGCGGCCAGCCTGACCGTGTGGGACAGCGTGTCCAGCCATCTAAGCCTGGCAATCATGTTCTGGGCAACGTTGATTTTCATGCCGCTGATCGTGATCTACACCTCGTGGGCCTATCGCGTCATGCGCGGCAAGGTCACCGTGGCACAGATCAAAGCCAACGAACATTCTGCCTACTAAGGCCCTCAGAGGAGCAAGGACCATGTGGTATTTCGCCTGGATGCTGGGAGTCGGTTTTGCCTTACTGCTGGCCATATTGAATGCGATGTGGGGCGAGACCGAAGCCGGTCGTGCCCAGAGTGACCGTGACGAGGCACAGCCATGATGACGCGGGTCGCCGACGCCTCGGCGTCCTCACGCCTCCACCCGCTGAGCCTGCTTATCGCGATCGCGATCATGCTCGTGTGTACGCTCTATCCGCCGCTGATGGCGGCCCCGGACGGGAAAGCTGATCACGGGCTGGCAACGGCCATGTTCGTGGCGATGAGTGTGGCCTTTGTCAGGGGCGTGGGCTTCGTGCCGCGAGCGTGCGTTTGGCGCTGGCTGTTCTCGGGCTGGACCTGCTGTGTTGCGCTGGCACTGGCTTGCTGGGTAAAGTTTGCAAATTGAGGGCTGATGACTGAACTCTTGAGTTCTCAACATAAAGACAGTAGCACTACCTATTTCCAGTTAGGGAAATCCTGAAGAAGACTTCCCGATTTTGCCAAAATGCCTGGACTCCACCTGCCGAGTTTTCCGATGTAGTAACTGACCTTCGCCCATGCCGAATACGCCGGCAAGAGTAAGCAGACCCGCAAAGAGCTGTTTCTGATCGAGATGGTTCAGGTGGTGCCGTGGAAGGGTTTGATTCCGTTGATCGGGCCGCATTACCCGAAGGGCGAAGGTGGTCGTCCGGCGTATCCGCTGATGGCGATGCTGCGCGTACATTTGATGCAGAACTGGTTTGGCTACAGCGACTCGGCGATGGAGGAAGCGCTGTACGAGACGACCATCCTGCGCCAGTTTGCCGGACTGAGCCTGGAGCGCATTCCGGATGAAACCACCATCCTCAACTTCCGCCGCTTGCTGGAGAAACACGAACTGGCTGCCGGCATCCTGGCTGTGATCAATGGCTACCTGGGAGACCGAGGTTTGTCGTTGCGCCAAGGCACTATCGTCGATGCCACGCTGATCAATGCGCCAAGTTCGACCAAGAACAAGGACGGCAAGCGTGACCCGGAAATGCACCAGACCAAGAAGGGTAACCAGTACTGTGTGTCACGAACACAGGTCGTATGACCTGTGATGCTGTACCGAAGATGGAAGTAGGCCTTCCGAAGTCGGCTTGCAGGAGCAGGCTTCAAACCACCCGGTGCTGCTGCATCCAAAAGGTGCGGTGGTGAGCGACCGAGGAAAAGTCATCCCATGATGATGGCAGGTGAGTATGGAGAAGATGAGCGAGAGCAAACCGTCCGATGACGCATCGTTATTCCCTAAAGTGCTGTCGAAACTGAGGTTGAGTATTGGCTTCAGGACGAGTTGGGGCGTTACCTGCTTACGGCCCCAGTGGCAGCCGGTGTAAAGGCGGCATGATCTTCATACAGGCTTGGGTACGGAACGTGAGAACCTTGTTCCAGATGCAAAGGAAAATGACAAATGGCTAAAACCATGAGGAAGAATACCAATGCTGGAATAAGGGGCGGAGCCTCCTGTAGTAGTGATGAAGGCTTTGTAATGAAGCTGGAGCGAAGGGGAGGCGTTATCCTGTCAACGAACGCCGCCAACCTCAGGGGATGAGCGGTGTGAGTTCGAACAAACCTTACAACATAGCGAAGCGCGTGATATGGGAGGCCTATCAGCAGGTCAGAACCAACCGGGGAGCTGCTGGAATCGACGATGAGACCATTGCCGATTTTGAGCGGAACCTGCCGAAGAATCTTTACAAGCTATGGAATCGAATGTCGTCGGGGTCTTATTTCCCGCCGCCGGTCAAGGCTGTTGAGATACCGAAGGCATCGGGGGGTATACGCAGGTTGGGAGTGCCGACGGTCAGCGACCGTATCGCACAAACTGTAGTCAAACTCCTCATCGAGCCAAAGCTGGATGCGCTTTTCCATCCGGACTCATATGGATACCGACCAGGACGTTCAGCCAAACAGGCCATAGCGATCACACGCGAACGCTGCTGGCGATACGACTGGGTGGTGGAGTTTGATATCAAGGCGGCTTTCGATCACATTGATCATGAACTGCTGATGAAAGCGGTGCGAACCCATATCAAAGAGGATTGGATACTGCTGTACATCGAACGATGGCTGGTTGCTCCATTCGAGGCAGCAGATGGCGTTCGCATTCAACGCGAACGTGGCACCCCGCAAGGCGGCGTGATCAGTCCCATGTTGATGAATCTGTTCATGCATTACGCCTTTGACGCATGGATGCAACGAAATAGCCCAAACTGTCCTTTTGCCCGGTATGCCGATGATGCGGTAGTGCATTGTCGTAGCCAGAGGCAAGCAGAACACGTGATGCGTTCAATCGCTTCACGTCTAGCGGTTTGTGGCCTCACGATGCATCCCGAGAAATCGAAAATCGTGTACTGCAAGGACAGCAATCGACGCGCAGGGTATCCGCATGTGAGCTTTACCTTCCTTGGTTTCACTTTTAGACCTAGGAAGGCAATCGGCCAGCAGAACAAGCTTTTCACCAGCTTCCTTCCGGGAGTCAGTGCGCAAGCGTTGAAGCGGATGCGGCGAGCAGTGCGCGAGTGGCGGGTCAGCCGCCAAACTCATGTGACGCTGGCTGCTGTGGCTCGGCTTTACAACCCAGTGATACAAGGTTGGTGGCAGTACTATGGCGCGTTCTATCGGACGGCCATGCTTGGTATCTTTCGACATATCGATAGCGCGCTCAAGCGTTGGGCCGGTCGTAAGTACAAAATACTTCACGGGCGCAAGCGGCGTATATCTGAATGGTTGGACACGGTGCATAAGGCTGCCCCTCGACTGTTTTATCACTGGCAAGTAACCGAGCAACAGGTTGGATAACGGGAGCCGTATGACGCGAGAGTGTCACGTACGGTTCTGCGAGCGGCTACGGGGGCAGTTCCTGTGGCCGACTCACCACTTCGGCATGAAGGCCCACATCGGTGTGGATGACGAGTCGGGGCTGGTGCATAGCGTGGTTGGCACGGCGGCCAACGTGGCGGACGTCACCCAGGTCGACAAACTGCTGCATGGCGTGGAGAACGTCGTCTGCGCCGATGCCGGTTACACCGGGGTCGAAAAGCGCTCAGAACATGCGGGCCGCGAAGTGATCTGGCAGGTCGCGGCGCGTCGCAGCACATACAGAAAACTCGGCAAGAACAGCCCGCTCTACAAAGCCAAGCGCAAGATCGAAAAGGCCAAGGCGCAGGTGCGGGCCAAGGTCGAGCACCCATTCCGGGTGATCAAGCGCCAGTTCGGTTACGTGAAGGTACGCTTCCGCGGCCTGGCCAAGAACACCGCGCAGCTGATGACACTGTTCGCACTGTCGAACCTGTGGATGGCACGTCGACATTTGATTGCCACCGCAGGAGAGGTGCGCCTGTAATATGGGAAATGGCCATTGCGAGATGCTCGCGACGGCCAAAAAAGGAGGATTGAGTGGGCTATCTGTCCGGTTTTTGATCGATTGTCCGCTTTCAAAATCGGCAAGGGCTGAAGTTGGCGCGAAATATCCGGCTACTTCAGACCTTCCCTCGGTGATATTGGTTCTGCTTTTAACGATATGCCATTGTCGTGCCCGGTAGAAGGTAATTAGGGATTAAGCTGTACGATGGTGTGAGTATTCGGCGGTCACCCAGCCGAATACTTGATTATGTACGTGCCCTACAGCCTACGGAAGGCTGTTCTCTTATGTTGATCTTATTTGATGGATGCTTGAATATCGTCAGTACGGGAAGTGTCCCATGCCGAAGGTTCGTGCTCTGGTTGGCTTTATACGCAGATATTGCTCCTCCTTGGCTAGATAGCGCATTGTGTTTATGACGTTTTCGCAAGCCTGCGTATCGGCTCGCTTAATGGTGCCGATTCCGAGTTTTGTATATTTTTGTTTGTCTGCGTTGCAGTTGAAAAAGTAACCCCGTCCACCCGTTATTTTCTCCCAGAGAGCGCCTATCTCCTGCGCCTTGTGCCAGTCACTATAAACGTGCGCGCTGTTAAAGAAGAAGGCAGTATGGATGTGGAAGCCTTTGTTCTTGCCTTGCTCTACAGACCAAATATAGCCAGTTTCATATTCGAAGATCGGATTGCGTTCGCGAGATCTAATCAGAGTTGCTAAGTCTTTGAATAGATCTTCGATACGTAGTAAAGGGTCAACTATTTCCAAATAATGAAGGTCTACTCGAACGACGACAGTACGTGAGTAGCGGTTAAGTACTGCGCGGGTGTAGGTTTCCACGTCCGCTTCGCGCTGTCGTGCTTGGTAACTACGGTCACTCGCTTTGCGCCTGTATCCAGGCTCGCGCGTTAGCTGCCTGACTCTGTTTACTAACTTGTTCATAGAACTGTGAAAGCTGAGGTAATAAAGGCCCGTAGGGTCTAGGCATACGGGACCAACTGGGCTGCGCTCAAGACCGACTTCACTACAAGCTCTCCAAAATAATTTGAGGTGCTCACTATATTCGTAGTGGTCCGTGTGGATGCTGAGCAGATGCTGAATGTTGAAGAAAAGCCCAGACAGGCTGCTGAGCTCTATGTGCTCATAACCAGTGGTGCTCTCGGTAATATGAAAGGCTGGTTCGCTAGTGTTCTCAATCATCTTGACGATATTTTCGATCTGAATCGAAGCTCGTGATTGCGAAGTGTTGAATGGTGCTTTTGGGGTTTTGTTGTTCATGAAAGTTACTGATATGTTGTGAAGACATATCAGTAACTTGTTGTGTAGGATTTTACTGGCTCCAGTGCTTTGCATGTGAGTGCGTGCTATTTTTTAAGTTATTGTTTCTTCTGGTAAGCTGTATTGTTAGATTGATGTGGATCAAAAGCTGGCCCAATATAAATAAAACCAAGTTACATTTTATTTTTTTATCGTGATGTTGGGGTGTCGGCCTGTGAGTTTGTCGTGTTTCTTTGGGGGATTACAAGTTTATTTGTGTGGGAGTTATCTGAGATCGCGATCGACAATCAGAGGTGACAAAAAATCGTGGAGGAGCCAGTATCGACAGCCGTTGATCTGTCCAAGCAGGGATATACTAATCGGCACCAACCAGAGCCAAAGGGCGTACCTCCAACCGTAAGCGCGCCATGAACCCCACATTCAAGACGCTTGGCTGATCCCGGATGCTGTGCTCCCGATTTCTTTCTGGAGCCCGCCCGCCATGATGCGCCCCGACGCCAAAGTGGAAAAAGCCTACCTCTACCCCAAGCCCGTAGACTTTCGAAAATCCATCGACGGCTTGGCCGCCCTGGTCGAACTGGACATCAAGGTGGCCGTGTTCGACCCTGTGCTCTTCGTCTTTCTGAATCGCCACCGTAATCGAGTGAAAATACTTTATTGGGGTGTGTCACGAACGCTGGCGTCAGCCAGCGATGCTGTATCAAAGATGGGAGTAGGTCTCCCGAAGTCTGCTTGCAGGAGCTGGCTTCAAACCACCCGGTGCTGCTGCGTCCAAAAGGCGTGGTGGTGAGCGACCGTTGGAAAAGGCGCCAATGAAGGCGTCAGGTACGTATTGAGAACCCGAAGCCATTTCGGTGGCACAAGAAGGCCGAGGACATCCTTGCCTCAGTCGCTCGCGCGGCGCGAGCGCTGGGCAAATGATTTTCAGTGGTATTTCTGAAACACCACACTAGCATCACAGCCAATGGCAGTCTATTGGACATTGTTAGTGCTCAAGGCAATCCCTTCCCGCCCCAGTTGTTTGACGCTGTACATGGCCTGGTCCGCCGCCTTGAGCAACGTATCGAGGCTCTGGCCATGGATCGGGCATAGCGAGACTCCGATACTGCAGGAGACGAACAGTTCTCCTGCGGTTGTCACGATAGGCTTCCCGATAGCCTCCAGCATCCTCTCCGCCATGATCGCCGCATCCTTGGGGCTGGCAAGATCCGTCATCAGAACAACCAATTCATCCCCCCCGTAGCGCGCTACGGTGTCACACGAACGTACTTCCTGAAGCATGCGATCAGCCACAGCACGGAGAACCTGGTCGCCGAGCTCATGGCCGTACTTGTCGTTGATTTCCTTGAAATGATCCAGGTCGATCACCATCACGGCAAACGAAACCCCATGTCTTTTCCAACGCGAGAATGCCTGATCGAAGCGATCGGCAAAAAGGTAGCGGTTGGGCAGTTGGGTGAGCACATCGTGGGTTGCGAGATAGGCCGAGCGCTCGTGCTCACGCTCGGCAATTTTAATAGCCTTGAAATGCCGAATCAGTACAATCGGCATGAGAACGAGGGCCACGGCTAAAGCCGCCAAGATCATCAGCGTTTCCTTAGTAAGGACATCCGTTAGACGCAACTGGCGCTCAAACAACAAGGTCATGGGTTGCGAAGCACTCCTGATCTCGACTCGGTCGTTCAGACTCGGTAGGAATAGACGGTCCAAGAAGTCAACCTGCTCGGTCTCCGTTGAAAACACATTGTTTTCAGAACCGGCAGCGGTCTTCAGGACGGCACTGATGCCAACCAAGGGGTCTACATTCGCATGATTCACGGCCTCCAGTAACGAGCCCGTCTTGATTAATAGCAACGCCACCATGGTACTGCCGAAAAAATTGGGCCGAGAATGCTCTCGCGCCTGTTCCGGTCGACTGACTGATTGCATCAGAATGTAGGCGTTCCCGCCTTCATACATCGAGAACACCGGCGATACGACAGGCTTCAGATTATTCTGGGTCTGGGCCAGCGCGTAGGACAGATAGCCGACGGTTTCCAGTTTTACGCCGTATATCGCATTGGCTTCCGAGCGTACCGGATACATGAACAGCACAGGCCAAGTCTTGCCGAGATATACCTGGCGCTGGGCAGGTTGGTGGGTAAGACTCGGGAAATCCTTAAACTCAAAGTCCGGTCGCCAGGTGCGGCGCAACAGCGCTGCAAAGGCCGTCTGCTCGGACATGGGCATCCCCCGTGCTACCTCAAGCATGTAAATATGAGGGTACGCGGCCAAAACGGTTGCGGCATAGTGGGCCGCAGCATCCGCGTCACTCTGATCGACAGCCTGGAGAAATGCTGAGAAGCCCGCCAAGACAGCTTCATTGCTATCCAGTTGATTGCGCACGTCACTGGAAATATTCTGCACGTATTCGGAGAAGCGCGTTTCCCAGCGGTGAATCTCGGATTTCAACAGCAACTGGGCCGAGAAACCAATGAGGCCGACGGCCAAGATGATCAATCCCACGAGAGAACGCCGGTGATTAGTCAGCATCATTCCTATCCCACAACGCGTAAATGGCACATCGTGCCTTGGCCAGTTTCTATCAAGTCTATTGGAACTGAGACTGGATGCCTCGGATGCTGGTGATTGCTTGGGAGCATTGGGCTCACCGAAAAATTAAGTCGGCAGAACCTCTGCTTCTGGTTGATTGAAGCCATCTCATTACTCATTGCCAAGATGCATGTGGGTATCCAGTCGTTAGCTGGACTTAACGCAAAAAAATAAAGTGCCTCGTCAGCCGCCTCGGTGGCGGCCTTTGGACTCAGCCAAAGGCAACCATAGAGGCGGTTAGCCATTTTTTTTACAAATATCCTCGTTCGGCCAACGACACGCAACCTTCATGGCCAACCACCACATGATCCAATAGGCAGGTGCCGACCATGTTCAGAGCGTTCTTGAGGGTGATGGTCAGGGTCCGATCGGCTTGGCTGGGTTCTGGGTCACCGGAGGGATGATTGTGAACCATAATGACGGCCGCAGCATTGTGCTCCAAGGCGATCTTGACCACCTCTCTCGGGTATACGCTCGCGCCATCCAGAGTGCCTCTGAACAGTTCTCTAAAGCTTATGACCCGATGTTTTGAGTCGAGCAGCAGCAGGGCAAAGACTTCATACTCGTGGTACTGCAGCAGGGTTTGTAGGTGACTGAACACCTGCTTCGGCTCAGTCAATGCCCGGCCTTTAGACAGACGACTCATGGCCAGTTGTTGCGCCATCTGCAGGATGTCGGCCTCGGTGACGGGTGATTCCATGACGTAGGTGCCACTCGCTTCTCCGACTTTGAGCTTGTGATATTTCATGACGGTATTCCTGTAAGAATGGGGAAGGCTGGGGAGGTTGAGCAGAGCGTTACTGGACGGAAGGCCTAGTGCTGTGCTCGATAGCCTGAGCCTCCAGCTTCTGAGCCAGTGAGGGCTTTGACGGCGCTGCCGGTTGGGCCTCTGCCTTGCTGGGTGGGGTTTCAGCAGTGGGAAAGAACTCCTCGACAATGGCGCCACTGTCCTCCTCGCTGTCTTCAAAAGCGCCATTGTTAAAACCTTGCCGGGCTGCGTGATCCAAGGCGCTCTGGTCAAAGCCCGAGGCTTGCCTGGTTTCCTCCAGTTGCTTGGCGGCCAATAGGGCGTCTTCTAAACTCAGTCCACTGCGCACCGTGATATCGACGTAGAAGATCGGCGTGCCGTGGCTCTGACGGGTGGATTTGCCACGCAGACGCAGCTCCAATGGCAGGCAGGCCAGGCGATTGCCAGAGATGGCTTGCAGGTAATGCAGGCGCGCTGCCAAGGTGCGGATGCTATTGAATCCAGTGGTGCGGAAGACAAAGCTGCCCAGTGGGTCGTCATCACCAATCACCACGTTTAGCCGACCGTAAGGCTTGCAGGCATTGCCTTGGGCCAGTGGGCAGCCATCGGGTGAAGGGCAGGGCAGCGACTGGATACCGTCCTTGGTCAAACGCTTGCAAGTTTCACCATTGCCGACGCACAACGGCCTGCCGGTAGTACGGTCGAACAGGCTGTAGTCCGCGCGGAAGTTGAGGTCCGGTTCGTTGAACAGCAAACGAATCGGAATGCTGCGCAGCTTGCCGTCCTGGCCATTGCGCAGTTCCTCATTGAGTGGGTGCAGCAGCCAGCCGTCTCGGCTTTGGACTTGCGAGGTGATGGTGAACTGATCGTCCTTCTCCGGCAGGCGCTTGCCGTTTTTCTCGACGACTTTGCCGATGGAAATGCGACCGAGCACCGGCGGGGTGATGGCAAAACCTTTGAGCATGGCGGTTATCCTTGATCTGAAAATAAAAAAGCCACCGGGACATGAGCGGTCCGGGTGGCTAGGGTGAGCAGGTTGTTTCAGGCGATCAGGAAGCGACGAGTGCCTGCTTTGGCCTTGGGGTAGCGAGCCTGCAGGTAGGGTTTGTCTTTGAGCATTTGTTCGACATCCAGACCGATGCTGTCCTTGGACTTCTTCCAGCTGATGTAGCCTTCAGCAAATTCGGCACGGGTGGATTCCCCCATGGCCTGCTGCAGAACCTGCTTGAGCTGCGCTTCACGTGTCTCCTGCTGGGCAATGGTTTGGCGAATAGACTTGAGTTCCAGGAAGGTGCTGGTCAGTTCCATGTGCTGGCTGAAGTCCAGGGTCTGCCCGTTATCCTCGGGGTAGAGGCAGCGCAACGCCGCTTCCGCAGACGCTGTGCCATCGGCCGGTGGCGGGGTGTCACTGACGACGTAATCCCAGAACAGCCGTTCTAGGTCAATCAGCCGCGTAATCAGCGCCTCGTCGCGTGTGATGCGATGGATTTCCAGATGCTGGCCACCGAGCAGCACCGCCACATCAGCGGCCTGCTTGCCAGTGACTGCAAGCTGGTGCATGACTTGCAATTGCACATAATCGGGTACGCCCTCTTTCCAGAGGCGTGCCCCGTTTATGCCGGCAGTCTTGCACTCTAGGATCTGCACATCGTCGGTACCGATCACCTCGCGGTCGATATTGGCGAGCATCCAGGGCAGCGCCGGATCGGGATGCTGCAGCACCGCGTTGATCCGTCGGACCTTGTGCTGGCTGCGCTTGCTGTAATGCCAGGCCACGATAGGCTCCAGCACATTGCCCCAGTACAGCGGGCTTTCCTCATCGTGAGGATCGACCTTGGGCATGCTGGCATCGCGACCGGTCTTCTCCAACCACAGCTCAAGCTGCGACTTGTAGGGATTCAGACCCACCGCAGCGGCAGCATCCGAACTGCCGATGCCTTGCTTGCGGATCTGCAACCAGTCCTCGCGGGGCAGCTCCTTGGTGCTGACCAGGCGCAGGGCGGGGCGTTTCTGGCGGGTGCTGCTATTCAATGACGTTGCTTTCATCGTCTTTACCTGCTGGTATAAAAAACGCCCGACCAGCACATGGCTGACCGGGCGCAAGGGGTGAGGTAAGTAAGGGTTAGGCGGCGAGTTGCAGAGCGGCATCCAGGGCGCGTTGTTTGATCTGTGCTCCCTGACCGAACCATGCCGAGTCCAGGCGGTACTCGTTACTGCGGGCACGGCGCTCGTGGTCGACGTACTCGGTCACGGCATTGAGCAGGCCCCAGGCAGTGCCGCGTGCTGAGTCCAGTTGGCTGCCACGACCACGGCCCTCGTACAGTTCCTGGACCTTGCGTAGGGCGCGCTCGTTGGGCAGTTGCTCCGGCAGAGCGCCGGTCGGGCTGGTCTCACACATCACGGTCATGAAGTAACCCAATGCTTCATGCCATTGCACTTTGCGTTCGGCCAGTGCTCGCATGCGGTACATGAAGTCGTCCCATTGCGAAACGGCGATACCGAGTTGCTTCTTCACTATCTTCGGATCGAAGCGGGTGTTGTGTGGCACCTTGATCGCCCGGCTGCTGCCATCGAGGGCGATGGTCAGGGTGTTATTGCAGACTACCCGCACGGTGGTTGGTGTTGCCGTGGTGGCCAGGGTGCCATCGCAGGAGGTCGCCAACAGCAGATAGCCATTCACCTGATCGTTACCCCTGAGTTCTGTGCCTTGCCCGGTACGTGCCAGCGCCCAGAACTTGCGCCCACCCTTGAGTACGCCGGCCGTTTCCAGCTCGTATCCGGAGGCCTCGGTCAAGTCGCGATAAAACTCCAACACTTCACGCGGCTGTACGGTGTGATAGCGCTGGGAGACCACCGACAGCGGAGCTTTGGTGTCGGAACGGTAGAGCACTTTCTGTTCGGGGAAGGAGTGAATCGTGCCAAGGTGACCGACAGTATCTGACTTGAAGTGCACCGGGCTTTCCTGGATCTGCCAGTCCATGCCGGCTTCACGTTGCCAGACTTCGATAGGCTGTTTACGGGGGAGTTGATTGCCCAGGCCATGCCACGGCGTAGCGCCGGCGTAGGCCATGGTTTCGATGAGATGTGCCATTAGAGAGCTCCTTGTCGGAACGCGCAGCATTCAGCATAGCGCCCGGCCCTTGTGGGATGGGTGCTATGCCATGCGGCTATTTGATAAGGGGAGGGGATCGGATGATGCGATTAGGCGAGGCGTGCAGGATCAGTGCTCGGCTTGGGAGAAAGCCTGGCGGCAGTTAAGGCATTCGTAGTTGTCGAGAACTCGGGCATCAATCTCTTCGCCCATTTTGGCTCCGGCCAAGCCTCCAGCCGTACCGCCTGCCAAACCACCGAGAATCGCACCTGCCAAGCCACCGAGGGTCATTCCTATCGGACCAGCAATAGCTCCCAGTGCAGCGCCAGATTGTGCGCCGGTCATGGCGCCTGCAACACCGCTTGCAGTGCCTCCGACCGTACCGGCGATGCCGCCGAGCTTACGAGCATGGTTGCGAGCGAAAACGCGCAGAGAACCACATGAGGGGCAGCAAATGGGCATAATTCGGACTCCTGTAAAACTTAAAGTTAAATAGAAAGCGCAAGCGCTAATTGCTTGCTCTCCATTACGTAATACAGGTTTGAAATTATTTTGATTAAGATTTTTATGATGGCAGCTACGGCAGAGTCGTAGCTGTGTGATCAAGGCCTTGCATATGCCTGGTTTTTACGGCGCTGCCGTATAAATTAAATTGTAAATTTCCTGTTTTTGTTTTGGATTTGCTTTTGTTGGCCTCATGGTCCGTATAGCAGAAGCTGGTGGTGAAGGATAGCTGGCGGCGGTTTTCGCAATTTATTGATTAGATGCTTTTAAGCCCGGCTTCCATTGCAATGGTATGGTACGGCGTTGCCGTGCCTCATTTCAACAGCATGGGGTTAGTTAAATGAGCTATAGCGATTATTGGCGTCGTAAATTTCTCGCCGAACATCCTGAGTATGAGCAACAGTCTCAGGAGCTTCGGTATGAGTCGGTGGAGTCATCTCTATCTGTACGGGCTGCTCCGCTCCCATGGCATGCGAGGGTAAATACAGCGCCGGAGTCAAATTGCACATTACCTTTACCTGGAGCTGCTTCGTCTAATTTCGAGGTCTCGGAGATCTTCCCGCATAAACGACCAAAGATGTGTCACGGCGTCACGCCAGACTCAAGCATCATCAGGCTTGCATGTTGCTTGCGCCAACGCTTGAAGCTAACCCAGCAAGAGCTCGCTGCGCATTTGGGGGTCAGCGCTCGCACGCTGCAGGACTGGGAGCAGGGGCGACGTCAGCCCACTGGGCCTGGAAAAGCCTTACTGCAGTTGTGGATCGACCGGCAATCAGTGGCCCCCTGAGTCGTTCTGACTGAGAGTCAACGTTTTTCCTGGCTATGGGGCGACTGGGTTCCGAAGGACGGAAGGGATCTGAACGGCAAGCAAGACTGCTATTCCTGCTATTAGTAGCAGGAATAGCAGCTGCAGTGGTCCCGGCTAAATCCGGTGGGGCGGGGACAAGCTGCTAGGATGACAATTTCTAGATCGCAATTTTTCTAAAATGTCAATACATCTGCTTAGCGTTGGAAAACCCATTTAGCACCCCTGACGACTCTGAGTGGCACGGGCTGTAGAGTCCTTCCCTATTGAGTTCGCAACTGAAGAGGGCGTGGTGATGTGCAACGAAAGTAGTGGTAAATCAACATTAAGAATTTTACGCATTCGGCAGTTGCGAGAGTGCATTGGGCTGAGTAGATCGACAATTTATGACCGACTAAATCCAATGTCACCTAGATACGATAGTACATTCCCAAAGCCAATTAAGTTAGGGAGGTTTGCGGTGGGTTGGGTTGAGGAAGATATATATCGGTGGATTGGATCTAGGCCTCGAAGAGGCCAGGAAGATTTTGTCGTGATCTCTGAAGGTGTTTAATTTATGAGTTTCTCTAGCTTTGGGTCTTGGGGGGGCTCTGCTTTGGAGGGGGGCTTTCCAAGGTATATGTCTTTACCGGTGATAGTGAGTGCGGTGGATGAGGCGGAAGGGCATATAAAGGCCCCGAGGGCACTCGTTTTTTCATCTGCTCTGACGGCGATCGCTACAGCTGCTCAAGGTTTAATTGATGTTTGTAAGCCGAATGGACAAATAGTTCCAGCATCGCTGATGCTGCTGACGATTGCGAACTCTGGAGAGAGGAAGTCTACGGCGGAGAATATATTTCTTAGAGGAGTTCGCAATTTTCAGGATGAAAAGGATTTGATTTATCTTAAGAAGCTTTCTGATTGGAATGCGAAATGGTCAGTCTGGGAGGCTCGCCGGAAGGGCATGTTGAAGGAAATACTTCGTTCAGGTGATGAAGAGGAAGGTGAGGAATATCAGATATTTATGGCGCATATGGGTAATGAGCCGGTCAAGCCTAGACGTTTTAAGTTAATTTACGAAGATGCTACTTCAGAGGCTTTGTTTTTTGGATTATACCAGAATATTCCTGCAGCAGGGCTCATTTCTAGCGAGGGTGGGGGAGTGTTGACTGGCAAGGCATTTAATGATTTGTCGAAGCAGAATGCCTTGTGGAGTGGGGATGCGATAACTGTTGATCGAGTATCGTCTGAAAGCTACGAGCTAAGAGCTCGTCTGACGGTATCGATAATGGTTCAAGAAAAAACTTTCTTGAGTTATATGGCAAAGAATGGAGAGATATCACGGGGATCTGGTTTGTGGGCTAGGTTTTTGGTTTGCAATCCAAGATCGACCCAGGGAACTAGATTGATTGGTGGAGGGGTGGCCACTTGGAATTGTTGCGAGAAATTCTCTGAGCGCATTGGGGAGATACTTAAAGAAAGTGTTGGATTCTTGATGGATCCGGCTAGGTCAAGGTTAGTGATTAGGTTTTCTCAGGCGGCGGCTCAAAAATGGATAGAAATTTTCAATGCGATTGAGTCGGGCATTGGGCCGGGAGGAAGGTTTTTTGGTATGGGTGATCATGCGTCAAAGTTGGCAGACAATATTGCAAGGGTGGCTGCCCTGTTTCATTTCTTTGAGAGAGGGAGTGGTGATATAGCTCTGGAGACCTTGGATGCTGCTGCTGATGTGTGCTTTTGGTACTCTGGCGAGTTTCTGCGTCTGTTTACATCGCTGCCTCAGGAAGAGATCGACGCACAAGAGTTGGATGACTGGCTACAAGTAAGGCGTGAGGCAGGTGATAGATTTGTAGCAAAGAATATCATACTGCAAAAGGGGCCTGGGAAGTTGCGAAAAGTAAAGCGGTTAGATTCGGCCATTGAGGTACTCTCGACGCAGGGTAAGGTTTTGCTGTCAAAGCTTGGAAATGTTACATGTCTCGATATTTTTCCTGAGTATTCGATGAGTAACTTTTCTCCTAGAACTATTATCTCTCCTTACAAGTCTTCAATTTAGGGGGGGTATGGGTCCTTCGTGATGTTGTGTCGAGATCAGGATAGGTGTCGAGGTATAGGTTTGTTTTGAGGTCTCGATTATGATGAATAGCCTGAAAGGCTCGGTTTCTTGCAGGTGTGTTGTAAGTTTTGCCGTTTCGTGTAAGTCGAGAGCGCCACCCGTTAGGATGGCGTTTCATTATAGGTGAATATCGTTCACTGGAGTTTCTGGATGACGTCATCCAGCGATCGGGCCTCTGCTAGCTGCTCTGCGCAGGTTTGCAGTTGATCCATGTCGTTTGTAGCCTCCAGCTTTTCAATTGCTGATTTCGGCAACTCCCCAAAGCGCTGCTTAAGTTGCAGAGCTAATGTTGCTCGCACGCCTTCAATACGCCCCAGGGTGCGTGCGGCATCTAGATCCATCTGGCGTGACTCTTCCGTATCCTGCTTGGGAAACGAATGGCGCAGCGAGTATCCTAATTGTTCTCGATCAGCTTGTCGCTGACTGCCTCGGGTGACAGTGCGAGTAATATCAAACAGGATATTGCGAACCTGGAATTTTAAGTCTTCGAGGTTGGTGATGTCTAACATTTGGTATTCTTTGTTGGCTTTGAAAATGCGTGTTGCCATTTCGTCGGCAGCTACGGTTTTATCCAATTGTTTAAACTTAGGGTCGTTATATATCATGCCTCGGATCATGGATTCAAGAAGCAGTGATTTCATGCTATTAGAGGGCTGCTGATTCTTGCCCTGTCCCCCGACGCTTGCTCGATTGCTGTAGTGCTTGTTTTCCAGATTTTTGAGTGCGTCGAGCATCGCCAAGTGGCGATTGGATAGCATAAGGGCATTGATCATATTCTGCAGAATATGATCAGTTGCAGCGGCTTCTAGGGAGCTAATTGGGATGAAATGATTTTTATAAATATATTTCACATAGACTGCTTGGCGTAAAGCTATCTCTGAATGCTTGGATAGTTGCTCGTCAATCGCATGTTTACCTTGTCGGATAGTCAGCTCGATTTGTTGATCTTGCGAAGGTTGGATCTCTAGGCTTTCCATCCTTTCATACAACCACTGCGTGTGTTGTTGGTGTGCAGGCAAAGCGATCTTCTGCAGATCACGTACCTGCTTTTCGACGTTTTCAGCTTGGGCGAGTAATATCGTCGCTGTACGCATATCTGGCTTTGGTCCACGCTCATTCCGGAAAGACAAGCTTATACTCCTCATTGTTCGAATGGGGCCTCAGTGTAGTGGGGCCAGCATGAGAGGTGAGATCGAACGTCTGTTGCTAAAGTCGTCTCTCGCAGGTTCTGTGGGCTATACGGGTGCAACAATATCTTATAAAGATGCGGTGACGAGAGTCTCTGAGACGATTTGGTCCAAATGTAGTCCAAGCTTGTGCCAAGCGTCAGCCATCTCTTTTGTATAGCTATGACGCTGATAGGTGCGTTTAACCTTGTTTTCTTCAGTGTGATTCAGGCACCGTTCTGCTACTTCAGGAAGTACTCCCAAGGCAGTCATGATAGTGGCGCCGGTGCGCCTCAGATCATGCGGGGTCCATTTCCCTCCGCTCAACAAGAGGGCTTGTGCTTTGGCGCTACGATTACTCATCACTCCCTGATCAGGCTGGCGCTGCCTGTCGCCAAGTTGCTTGGTTACGGTCTTGGAACAGACCGGGCCGCTGTCTTCCGTGTTGGGGTAGCACCAAGCGGAGTGACTGTTAAGTACGCTGATTTTTTTGAACTGCCGGATGGCAAATGAAGAGAGCGTGATGCTGTGGGCTTTTCCGTTTTTGCTGTTCTCTGCCGGTATGAGCCAAATGCCTCTGGCGAGATCAAGGTGCTCCCAGCGTGCATTGAGCAGTTCACCAATGCGGCAGCAGGTGGAGAGGGCAACCCAGATTGCAGCTTCGGTGGACGGGAGTAGGCCGGCTTCAGGAGTGAGCAGGGCTAGGGCGCGGATCTCATCATCGCTCAGCACTCGGTCGCGTTCGACTTCCTTGCCGCCAATCTTGGCCTTGCGGATGCTGGCAGTCGGATCGTGCTCAATCAGGTCTCGATCCACTGCGAACCGAAACATTTGTCGCATCAGGCTAAGGATCAGCTTGGCCATACGGTTGACGCCGCGAGCGAGAAGGGCATCGGTCACTTCGGTGATTTGCCCTTTTTTTACGTCAGCTACGGCTATTTTGCCTAACAATGGCAAAACGTCCTTTTCAAACATGCGGCGAACCTCTGCTCCACCATCCTTGCGGTTGATCAGGTCGACGGTGGCCCAGTGTTCGAATAGCTCGGAGACGCTTTTTCTTGCGGCCTGTCGGGCTTGCTCCGCATCTGCGGCTGCTTTTTCTGCTGCTAGGCGAGCGAGCTCGGCGTCCCGGGTGGCCACGCGCGCCGCCTCTTCAGCTTCAAAATGCTCCCGGATATCCCGAATTCCTGCCTTGTGCAGGCCAGCAAGTTCCTTCGCACGTTGGCCAGCTTCGGCCAGGGTCATGGTTCCCTCAAGCCCCTCACGGCTGTAGGTGCCGATGGGATAGGTGATACGTTCACCGATGCTGTTCGCGTAACGGAAATAAAAGAGGCGTTCTCCGCTAGTGGTGATGCGAGCGACCAGGCTGCCATGCCCCCAGATGGCAACTTCACTGAGCCACTTGTCACTGGCGCCGGGTTTGGCGGTCATTTGTCGGTCTGTAATCTTGGCCATTTGGTTGGTTTTCCCGTTGCCAATTGGTTGCCAATTGAGATTCTCTGGTTGCCAATTCGTTGCCAATTGAGATCGGCTTTCCTCGAACAGCTGTGGGCTATTTTGGACAGTAGAATGGATAAAATCCAGTAAAACCAGGGGTTTGAGCATTATGCTTCGGATGAGGTTGAATCAGATAGGATGGGTATTTACCTTTATGGGGTGCAAGGGGTCGAGTGTTCGAATCACTCCGTCCCGACCAAAAAACCCTAAAAAATCCAGTCACTTAGCGGTGACTGGATTTTTTTATGCCTAGTGGTTTTGAGGTGCCTTAGATTTTTGTGCCACTTTTTGTGCCACCGGGATTTTGTGCTGCTATCGAGCGAAAGGCTGGTTTGTTATCCGCCGCCTTTATCCAGTGGTCGAAGGCTCAGCTTCTCTTCTGTGCTGCCAGAGGGAGCTCCGGGTTTGTGCATCTCTACAGCATTCAGTTTCCGCTTCGTATGCGCATTTCTTGCTTCTAGTTTGATGCAGTAAACGCTGGGCTAGGTTGCGACTGCCGATTACGGTGTCACGATACCGGCAATCGGTCAGTTTCAGAAATCGGCCAAAAGCGGTCACTAGCCAACGGTCGCTTCCGCCCCATAGCGGACATACATTGGCAGAGTATCTCATCGCATAGTCGATCCACTTAAGCCCCCCGCCCACTAACTGACCGATAGCTGCCGGCTAACTAACCTGTCCCTTTTACGCATCTGCGGGCGGCCAGCGCAGTTTTCCGCGGCCGACGCGCAAGGCTTCCACGAGCCTAGTTTTGCCCGGTAGCCGGCCCGAGAAGAGGCTGGGTTTGGGATCGACCGCCGGCTTCTTGAAGGCGGCGACTCGCTGGTAGTCCGGGGTTGCCAGCCAGGTCCGTCCGTCCCCCTCGTCGGTGACGATCCGATAGAGGCCGGCGGGCGGGGCGGCCTCGATATCGAGCAGGCGCTTGTAGCGTTCGACCGACCACTTCTGGATACCGTCGTTGAGAGCCTCGGTTCGGAAGCGCGCCCATAGCGCGGCGGTGACGGGCGTCGGCCAGTCGCCGGCGTCGGTGTAGGCCGTGATCTCGTCGGATTCGAGCCAGGCCCGCATTTCCGCCGGGGTGACGAAGACCGGCTCGGCGTCCTCGATGGCTACCATAGCCGCGCGCCGTGACGGCAGGCCCGCGCGGATCAGCATTGCCATCATGAATCGCGGGACGCCGGTTTCGACTGCCGCCGCTGCGCCGCCCGCCACCGTCTCCGGCGACCAGCCGAGGGACATGCGGCGGGTGCGGACGGCTTCCAGCGCCCAGACCAAGCGATAGGTGAAAGCCTCTTCAACCGCGCGCATGTTCTGCGGTCCGATCTTGGATACCTCCTCGCCGGACACCCAGCTGCGCAGGATGGCCTTCCAGTTCGCCGGCAGCGCGTTCGCCTTGTCGGGGATGAAGGGCCGCATGAACAGCAGGCGTTCGCCGAGACCGCAGAGCGCGCCGACGAGTTCGTCGATGTCGCCGCTCAGCGCCGCCTCGTCTGCCCGGTCGAGCAGTTCGGCCAGCTCGTCGGCCATGGCGTCGATAGTGAGACCCGCTTCGAGCCCGACGCCCATGGCGAAATGCCCGCGCCGCGCTTGCGCCGTGGTGGTCTTCCAGATGAGGTCGGCGCGCGCTTCGAACACTTTCTTGTGCAGAGGGGCGACGTCCTCACCCTCACGGGCAATCTGGCGGGCCCAGAGCGATCCCTTAAGCGCCTCGTCCAGAAGCTTGGGTAGATCGGCGCGATCGGCGTCAAGCGCTTCGATTAGGCCGAACACGGTCGCGTCGAGGCGTTCGACGAGCTGAGACAGCGGCTCCTCGTCGATGGGTTCCTCCTCGTCGTCTTCATCGGCGTCATCGGCGTCAGCGTCGTATTTCACGGCGGCTGCCAGCCGCTCGGCCACCTCGACTTCTTCGTCGGGTGATCTCCAGGCCTCGCGGGCGTTGGCGAGATATTCCCAGGCGTCGGCGCGATCCAGGACGCCCTCGCGCGAAAGGCGCTCAAGGATCTCGGTGACGATCTGGATGAGGCCGCTCTTCAGGGTTCGGGCCTTGGCGGAGGCGACCAGCCTGCGCCATTCGCGCTTTCGCCAGTCGATCTGGTCGAACATGATATGGACGATCAACCCTTCGACGTCGACGAAGGCGCGCCCCGCGCGGCCGGCAACGTTGGCGAACTCTTCGCCTTTGATCTTCTCCCCCGCCCGATAGAGCGTGGGCACCAGCAGGACGGCGGCGTTGAGGTTGAGGCCCTGCGAGAGCGTAGGCGAGGCGACGATCACCTTCAGCACGCCCTCGGACAGGAGAATTTCCAGCTCACGCAGGAACGGGCTCGGCAGCCGGCCATGGTGGATGGCGACGCCCGCCTTCAAGCTGGCCACGGCGGGATGATCCTCGCCGAGCCATTCCTTGCCGACCTCGAGGGCGCGGGCGATCGACGCCTCGTCATCTAGCAGCGGGTCCAGATAGCCACGCTTGCAGAGGTCCACGACCTGTTTGCCGTAGCTCTCGACCCAGTTCGCCTGGGTGGAGAAGATCAAGGTGCGCTTGCCCTGGCTCGCGAACTCCCACGCCGCGAACAAAACGAGGTGCGAGTTCTTGCGTGGATAGGGCTTCGTCTCCCTCCCGAGCGCTGGTTTCTCCACGACGAACTTGTCGAGGAAGGGGCCATCGTCATCAAGGTCAAGCCGCAGCAGCGCGTCTTTGCCGCGCCAGGTGAGTGCGCCGAAGCGCTGGCGCGTGGGGCGCCAGTCGGAACGCACCGGCTCACCCGGTTCGTCGGAACGAATCCAGGCGGTGAGATCGTCGAGTTCGTCGCCGCTCGGCAGGATAGCGGAAAGACAGACGATTCGGCGTTCGGCCGCGTCCGCGCGCCTAAGCAGGCGCTGCACGAGCGTCTCGTAGCGGATTTCGCGCTCACTCGGACCGATCATGTGGCCCTCGTCGAGGACGATCAGGCCAACATCGTCGATCAGCGACGGGTCGCTTCTCAGCGCGAAGTCGAGTTTTTCGGGCGTCGCAATGATGATCTCGCGGGTGCGCAGGGCGTCTTCATCACCGGCCGAAAGACCGCTGACGCCGTAGAGCGAGGAGACGCTGAAGCCGAGGGGCGCGAAGGTCTTCCTGAAGGACCTCTCGGTCTGAGCGGACAAGGCGCGCAGCGGTGTGACGATCAGCACCCGGCGCACCGAGGACAGGGTCATCAGTGTTGCGATCTCGGCTACCCGCGTCTTGCCCGCGCTGGTGGGCAGAGCGACAACCAAGTCGTCCCTGACGTCCGTGGAGCGCTGGGCGGCTTCGCGCTGCGAGGGCCATAGCTCTACCTCCGAGGTCTTGCGGGCATAGAGCGAGGAGATGAACAGCCGCCGCAGGTCTGGATATTTTTCCTCCGTACCCTCGGGCGGCTCGGTCGGCAGGTTCTGGTGCAAAGAGTGCTGCCACAGGTCGTCGATCAGGTGGTGACAGAGGTTCGATATCCACCACAGCGGAACATTCTCGGCGTTGCCTGCCAGGCTGACTGCCGTGGCGAGCAAGGCCCGTGCGCTTTCAATCGGCTCGGGCTCGCCCGTCTCAAGCGCGAAGTCGAAAAACGCCAGGGCCCGGCAGATCGTCGTATTGAGGATGGTCGACAGAACCTCGTCGACGTCAGGGTCTTCGCCTCGTAGCGCCTCGGCGATCTGCTCGTCGCCATGAGCCGCGTCGCCGAGCCATTCGCGAACGAAGCCGCGCAACTGGTCGAGATCTCGAAGAATCAGATGGCGGATCGCCGTTTCGCCCGGCGAGGTGTTGAGGTCGTCCGCCGTCTCGTTGAAGAGCGAATAGGCGACGGCCGAGAAGCCGGCCAGATGGTAGGCAGCGGCGGCGATGGTGCGGCGGAAACCGCGATCAGGCGCCTCGGGGTCACCGTTGCGCACTAGGGCTTCAAATGCGTTGGCGGCGCGCTCGAAGGCCTTGCTGGTCAGCGCCGAAGCGCCAGCCTGAGCGCGCAGGGCCATCGCGCCTCGGAGCAGGGCGAAGCCGTGTTCGGCGAGATCGGTTTCAATTGTCGCGCCAAGGGGCGGTGCGTTCGGTGGCAGCACGCCCTCGTCGCGCATGAGCGACCAGGCCGCGCCGCGATAGAGGAGGCGCCCAAGGATGCCGTCGACGGTCGCGGTCGTCAGGAACGCGGTCAGTTCGTCAATCGTCTCCAAGGTTTTCTGCCTCCAGGTACATATCCGCGATGAAGTCTTGGTGGTCTTCGACGTGGATGTTCACGACGTAATGGTCCCGATTGGTCCCGGTGGCGTCGAGGTCCTCCTTCAGCGAGGCGTGGGGGCCGTTGCCCGAAACTGTGAAAAGCATGTGGTCGATGCGATCGGCGCGCAGTGACTTCAGGCCGACCTCGTCGCGCAGGCTGCGACCCAGTACGTTGTCGTCAGGGTCGTTGCTCTCCAGTAGACGGTTGGCGACGAACAGCAGAGAGTCGGGCGTGCAACGGCCGTTATCGCGGTTAAGCACCTTGCGGGCGCTCGTGACCGTGGCCTTGCCGAGTACCTTGTTGCTCTTGGCTTCGCCTTTCAGAAGCCAGAGCTTCTCGCCGGCCCCATCGTATCCGGCGCCGATGAAGTCATCGCCGCGCATGGCCATGTTGCGGTCGTCCTTGTAGCGAAGTCGACGCACGGGGACGCGAAGGCCGATCTCTTCCTCGACCAGCTCGGTCGCGAGAATCTCGCCGAGATCGCCGGAGCGGCCCTTGGCCGTTTGAGGCATTTTGGCGCTGAGAATTTCACTGGCGACTTCGTATCCCAGTCGCTTCACGTCTTCGGCGATGAGTTCGAGTCGATCGTAGTGAGAGCGGATGGTCTTGGCGAGGTCATCGCGGATCTCGTCGCGGCCACCATCCTTCTCGACATAGGTCCAGTAATGCTTGCGCTTGTCCTTTTCTTTGGTGGACTTGCACCACCTCTTATACAGCCCCACGGCGTTCCCTCGATCAATCAGCCCCGATCCTGATAGCGATCATGCGCGTTGGCGAACGCACCGTGACGACTATGATTATCCAGTATGCACGCCTCGTGCAGTTTCAGAAAATATCGCGTGTTGAGGAGCACACTATCTGAACGCAGCTGACGTCGAAATCGAAGTACCCGAGCGGAGTGACTGCTTCTGACCGGTTCCTGCCTATTACCGTCGTCAACTTTCGACCGAAAGCGGGTGCCGCGCGCCTAGTTTGTGCTACTACCGGCCTTGACCCCTTAGTCTCAGCTTGGCCAATAGGTCGTGGACGTGATCACATCTCAGTCGTTGCCTACATACCTGAATGTGGCAAAGCATTGACGTTGCTCGTCGCCGGCCGCGATCTAAGTGCTTGATAACGTCAGTCTGGCGCTAGAACACTCTCCATGATTCGGAAGGCTGTTTTGGGCGGGCCTAAGATCAGCGACATAGTTTCAGCCTAATTACCGTGATATTTCCGGTGGAGGCTTATTCCTCAATGTGCATGATTTTTAACGCTTGCTTGAGGTAGAGGTTTTGCTCTGTTTCTAGTTTGAGTAATAGCTCTATTACTTTATTACGCTTAATGCCATGTTTCTTAGATAGCAATTTTAGTCGTGATATTGCTTTTTCCGATAGCACAAGATTCTGTTGCTTTTTTCCTTTTAGGTTTTCTCTATAGGTTTTTTGATACCAACGATTTTTTGCGTATTTTTTTATAGCTTCCAGTTCGTATTCGCTGGTCGAAACTTGATTAAAATGCTGCATCACCTCTTCGAGGCTTTTGAATGCTGTTTGTAGAGGTTGGATATGGGTGTTGTTATTTTTTATCCAGTCCCATATGCATGTGGATATATAGCTTTCGTCTGCATTTAAGGCCCAGCTAAAGTGGTTATATGGGTTTCTTTTGGATTGCCATTCGTTTTTAAGATTTGTGACGATATCGTTTTTCTCGGATAGCTCGATGCTCCATGTGTCAATTGTTGCTATCAAGAAATCTTTGCTTGTAATTTTTGTTGGCGCTATTCCGTGGAGGTTTCTTGGTTTAATGTTTTTGCTTGTTAATGTCTTGTCTATTTTGTTTTTAATCCAGTCATGTTGGATTTTGTCTTCGGTTATCCAGGCTAATGCCTTTTCTTCTAAAAGCTCTCTGCAAAGGCCTGAATTAATCAATGGTAAAATGCTAGGGGCTGCCACAATCATGCTGGATATTGCTTGGTCTAAATTTGGTAGGCCTATAATTTCGCTGTTCATGGAGGAGGGTTTTTTTGATTTAAAAAAGACTAATATCCAAATTATCTCCCTCTTGCTTAGTTTCGATCTGCGAAGTCGGCTCATAAGTTCATTAATGGTTTCCTTTTTTATTCCAAAATGGTCTGATTTCAATTTTTTATGCTCCTTGAGGTTATATAATTTTTGCTTACTAGTAATATTTATAGCATTTTTCTAGACTATTTTTTTTGCTTAGCAGCCCAAAGAGAAGGCTTTTTCGCGGCTCATGCCTAGCTCTTGCTAGCCATCCTAAATCTACTCAGTGCTTGTGGATGCTAAAGGTCAAATGTGGACGCGTGAAACACCAGCCAGAGATCGCTCTGCTGAGGTAGGCGGCGTCATTCATTCGGAATAAGTTCGGAGCGCTGTCGGAAGATGAGTGAGATGCCGGAGCCTAGCCCAGCCTTCAGCTGCCTTAGGAGAGTGGATGTATTTTCACGTTGGTTAGTTATTATTGATTAGGTTTTATGTTTGCTGGTGTAACGAGTATATTTCAGTGTGTGTGGATATTTACTGATCAGAGAGCTCCTATGAACCCATCATAGGAGCTAATCATGTACCGCCAACCACCACCTAGCGCAGCTGAATGGCAAGGCTTTCCTGTTCAGTTAACACCCAGTGACCTTAACTCAGACTATCTGAAGAATATCTGCCTTTTACTGCTAGATGGCTTGCTCATGCATTCGCGCTGGACGGTTATTCGGTTTGACCTAAAAGCACCCAGAGGATTCATATTGCCTCAAGGGGCAATAACTGGCTTCATCGAATCACTTAAGCGCCAGCTTGAGCATGACCAGTCCATTAAGCCAACGTTAGGGGGTAGAGCCTACGATCCGATGCTTCGCTATGTTTGGGTGCGCGAGTGGAACGACGCGAGCCAGCCGCATTATCACCTAGCGCTAATGCTGAATCGCGATGCCTACTTCACCTTGGGCGATTACTCTAAATTGCATCCTGCTGGCTGCAACTATGATGAAATGCTTGCGGGTCGTATCTACAAAGCCTGGGGTGTGGCACTGGGCTTGGACTGGTTCGTCGCAAGGAGTGGAGTTCACTTCCCACAGCAGCCTGTATCGCCGTTGAAGATTCAGCATCAGCTGTTCGAGCGGCAGTATCGGGCGGTCTTCTACCGCCTGAGCTACTTCGCCAAAAAGAGAACCAAGGTATATGGGGACGGCCAGCGAAACTTTGGCATGAGTCAGCTGAGTCGTTTTAAAACCGAACGCCCCTGAGCCATCTCATGGACTAACTACCGGAGCGCTGACCATGAGACTGATTCGACTGAAAGAAGTGATGCGACTGACCGGCCTTGGTCGCTCTACCGTCTACAAGGTCATGAAGGACGGGAGCTTCCCTGGCTCAGTTGCTTTGGGGGGTAAGGCTGTAGCGTGGGTTGAGTCCGAGGTGCAGGAATGGATCCTGGCTCGGCTTCGGGAACGAGACCAGCCATCTCTGTAGCCTTGCGAAACAACCGCAGGACGTCATCACGTCCGTCTGCAGACGTAATGAAACCTCTTAGCTTTGGTCTCTCAAGGCAAAAAAAGTATCGGGCATGGATTGGCGTGGGCAGCTGCTATGCTGCCCACGCTGGATCTATCCCGTGCTGGTCGATATCGACGTGTGTCTTCATGGACCCGCACGGTTTCACAGATATCCCTGTTCGGCGAGCGATACGCAGCCTTCAGCCCCCACGATGATGTGGTCGAGCGTGCGTACGCCCACCATTTCGAGTGCGTGCTTGAGCCTGCTGGTCAGGACACGGTCTGCATGGCTTGGCTCCGGATCACCGGAAGGGTGGTTATGCACCAACACTATTGCTGCTGCATTGTGTTCCAGCGCTACTTTGACGACTTCGCGGGGATAGACACTGGCACTGTCCAGGGTGCCGCGAAACAGCTCCTCAAATCGAATGACACGGTGTTTGCTGTCCAGCAGTAGCAGTGCAAATACCTCATGCTCATAGTCCTGCAGCAGGAGCTGCAGGTAGCCAAAGACCTCCTTGGGTTGATGCAAGGCCTGGCCTTTACGCAGCCGCTTGCTGGCCAGATGTTGAGCCATTTCCACGATATCGGCTTCGGTCACCGGTGCATCGGCGATGTAGGTGCCAGCGGACTCGCCGGCCTTGAATTTGGCAGTCATAGGACCTCCATACGGCTGTGTTTGTAGGGGCATAAAAAAACCGCCGGACCATCGAGTGATCTGGCGGTTTGAGGGGGATCAGCTGACCTGAAATACCGGTCAGCTGTGTCAGTGGGGCATCAGGGCAAGCGGCCTTCGCTACACCATTGCTGCCACTCGGTGATTTGGTCGTGGGTGATCGCGACTTCGTCTCCTTCATCTTGGCGATAGGCAGCGATCCAGGCATCCAGGCACGCTTCGGCATCCATTGCGGAGGGGGCTGGATCTGCTTTCATTCGACCCAGCTGAAGCAGCCGGCCCTGGAACTGATATTCAACACAAGCGTAGTTCTGGCAGTTGGTCTGGACGCTCTGCTCCCAAACGTGTTGCTCCTCCTGAACACGCTGCTTGGTTGCTTCGCTGTAGTGACGACTGTTCATGATTTTATTGAAGCCCTTGTCGACAGCTCGTTTGAGCGCCGTCAGGGATTGCCGATAGCAGATCTCAACCTCTTGGGTAGACCGCCTGGAATCACAGTAGGAATTGGCCTGGACGTTGATCGAGGTCGCCAGCAGCAATATCGGAACAAGTGCAGTCAGTCGCTTCATGGGACACCTACAGCAGCGGCGCTTTTTGGCGTAGGTCGGAATAGGTCTTCACGTTATTGCGGTAGACGTCCTGAAGGCTGCTGAGCCGATCGATGTGGCCAAACCTCTTGATCTGCCCGTCGCTGTAAGTACCCTCCAGCCCCGACCACACGAGTTCGATTTCGTCATCCTTGACGACCCACTCAAAGATTTCGGCAACTGATTCTATGGTGGCGGCATTGTCCAATTGCTCCAGCTTGACGGCGTGCTGGGCATCCAGCTCCTCAAGCTTGGCAGCAACGGAGTTCTGCAGGTTTTCATAAAGCTCCGTTGCCCGGTTCAGGCGCTGCTGAGCGTGAGCCACCGATTCTTGCCCGCGAGCGTTCTGGACCTCGCTCAGGCGAGCACGTTCCTCAGCAATCTGGGCTTGAACCTTTTCGCGTTCAGTTGCCATGGCCCGAAGCAGCTCCTGTTCGTTCTGCTTGTGCGCAGCGAACTGAGGGGAGGCCGGGTCTCGCACGTAGCTCAAGAAGTAACGCTGTGCAGCTGACGCAACCTCTGGGCTGCCGGAGTAGTTTTGAAGCGAGCGTGAGGGGGCGTTTTCGGAGAGCAACTCCTCCCTGGCCAGAAGGTCGGTGAGCCGATCACTGTTTAAGGTGGCGTTGTTGGTCGGCCTCGGTTTATTCAGTGCGTTCTCGGCGGCTTCCACCTCCATGCGCGCTGGTTCAAGGTGGACTTGGGCAGCACTTCGTTGCATGTCGAAGCCGCTCAGCAAGTTCTCCCGGATACGTTGTTTTTCCTGTTCGTAGTACGACTCGATGCCGGTGATACGGCACTTGTACTGAACAAGCTCTCTGTCTCTGTCATCGGTAATGACGTCCCAATCGACACTGTCGCAGATGCTCCGATTGCTGAACGCCTGGTCGACGGTGTATTGCTCGTTGATTTTCATTCGACCGTTCTTGACGGTATCGATGGCTTCGTTGCAGCCGGCCAGCGCCAGGGGCAGAAGCGGCGCGAGAATGATCGTTCGCAGGTTCATGTGATCCTCGAATGGTTTGAAAATGAAAGGGAGGGGTTTGAAGCGGGCTGCATCCTGCAGGGGGATTCCTGAGTGTTTAGGTTGTCTATGGACTTTAAAGGTTGAAGTTCAACTTTTTGAGTCCTTCATGTCAATAAGTGGTTAGCCAACCATCCAGGTCGAGATGGGAGGCGACATGTCCGAGATTGATCAGAAGCACCTGGCCGAAGCTGTAGGTCGAGCGATTGCCAAGCAGCGTGTCCGCGTCGGTATGACGCAAGAGCATGTGGCGGAGCGGCTTGGCATTGGCAGCGAGGCGATTTCCCGCATTGAGCGGGGTATCGTCATCCCCAACATTTCTCGGTTGCTGGAGTTCGCCGCCATCTTTGAGTGCGAGGCCGCGGACCTGCTGACAGAAGCAAGCCCGCGAACCGACGATCAGGCGCAACGGATCAGTCGTATGCTGGCTACGGTCTCACCTGCGGATCGTCAGTTGATCCTGGGGCTGGTCGAGCAGTTGGCGGATCGCCTGGCTGAGGCGTAAGGGTGTCGCTAGGCTGCTGGTCGAAACGTGCACCACAGCGCAGGCAAAGGCACTCGAATTCCCCGAAGTGAAAACGCTGAATGTCCTGGGCAAATTCCCAGCCCTGGGCGCATCCAGAGGTTGCGCTTTCTACGGCGCATGTAAGCCGTTCTAGACCCATTTGAAACATGTCGCCGATATCGCGGTTTCGGTGCATGTTGCTCTGCACGCGCATCTTTGAACAGCCGTCCAGGAAGCCGCCTAGCGTTCCCAGCAGCAGGGAGCAGGCTTGCGCCTGTGCCTTGGTGACCACGAGCATCGACTCGCAAATCAGGCATCGTGTTTCCATGAAGAACCTCCTGAGACTTAGGGCCTCGCTTCGCTGCTGAGCGATTCCAGCTTGGCGGCCAGGGCTGTGCGTTGTGGGGGTGAAGGCTCGCTGGTGGTGGGCGCTGGTTCGGTGAGCGGGAAGAACTCATCGACAATCGCGCCGCTGTCCTCTTCGTTGTCTTCGAAGGCCCCATTGCCCAGCCCTTGCTGCGCGGCGCTATCGAGCGCGTGCTGGTCGAAGCCGGCCGCTTGACGGGCCTCATCCAGTTGCTTGGCGGCCAGCAGGTTCTCCTCCACACTCATGCCGCTACGCAGCGTGATGTCCACGTAGAAGATTGGCGTGCCATGGCTTTGCCGGGTGGATTTACCGCGCAGGCGCAGCTCCAATGCCAGGCAAGCCAGACGATTGCCTGAGATCGCCTGGAAGTATTTCAGGCGTGCTGCGAGGGTGCGGATGCTGTTGAAGCCGGTGGTACGGAACACAAAGCTGCCAAGCGGATCCTCATCGCCGATAACCACGTTTAGTCGGCCATACGGCTTGCAGGCGCCCCCTTTGGCCAGTGGGCAGGCATCGGGCGAGGGACACGGCAGTGTCTGGATTCCATCCTGGCCGATGCGCTTGCAGGTTTCCCCATTGCCCACACAAACCGGGCGTCCGGTTTGCCGATCGAACAGGGTGTAGTCGGCGCGGAAGTTGAGCTCGGGTTCGTTGAACATCAGACGGATAGGGATGCTGCGCAGCTTGTCCTCTTTGCCTTGGCGCAGCTGGTCGTTTAGTGGATGCAGTAACCAGCCATCCTTACCTTGCACCTGGGAGGTGATGGTGAATTGATCGTCTTTCTCCGGCAGACGTTTGCCGTTTCTCTCGACGACCTTGCCGATCGAGATGCGCCCAATCACTGGGGGCGTCAGAGCCAGACCTTTCAACATGGATGTTCTCCTGGAAACGAAAAAAGGCCAGCCGTGCAGCGCGAACTGCATGGACTGGCCAAGGGGGAGGGAACGGATGGAAACAGCCGGATTCAGCCGACCAAGAAGCGCCGCGCGCCGGGCTTCAGCAGCGGGTACTTGGCCTGTAGGTAAGGTTTGTCCTTGAGTAGCTGAGTGACGTCCAAGCCAAGACTGTCTTTGGCCTTGCGCCAACTGAGGTAACCGCTGGCGAACTCAGCCCGGCTGGCGTCACCCATGGCTTGCTGCAACATCTGCTTGAGCTCGGCTTCTCGCTTCTCCTTGTCGGCAATCGACTGGCGAACGGCTTTCAGCTCGATGAAGGCTGCGGTCAGTCCGGCATGGCTGCTGAAGTCGACGACCTGGCCGTTGTCTTCCGGGTAGAGGCAACGTAGGGCCATTTCAGCGGATGCCGAGCCATCGGCCGGTGGCGGTGTGTCCGTTTCCACGTACTGCCAGAACCTGCGCTCCAGATCGACGAGCCGCGCGATCATCTGCTCGTCCCGCTCGATTCGGTGAATCTCCAGCGTCTGACCGCCGAGCAGTACAGCCACATCAGCCGCCTGCTTGCCGGTGACGGCGAGCTGGTGCATGACCTGCAGTTGCACGTACTCGGGCACGCCTTCTTTCCAGAGGCGTGCCCCGTTTATGCCAGCGGTCTTGCATTCGAGGATCTGCACATCGGGTGGATTCAATCGGCCGTCGCAACACTGGGTTGCTGAATAGATGTTAGATAGTCGTTCAGTACCTCGGCAGGTGTTTTCCAGCCGAGCGTTTTCCTGGGTCTAGTGTTCAGCGTATGGGCTACGGCTTGGATCTCTTGGTAACTCCAACGAGACAGGTCGGTGCCTTTCGGGAAATATTGCCGTAGAAGACCGTTTGTATTCTCGTTCGTACCGCGCTGCCATGGACTGTGAGGGTCGGCAAAGAAGACTTTTACTCCAGACTCAATGGTAAAGCGGACGTGATCCGATAACTCCTTTCCACGATCCCAAGTCAATGATCGCCACAGCTGAACGGGTAAGCCAGTCACGGCCCTCTTCAATGCATTGGTCATGGTGACAGCACCGTAGCCAGCAAGAGCGGGGCCGTTCTTCGTCCGGGGAGTCAGCCCGTAACCTTCCTCGCGAGGCAGATGAACGAGCATGGTAAATCGGCTTGAGCGCTCGACCAGCGTCCCGATGGCGGATCGGTTCAGGCCAATGATCAGATCACCCTCCCAATGCCCTGGTAAGGCACGATCCTCCACCTCAGCAGGACGGCTGGAAATCATGACATCCTCGCTGACATGTGCCCATGCTTTGGCCTGCGCCCTGGCTCTTGGTACGCGCAACGCCCGCCCAGTACGCAGGCAACTCACCAGTTCATGCTTGAGAGCGCCTCGCCCTTGAATGTAGAGAGCCTGATATATGGCTTCGTGAGAAATACGCATGGACTTGTCATCCGGGAAGTCGATTTGCAGCCGGTTGGCAATCTGTTCGGGTGACCAACCATTGACCCATTTACGGTCACCACGATGTGGTTTATTTCGTCCCTTGAATGGTGCCTGTAGAGGACCGGCAATCTCACGGCCATTAGCGTTATGAACCTTGCCTTCCAAGCGCTCTTGCACGTAATGGCGCAGTTGCGGGTTGGTCACCAATCTCGCCGGCTTCGGTCTCTTGGCAACCAATTCCGCCTTCCACTGCGCGACTGAAGCGCGATACTCGAGCCGGCCGCTACGAGTTGCTGCGTTACGAGTCAGCTCCCGTGAAATGGTCGACGGACTTCGTCCAAGACGGCGAGCAATCTCACGCACACCAACACTTTGCGCCCGGAGCAGCCCGATCTCTTCTCGCTCAGCGAACGACAAGTACCTTCCTGATATGTGGTTCGACATGAATAATGGCATTCCGCCGCGATGACGGAACCAGCGTGTGCCTACCGCTGACGATACGCTAATAGCCTCTGCTGCCCTTTCGCTTGTGATCCCGGTTGCGATCTGTTCCCAAAATAGCCGCTCGATCTCTCGGCGAAGTGACGGGGCACCTGGCGAGCGCATTGCCCCTCGCCCCGTCAACTCCTGCATCCACCCTGCAGGTCGCCCCATAAACACCTCCACGATCAAAGGTGTTGCAACGACCGGTTGAATCCACCTCGTTAGCGCCGATCACCTCACGGTCGATGTTGGCCAACATCCAGGACATTTCCGGATCCGGATGCTGGAGCACGGCGTTGATGCGCCGCACGCGGTTCTTTGTGCGTTTGCTGTAGTGCCAGGCCACGATAGGCTCGAGTACGTTGCCCCAGTAGGCTGGGCTTTCCTCGTCATGCGGATCGGTCTTCGGCACTTTGGTGTCGCGGCCGGTTTTCTCCAGCCACAGTTCCAGCTGCGATTTGTAGGGATTGAGGCCGACTGCTGCCGCTGCATCCGAACTACCGATACCTTGCTTGCGGATTTGCAGCCAGTCCTCGCGCGGCAGTTCCTTGGTGCTGACCAGGCGCAGGGCAGGGCGTTTCTTGCGGGTGCTGCTGTTCAGTGACGTTGCTTTCATGATGCTCACCTGCAGACATAAAAACGCCCGGCCAGCACTGGGCTGACCGGGCGCGAGGGTTGATGTGATAGAGGCTTAAGCGGCGAGCAGCAGCGCGGCATTCAAGGCGCGCTGCTTGATCTGCGCCCCTTGGCCGAACCAGGCCGAGTCCATGCGGTACTCGTTGCTACGTGCACGGCGCTCGTGGTCGACGTACTCGGTGACGGCATTGAGCAGGCCCCAGGCGGTGCCGCGGGCCGAGTCCAGCTGGCTGCCACGACCACGACCTTCATACAGTTCCTGTACCTTGCGCAGGGCGCGCTCGTTGGGCAGTTGTTCGGGGAGCGCACCGGTCGGGCTGGTCTCGCACATGACGTTCATGAAGAAGCCCAGTGCCTCATGCCATTGCACCTTACGCTTGGCCAGCGCGCGCATGCGGTACATGAAGTCGTCCCATTGCGAGACGGCGATACCGAGCTGCTTTTTCACCGCTTGGGGATCGAAGCGAGTGTTGTGCGGCACCTTGATCGCGCGACTGGTTCCGTCCAGGGCGATGGTCAGGGTGTTGTTGCATACCACGCGCACGGTGGTAGGCGTTGCCGTGGTGGCCAGGGTGCCGTCGCAGGACGTCGCCAACAGCAGGTAACCGTTGACCTGGTCGTTGCCCTTGAGCGCGAAGCCTTGCCCGGTACGTGCCAGCGCCCAGAACTTGCGCCCGCCCTTGAGCACGCCGGCGGTTTCCAGCTCGTAGCCGGAGACCTCGGTCAGGTCCCTGTAGAACTCCAGCACTTCGCGGGGTTGCACGGTGTGGTAGCGCTTGGAGACCACCGACAGCGGCGCCTTGGTATCCGAACGGAACAATACCTTCTGCTCGGGGAACGAGTGGATCGTGCCGAGATGGCCGATCGCGTCTGACTTGAAATGCACGGGGCTTTCCAAGATCTGCCAGTCCATACCGGCTTCGCGCTGCCAGACTTCCAGGGGCTGCTTTTGCGTGAGTTGATTACCTAGGCCGTGCCAAGGGGTGGCTCCGACGTAGGCCATTTGCTCGATTTGATGAGCCATAAAGATCTCCTTGCCAGAGGGACTGGCTATCAACCGGCAGTCCGAGTGCCGGGTGGGTGGGAATCGGATTGAATGAAGACGCGTCGCGCGCCTTGTAGGAGGGCTACTGGTCGAGGGAAAAGACGTGGCCGCAGGCGTGGCACTCGAAGTTATCGAGCACGCGGGCATCGATTTCTTCACCCATGCGTGCACCGGCGAGGCTGCCTACTGCGCCGCCAGCCAAGCCGCCTAGAATGGCACCAGCCAGGCCACCCAAGGCCGCTCCGATGGGGCCCGCGACTGCGCCCAGGGCAGCACCACTTTGTGCGCCGGCGGCAGCGCTCGCCGCGCCGGTCGCGGCTCCACCTACAGCACCGGCTGCACCACCGATTTTGCGGGCATGGTTGCGCGCTGTGACGCGCGCAGAGTTACAGGAAGGGCAGTTAATCGACATCGTTCAGACTCCTGAAAAGGGAAGGGCTGAAGAGGGCAATACGCACCCGTCTTCCCTTAAATGATTCAGGTCTGAAATTTCGTTATATCTGGCCGCTGCAGTCAGTAGTGGGGCTCGTCACTGCGGAGAAAACATCAGCAGTTTCATTTTGCACCCTTCATGCAGATCCGTGAGATGAAGCACTGGGGCGACTTCACACCCCAGTACTTCCGCCAGACGGCCGACTATCTGTGCGTATTCGCCGAGCGTAAGCGTTGGCGTGTTTTCAACGACCAGCAGTGCCTGCTGTGCAGGATCTGACTGGTGCATTCGCATGCGGTTTCATAAATACTGCAATGCTTGAAGGGTGGAGTTCGCTTGCGCTGAGACGTATCTGTCGATCAGTTGTTGCGGATTTCCGGAGCGATGGAAGTGTTCTGTGTTCGCTGGATGTCGAAGAAAAGCATGCTCAGCGGGGTGTGTAGTAGATGGCGTCCAGGAGCGCTGCGCGCCCCAGCCAGATTTCGGCGTCAGCCGCATTGCTCGGCTGCGGATGCCTCCACCACGCATCGCCGTGCATCGGCTCGATGATGCGCTGCCAATAATTCTCCAGATTCGTTGTGCTCGGGCTGACACCGAAGTTCTCGCATAAGTCCTTTCGATTGGCCGAATCGATGCACACGAACGTGTCAGGCCGCTTCATCGCCAAGAGCCTGGTCGCGGTCGGCAGTCCGCCGACTCGCCCGTTCTGGTCGAAGGCTGCTATGAACGCTTTGCCATAGCGGTCGTAGTCGTCCTGCGTGACCGCGCCCATCAACGGGATGAAATCGAGGGCGTCGGAGAGACCTATGGGGGCTTCGATGACTAGGTTCGCGAACGTCCCGCTTGCGCCCATGCTCCCGAAAAGCCCGTAGTCCACGCCTGGCTGCTGGGACTTCTTGCGCCCGAGAGTGCCGGCGACCAGCTTGCGGTCGTCCTCGCTCCACTTCGCGTAGGGTATGCCAGTCGCGAAAAGGGCGCGTGCCTTTGCCAAGACTCCCAAGCGCTCCTTGAACAGGTGCGCAGACGGGTGTGATGAGCTTCGGACCTGCACGAGGTAGTCCGCCCAGCTCATGTCATGTGGCGCGCGCTTGGTATTCGGCTTAGAAGGTGGCCGAACGTCAGCGAACTTAGTCAGTTCCTCTCGTGCTGCCGCCTTGGCTGCGTATTGGTGGCGGTACCGATAGATAAACTCGTGCGAGATGTCTTCCGCGCCCCTCCACGCGTCTGCGACGAAGCGACTGAGCTCTGCTAGCGCCGCATCGTTTGAAGAGCCATCCAGCAGAACGCTTGCCTCGACGTTACGGCTCATAGCGGCGTTCGTGAGATTTGGACTACCGACTACACAGCGGATGCGTCGCCCGTTGCGAAACATGTAGACCTTCGGATGGAACAGGTCGCCAGTAGGTGGAACGACGGCTGCGGCCGCTAGCCTTGCTGCCCGATCAAGAACCTCGGGCTGCGTCTGGAACATGTGAGTGCCGACGACGAACTGCTCGAACTTCGAGCTGTTTTTCATCGCTGCCTCGAAGACCGCGTTCTCGGTAGCCCAGGCCACTGCCCATTGCATCGACTCGCAGCTATCGACCAGCTCTATGAGAGTTGCCTGCGTCTGCGAAGCTGACAGGAACTTCACATCCATCCCTGCTTCTCCTCGTGTTTCTGTTGAACTACGTCTGGCGCGCTGCTGGGGACGTCAGGACAGGCGAACTGCTCGCGCAGCGACCGGCAGGTACAGCCATCGCTGGCTCACGGGTTTGCCGGTCGCGCGGAGAAGCGCATGACCATAGGACTCTATCTGTGGGCCATGCTCGGCCACCAAGTCCTCGTCTCTGGCAGCAACGCCGGGGTTCGACTTGTGGTCCAGCAGAATCCAGCCATTTGGCTCCTCCACCAACAGGTCGATGCGGCCACGGATTCGCGTGCCTTTCGGGCCATCCGCTTCGATGGGCACTTCGACGTGAACGGGACAGCCAGGCCAGCGCTTGGCTATCCAAGCCAGGAACGCTTCGACCTGGAAGCAAACGGCATCCGTGTCCACAGAATGAGCCACAGCCCAGGTCTTCAGGATGCGTTCGATGTCTGGGGCCGGGACGCTACCAAGAACCGCGGCGCGCGCAATGCACAGGTGGAGCGCCGAGCCCAGCGACGCCATGTCGGGCTTGCCTGCCAAGCTCAGCCTGACGCCTACGGCGTCGGTCTCGACGACCTTGAACGTGCCGCCTGAGGCAGAACTCGGTCGATGCCACAACGGCTCGGCCTGCACGCGTGGGCGAGGGGTGAACCAGTGGCAGTCCTCAGATGCCTTGGCAGGTGGCTCCACAGCACAGTCGTCCTTGCTCCAAGACTTTGACTGCCTGGAGAGCTGCCGGCCGTCCGGAAGCGCCACAGCTCCTGAGTCGCCGAACAACAGCGCGACTGCGCCTTGAATCTCGCCAACCCAAGCGCGCCCCGGTCCGCGAGGACGAATGAACGACACTGCGACGTTCATATCGCGTGCGCGAGTCAGGCCGACATAGAGCAGGCGCTTGTTCTCCGCCAGGGCTTCGGCCTGCATGGCTTGACCAGTGGCGCTGGCCTCAGCGTTGAGGGCAGCCTGGGGTTGGGACCGTTTGCCCCAAGTCTTCAGCCAGCAGTGGACGAAGCGGTTGGCAAGTGGCTGCTGCGGCTCGAAGCCTCCAACAGTCCTGGCGCGGACGCTCCAAAGTGAACTGCGTGCCGTCGCATCTAGGCTTGTCAGCACGGCGACTGGCCACTCCAGGCCCTTGGCGCCGTGATACGTGAGGACCGAGACGGAGTTATCTGATGACGTGGCCCGATTGTCGTCCTCTTCGCTGGCGAGCTCGTCCAGCCATCGAAGCATGCCGCTGACAGTCGCCGGCTGCTTCGCGGCAACACTCTCGTCCTCGAATGTCTTGCCGAACTCGACCAGCGCCTCGACATTGGCCAGTCGGTTACGGCCTTCATGAGGGGAGGCAGACCATTGGCCAACTAAGCGCGCAACCTGGGATTCGGCAGCGGCAAGTCGCAGTGCTTCCTGTGGTGTCATTGCATTGAGCGTTGGACGCAGCTCTTCCAATCGGGCCAACAGCGGATGGGCGCTGTCGCCCTTTATCTTCCACTCGTAGGACTTTGCACCATCGGTGGCAAGGTGCTGCAGTCTGTCTTGGAGCCATGTCTCGATCGGAGTACCCTCAGTCAGGGTGAGAACCAGTGCCGTCGCGACCGTGTCGGTCGGGTCGTTCATGCGCCTCAGGCAGGCCATTACATAGATGGCTTCGGCAGTCCCCAACAGGCCAGAACGCGGGCTGGCCGACGGGATACCCCAGCGTGTGAGCGACGTGACGGCAAACTCGACCTGCTCGTTGTAGCGACACAGCACTCCGACATCGCCCGCCTGAATCGGACGGAGCTCCTTGGTTTCCTTGTCTTCGACCTTGACCCCGGATCCCAGCAACTCGCGGACGGCCTGCCCAAGGCCCAAGTAGTCCGCGTCGTTTCGGCTGCTCTCGAAGTTCCAGTTCAGGAGAGCGGCCTGGTCCGGGATGTCCTTCCGCAGCGGCTGCAATTGCACCTGCGCGGGCGTTAGGTCGGGCTCGAACGCAGAGCCGAACACGCCGTTGGTGAGCGAGACGAGGCTATCGATGGAACGCCTGGAGATGTCCAAGGCCTTCCCAATGGTTCCGCCCCAGTCCTTGAGGGCGCCGAGGACGCCGGCAATGAGGTTCGCGTCCGTTCCGCGGAACCCGTAGATGGCCTGCTTGGGGTCGCCGACCCAGACCGACCGCTTGGCGAGCTTGGCCAACTCTACGAAGAGCGCCAGCTGAAGAGGGCTGGTGTCCTGGAACTCATCGACCATGATGAGGTCCAGCTCTGCCGACAAGGCTTCGCGGACGGTTGGTTTTGTCCTCAGTGCACGCAGTAGCAGCACCTCTTGGTCGCTGAAGTCAACGGCGCCCAGGGCCTTCTTGGCCTGCTCGTAGGCGTCGAGAACGTCGGCTGCCAGGTTGAACACCAGGTCAAGGTACCGACGGACCTCGGCATGAAAGGCTGGGTGAGCCTCGTGGGCCTGAGCAGCGGCCTTGACTGGTACCAGGATGTCCCTGACCTTGGCGCCTGCGTCAATCCCGGCCGCGCCAAGCCAGTCGGGCCAGCACCAGCGGCCTTCACGGAAGAGCCGGTCCAGTTTCTGCAGCCCTTCGAGTCCCTTAAGGAGGTTGTCCGCAACTTTGGCACCGGCAGCCTGTTGTTGTTCGACATAGGCAGCTACCTTCTGGTGCGCTTCGCCCAGCGCGGCCGCCAGTGCCACGGTCGGATCCTGACCTGTGCTTGGGGCAGGCCAGTTCGCAAGCATCGCGTCCGCGTTCTGGGCACCCATTGCGCGAAGCGCCGCTGGCGCTATGTCGTTGTCGAGTGCGGCCTTGACGACGGTCTCGACAGTCTTGGACCAGTCGGCCTGCTCGATGCCAAACCGCTCGGTAAGCCGAACCAGTTCCGCTTGTGCGGAGGCGTCCATTGACTCGGCTAGGGTGGCTTTGAGCAGTCGCTTGGATTGACCTTCGCTCAGGACAGTCTGGTCGGGAGACAGACCAAGCTCGAAGCAGAACCGCTTGAGCATCTGGCCGCAGACGCTGTTGACGGTACCCAAGCGGGCCTGGCCGATGGCTGTAGCCAGGTCGATGCGTCCCTTCTCAAGAAGCCAGGAGCGGGCGCGTTCGCGCAGCTCGGTGGCGGCCTTCACCGTGAAGGTTGTGGCCAGGATGGCTTGAGGCCGCGCTGCGCCGGACTCGAGCGCTTGGGCGAGCGTTTCGGTCAGCTTGTAGGTCTTGCCGCTGCCGGCGCCTGCGCTGATGAACTCGATGTTGCACATCATTGCCAGCCTCCCAGCAAAACGAGGTGGTCACGGTCCCATTTACTTGGGCCATTGATCGGAAGGGTTCCGTCAGGGCCTTGGAACTCGTCGGGTGGGCCTTCCGGAACGACGTCGATGATTCCGGCGTCTAGCTGCTGCTTGCGCCAGTTCCAGGTGGCGCGTGCGCGCTCCAATAGGGTTGCGATGGTTACGCCGTCTGGCGGCCTTCTGACCTGCGCTTTAGGAAAGGCGTCTGCAGCGGTGACGAACAGTGCGCCGCTTTCCAGGATGAAGTAGCCAAGCGCGGAGGGTGCGACACCTTTCTTTTGTTCGATGAGGCTGGAGTAGAGCGCCAGCTGCAAGTGCTCGCCGGAGCGAAGCAAGCCTGCGTAGTAGTTGTCGCTTCGCCACTTCATGTCCAAGGCGACAGTTCGCTTGTCGCCAAGCGTGACAAGGAGGTCAATCTTGCCAACCAGCGGGATTGCACCCAGGGTTCCGGCGAACTCGACTTCAGTTTGCACCTGTATTGCGCCAGCGGACCTCAGGTGGTCGAGGAGACTGCAGATGGCTCCTTCGCAGACCTTGCGGAAGTGCTGCTGGCTCACACCTGCGCCCTGCATGAGCAGTACTGCGCCCTCGGTCTGCAGGAGCATGTCGACCTCAGTGTGGAACCAGGCGACTGCAGCGTGGTTCGACCAGGTCAAGGCATCGGTGTGAGCGAAGAGCTTCTCGAACACACGGTGCGCAAGGATGCCCAGCAGGCGGTTGTCTTCCTCCACCGCCAGGACGGAGCTGGGCTCCAGGTCAGCCACCCGCTTCAGGACGAAGAGGGCGGGGTCGCTGAAGAGTTCGTTGAGCGTGGTGAACGACTGCGCGGAGTCCCCGAGCGGCACAGGATTCGGGAGTTGGATTTGCCTTGGGGTCGCGGGAAGTTGCTGAGGCGGAAGTACTTCGGCCATTGTCCCGAGAAGTGTGGAGCCAAGGGCGGTGTCCAGGTCGAACGCGGCAGATTCGATGTGCGGTACGAGCTTCTTCAGAAGCTGGCGAATCGGATGCACTTCTGCATGAGGGGGTGGGCAGACGAGAACAAATCTTTTCCTCGCGGCAAGTAGTGGCCGCAGCCACTGCTGTGCTAACGACACGAGCTCGCGCGACGGGTCTCGCAGCTGGACACCCTGCTGAGTGAGAGCCTCCACCTCCGAGGGGGACCAGGGCAGAGGGGAGGGCAGAACAGGCGTGGACGGCATCCACCAGACAACCTCGTCGGCTGCTTCGACGCACGCGGCTGCCGTGCTCGCCGAACGCATGCAGCCTACATGGGGCACCGCGGCGGGGTTGGTTGCCCCGGCAGCTGTGGCGTGGGCGACCAACTGCTCGATTTGCCGAGGCAGCACGCTGGTCAGGCCTTGCCGAGCCAGCTCGGTCAGTGCGTCATGGACGGCCGCACATTGGCGATGCGCCGCCGAAAAGCTCGCCACGTCGGCGGATTCACCTGTGAGGCGACGCCGCATCGCTTCCTTCAGCCGGTCGACCCGAGCGATGAGTGCATCGATGGGTACTCCGTTGGTGCGAGACCAGCGTTCGGATTCCAGCCAGAAGGCAATTTCATCTGCGATTTCCTGGGTGTCGTCACCCGCGGCGAGCTTGGCCTTAGCCGCAGTCCAGGCCTCGCCGCCAATCCCGGGCTGTTTGGCGACAGCGCGGGCGAGCGTGCTTCTCGCGCGACGGCTGAACGGGCCGACCGGGTGGGTCAAGAAGTCCAGCAGTCGGTTGATGTCGAGAGGTGCCCAGCACATCTCCACGGCAAGGGGTAATGCCTGAAGCGCTGGACGAAGCTGATTCGGGCGCTCGAACCCACAGTTGACCCCGCCTGTTGCGGACAGCGATACGTCCAGCGAGTCGCCGGCGTCTTCGGCCAGGACCAGACGGTCGCCGGGCGCGTGCGAGTGTTGTGCGCTCAACCAGTTTTCGGCGGTCGTGGCCGTGAGGGCGTGCACCAGCAAGACGCTCCCATCAGTCGGCGCGGCCAAACTGCCTGCAGCGCCGCCGGCCAGGACGGTCATGGCTCGCTCTTGCAACGCACGGAGTTGGCCTTCGCCCTGTGGTTCAGGAAGGCGGACCTTCACTGCAGGCAAGCGGTCGAGTACTAGTTGCCAGAGGAGCGGGAAGTCCTCGGGCGGGTCAACCAGGGCAACTGTCTTGATGGGGCCGGGGCCGGACTCGCGTAGAGCTTGCATCACCAGGTGCAAGCGCTCGGCCTCTCCAGGCGGCAGCGCTTCGAAGGCCGCTTGCTCGATGGCGGCAAGCTCCTGGAGCCGCAAAGGGTGTGTTTGCTGTGCGCTGCCGTCCCAGCCGCCGAGTCGCCACTCGTCTCGCCAGGCCAGTAGGCGCGCGGCCGTACCGATGCTGTCGGCCTTCAGGGATTCACTGTAGAAGCGCGAGTCGTTGTCATGGGCTCGAAGCAGGCCGGAGTAGACCGCCACGCGTTTGGCCGTGGACGCTTCCGGCGCGCTCAGACCGAGGTAGGTTTCCAGCAGGGACAGGAAGCCGAGGCGGCCGACTACTGGGGCGTTGAAGAAGTTTGTCGGAGACGGACCCTGGCGGGCGTCCAGGAACAGGCCAAAAGTGACGTGCATGCTGAAGTTGACTCCCCTGAAGGCAATCGAATGCAGGCGTTCTATTGCGTCTTGTTCATCTGCTTCGAGTCGACAAGGGTAATCGACAGTAACCATCTACGTACAACGGCATATTGCCGCTAGTTGCTCAAGGCTTCTGCCTGCCCGTAGCAGAGCTTTTCAGGCCGTTGCATTTTATGGAGTGGGGAGATGAGGTCGATCATTCTGGAGATGTCAAACGCAGACGCCGGAGCTCTGCTGCGCTTTGTGCGGGAAAGTTATCGCTCGGGAACAGTGCCCCTCCGTCCCACGGGAGACATCCCGTTTGGAGCCTGCGCTGGAAGCGCTGGAGGGGGCTCTAGAAACTGATGTGGGGTGACCCGCTAGCGTCAGCCTGCGGAGATGTATGAGGTTCATCTCGATCAGATGAAACTCGACGAGCCCGTAACCTTTCTGCTGCGTGGCGGAATTATGTGCCGAATGTTTACAGTTCAAAAGTTTACGTATCGCCTATTAGGTTAGCGAGGTTTATGGTTGTCTCAGCAGAACTGAAGGAACCACCTATGATCACGTTAACTTCGCTGATTAAACAACTTTTCTTGATAGTTACTTTGATCCTGATGCTGGGGTTGGCTCGTTTGGCTTATGGCGGACAGATAGACTGATACCCTCGATTCCAACTTGCTTGGCTGCGTGAGTTGGTTTTCCTACAGGCCTATCTGCGGATACACCATCTACTGGGTAGGTTTAACTGTTGCGCTGCTTTTGAATTGTAGGGAGGAACACTATGAGTGTTGATACGTATCGTCGTCAGGTTGCCAGCGCTCGTGATGCCTTGGCAAAGCTAGCCAGCCTGAAGGCTAGGGAGTCCCAAAAGGCGGCTGATGCTGGGAAAAAGTCTCATGCCGCTGGAATTGCTGCCAGCAAAACGAAGCAATTATCTACAGCTACTTCCAAGCTTAAAGAAGCAAGCCGATATGCTGATTTGCAATCTAAGCATTTGGTTGAGGTTGCCAAGCTGGAGAAGAAAATTGCTGCAGAGCAGAAAAAACTAGCGACAGCTGAGCAGCGTTTAGAAAGCGAAGAAGCGAAGGTGCTGAAGAAAAGAAATGCGGAGCAGAAAAAGTTGCAGGAGGTGCAGGCAAGGCAATTCCGAGAGGTTGAATCCAGCCTAAAAACGCATGATTCTCTGCACCGGCAGGCTGCAGCACGGATTGATAAGTTGGCTGCGTTGCCCGAAGAAATTAAGGTTGCGTTCTTCGCGACCGATCCAGCGACAGCCTCTGATCGCAGGTTACTGCTGGATGAAGAAGTCCGAGAGATTCACCAAAAAATTCGACTTTCAGATCATCGTGATGCGGTTAAGCTCGAGTCGAGATGGGCGCTACGTCCAGGAGATATCTTGCAGTACATGAACGAGCTAAAGCCCACGATTGTGCATTTTAGTGGACATGGCAGCGATCAGGATGAGCTCGTTTTGCAGGATCGAAATGGTGACGCTGCATTTGTGCCGATGGCGAGCATTGTCGCTACTTTCGAACTCTATGACTCGGTTCGGTTGGTGTTTTTTAATACGTGCCACTCATTTAACCAAGCGGCCGCATGTACGCAGTATGTTGATGCGGCAATTGGCATGAATCAGTCGATTGGCGACGAAGCTGCCCGCGTGTTTTCAGCGCAGTTTTACTCAGCTATTGGCTTCGGCTGCTCAATTCCGACCGCTTTCAAGCAAGCCAAGAATGCGCTGATGCTGGAAGGCATTTCAGAAGAGTCCACACCGGAGCTATACCTTCGCGATGGTGTAGATGAGAGCGACCTCATATTGGTTAAGCCCAGGGCTCAGTGATAAAGCCACCCCTGTAACGCATCCAAGTTCTCCACCACAATCTGCTGTGCTGTTGGCTTGGTATGCACTTTGGTCGTGTCGATCTGATAGCGCTGCAGCACGTACTGAACCAGCGAGCCGCGGGTCTCGATAATCAGACGCCCATCGCGCATGCCGTAGTCTGTTTCGATGATGGCTTGTTGCTCGGGTTTCAGGCGCGAGTCCGGCGCAATGATTACCTGCACCTCAGTGCTCCAACCTTGATCGTGCTCGCGGGTGTGTTCCGTTCCGTCGTCCATTAACTCGGGCACGCCGCGGAAGCGACTCAATACGAAGTCCCGATAATCGCGATTCTTCTCGCAGTAAGCGCGTACGTGCCAGCGCATGCCGGTGTAAATCAGCGTATGCGGAGCGATCAAGCGTGTCTCTGCATCCGGCGTAGTAAAGGACACGTACTCACACTCCAGGCGTAGCCCTTCGCGGCAGGCCCGAAGAAGCGGGCGCAGTAGTTCCGGGCGAACCGTGCGATCCGGCACCTGCAGCACCTCGGTGTGCGCATAGGCCAATGCTAGTCCCTCGATATGCGGGGCACGGTCATGGTTCTGGTTGAGCAGGTGCAGATAGGCGCTGGCGCTGTCATCGATGAACAGCGGCTTGAAGTGCCTGCTGGGTACATACCCCTTTAGATGCTTGTCGTATTCAAGATTCTTCGGCGCGTAATCGGTGATGTAGGAGTTGATGTCTTTCGACGCCTGTTGGCGGCTGATGCCGAAGCTCTGAATCAGGTGATTTGTGGTCAGACGGCCTTCCCACCAGGCCACCGTCTCAATCAGGCGGTAGCGCAACGCCAGATCCCAGCGTACGGACTCGATTGATTGCTTGCGCTTCATGGCCTCTCCATCTGCTCGAAAACTTTACCTGTACACGTAAACACTCTAGATGCGTCGTCTAGATTTACATACCTTGGCGCTGTCATCCAAACCTCCTTCTGAGCTGGCGGATACAGGGGGTGTCAAAGCATGATTGGGTTGTCGTGGATGGTGACTAGCGGCAGTTTGTCGCTGGTGGTGCTGCCGGCTGTTGCAGTCTACTGGCAGGTAGTGCGCCGTAGTGAAGCGGTTAAGCCTTGCAGAGCTTGACGGGGGAGGGACTGTTGTAGCTTTGGCGCTTGTTAGCGCCAAAAAAAAAACAGCCGACTATCTATGTGTCGATACCATCTGAAAGGAATCAACGATGTCTCAGTTGCTCAAGATTGTTCTTATCGACTCGCTATGCGCAGGGGCTAAAGCTGAGATAGCGATCAGCGGGAACACCAGCGTCAACGGTACAAATGGCATCGGTAAGTCGTCGTTCCTGAAGCTCATACCCGTTTTTTATGGGGCGGCGCCTGGGCAGTTGGTCAAGGCAGGGAGTAACCGGGAAAGCTTTGCTAACTGGTACCTGCCCAATGCCTCCAGCTATATCGTCTTCGAGTACACCAACTCCATGAATGCGCCGCGGTGCGCGATCATGCACCGCAGTGGTGACAGCTACGCCTATCGCCTCGTGGCACGCGCCTGGGGGCCAGACCTGCTTTACCGAGACTATGAGTCCGGCGAGCTGGTCAGGGCAGGGGAACTGATACGCCATCTGGCAGTGAAAGGTATCGACTGCAGTCCTGAGCTTCAGCCCATTCACTACCGGCACATCATCCAGTTCAACAGCGGCTACTCCCACATGGAGAAGCTGACGGATCCCCATAAGCGAAAGCTGGTTCTGGCCCTCCGTCCCTCGTTCTCGCTGGCGCCAAAGCGGACTGACTTCAACGGTATCGACAACGTGGCGCTCGCGCTCCTGGCCAGCGCCGGTACGTTCGACACCATGAAGACCACTATGGCCGAGATCCTCGAACAGGATAACTCCGACCTCGGCCGCACCCTTGAAACCCTGAACGCTGCTCCGTTCAACAAGGTGCTGGAGAACCGAGCTGGTTATCTCCTCATGGACGAGTTGAGACCTAAGGTGGTGTCACTGTCCCAACTTCGAATTGACCACCAGGCAATCATGCGCCAGCTCGGTATCCAAAAGGCCCGAGCAAACCACATCGTGACTCGGCTGAGCGAGTTCGAAGCTGCACGAATGGAAGCTCTGAGTGGGCTTACTGATCGAGAGACGCGCATAAACGATGACGCCTACGCTCGGCGCCAGGAGCTGGCGGTAAAACGTGGCCACCTACAGGCAAACTTTACTGAGGCCACGGACTCGGTAAGTAAAATTGAGTCGGCCAAGGAAAAGTACGAACAGGCGGGAATGGCAGACCTTCTGGCGAGAGCGGACAACCTCGGCGAGGTGATCGCTCACCGCGATCTGAAGCAGGATCACCTGACCAAGCTCAACACTAAGGGCCTAGACATACGACAGGTCTACGACGCGCGGGCTCAGAAAGCCAAGGACGCTGCGTCAGCGCAGCGAGAGGAGGCTCACTCTCGTCACAATCTTGCGCTGGAGGCTATCCAGAAGCGGCAGGATGAGCTTGAGGACGATTTACGCCGTCGTAAGGAAGAGACCGAAAGGGAGCAGCGCACTGAACTCGAGGAGCATGAACAGCAACGCAATTTGCTAGCCTCCGCCGCTGCTCGCGCCTCAGCCGAGCTTGAGCACCTGAAGAAAACGAAGGTTCTTCCTAGCTCCCAAGACGCCCTTGACGCAGCTCAGCACGCGATAGACGAGCAAGCTGCTCTGCTGGCCGCTTTCCAGGCCGAATTAGCAGTTGTCCGTGGAGAGGAAAAGAGCCTGCAGGATGAGCAATCCAGGCTGGTGTCTGCGTTCCAGGGGCTTGATAAGCAGCGTAGCGAAACAGCGAAGCTGCGCGACGCGCTGAAGGAGCAACTTAACGCTGGTGCAGAGACGATGCTTGGGTACCTGCGAAAGAATCATCCAAGCTGGAAAGACAATATCGCCAGGCTGGTTCCGGTAGAGACGCTCCTGCGAACTGATCTGAACCCTGCAATGCTGGAGTCCCCCCAACAATCTCTCTATGGACTTGAGCTGGCGCTTCAAGGGCTATCAGTTCCAGCGTTCGCCAGCGATGAAGCGCTGGAACAAGAAATTGCGTCGCTGACGCTCCGGCTTGAGGGTATCCAGGCCGAGTTTGAGAGCCTGGATAAGCAGAATCGTGTTCTGGAAGAGCGCTTCCGGAAGCATACCGCTCGGTTGAGCAAGTGCCAGAACGATGAGAGCCAGGCCGGAATTGAACTCGCATCGCGGCGTGAACAGCGCAAGGCGCTGTACGAACGAGCGCAGGATGAGCACAGTGCCTACGTCGAAGTGCAGGGTGCGCGCGCTGCTGAGGCGCAACGGGCCTTGGCCGAGAAAGACGGAAGTATTACGCAGCTGAAGTCGGTTCACGGACGGTACTTGCTGGAGCTGACCACGAATGAAAAGACTGCACGTGAGGACCTTGCTGAAGAGCGTGTGCGACTGACCGAGGGGCACAAGGCTGCATTGCAGCGAATCACCGAAGGGCTGAACGCAGAGCTTCAGACCATCGAGAACGACAAGTCGGTCAAGCTCCGCAGTGAGGGCATTGATGACAGGGAAAATCGCCGGCTCGAGCAAGAGATAAACCAGCTTGACTCACAAATTAAGGAGATCACTGATCAGCGATCGATTATCGAGAGCTACCGCCACTGGGTGGAGAACGTGCTACCGCAGCTCCCGATACGAATCGCCGAGATGTCTGACCTGGAAGGTCAGGTAGCCAGGGTAGACAGGCAGATCGCTGACTACAACGAAGAGGTCAAAGCCCGGCTGAGAGAGATTGTCGACCAGCGCAAGGCACTAACGCTGGAAGGGCAGCAGGATGAGGCCCAGGCCAGGTTGCTCAACGGTGTACTCAACCGCCTTACTCAAGTCGACGCTGTTGATCCCGGCACCTTGTCAGACGGATTTGCAGCGCAGGACATCGACGAGGATGTGACCAGGTTGACGCGCCAGCGTGGAGTGCTCCAGAAGTCCGCCTCTGAAGCCTATCGCCAGATCCTGTCCCAGTTCAGGACACGTCAACTCCTGCACACACCGCAGGGCGCCGCTATCGAGCAGATCGCTAGTCAGGCCAGCAATGCAGCAGCAGAACCTGACTTGGCTTGGCTGGAAGCGGCACCGAGCCTGCAGGAATACATCGACGTTTCGCATCCTGACCAGAAGACGAAGCTCATCATGCAGGCGAAGAACCTTTCTGATGAGCTATGTGACCGCCGTACCAAGCTACTGGAGCTGCATCGGAGCATCCAGCAGCTTGGTCGAGATGCGACGCAGAAAGCTCGGGAGGTGCTTGGCGCATTTGCCCAGATCAAACAGTTCGAGTTCAGGGTTACATCTCGCATCCAAGAAATGTCCTTCTGGTCTGATCTATCCATCTACGATCAGCACTATCGCCGCTGGCAGGCCATGGGGGATGGCGTCATGCCTACCGAAAACTTCGTCGAGGCCCTGGAGAATGTGGCCAGGCAGATCAATGAGGGCAAGTTCACCTCTGACCTGGAGCAGTGCTTTGACGTGAGTGTGTCGTGCAATGACCAGGGCCGGACGAAGATTGCTACCAACAACTCAGAGCTGATTGAGCTCAGCAGCACCGGTCTGACCAAAATCATCGTTGCAATGATCTACGTCTCCCTGTTCGAGCTGCTGCGTAAAGACGCTGATTTCCTAATGTCGATCCCCATTGATGAGGCTCTGGAGCTTTCGCCGGAGAACTATGTTGCCTTGGTCAACTACTTCAACCAGCGGGGAATCTCCATGCTGGCATGCTTCCCAGGTGGTGCGCCGGAGTTGCTTCGGCAGTTCACCAACCGCTACTTCCTGGAGAGGCAGGCTGATACCGGCACGATCGTCGTCAAGGAGTACGGCCTGGACGTGCACGAGGAGCTGGATGAACTGAATGAGGCTTTGGCTGCAGAGGAGTACCTATCGTGAGCGAGATTCGCGATGTCCTCGAAACCCTGCTCTCTGGTGGCTTCATCTGCCAATATGCCTATCCAGAGCTCCATCGTCAGCTTCGCGCACCTGGTGTTGAGGCAGAGGTCAGGGCGGCGCTGGCGCCTCTCGGCCGGGAGCTGGGCACCATCGGTGAAGAAACTGCCCCGGACACGTACTTTTCGCGGTATGCCGATCTGTCTGACTCCAAGGATAGAGCTGCAGCGGCTATGCAACTTGTGCAGATGCGCGATCAGCTCAAGCCCTGCCTGGAGTTCATCCGCCTCTTCAATCGCTCTGGGCGCACCGATGCGTGCCTAGCGCCCGGCGACACGGTGTCCTTTTCGGATCTGCTCGAGGCCATCGAGAACAATCCCACCTACAGGGATCAGCTGCGAGACCTGAGTGGCCACGAGTTCTTCAGCAAGTCCAAGAGCGCCAAGGACAACAAAGAACGATTGGCGATGGTGTTGCGGCCCCTGGCCGACGCGGGTTATCTGGTGAAGCGCAGTAGTGAGTCCGCGAACTACGTGGCCACTGGCAAGATGGGGTACTTCTACATGATTCTGGCCTGGGTGGCTGAGTTCAGCAGCCTAAGCCTGGATCCGGAGCCGGATCCATCTTCGACTCAGTTGGAGCAAAGAGGCCTCGAACTGTGAAGGCAGAAGACTGGGTAAGGCTAGGCGAGCACCTGAAAGCGAACGCTGATCTGCTGGAAGCCATGGCCTTGGCCGACGAAACAGGCATCACGCCCCCGGAGCGTATGACCAAGGGCCTCTCGTGGCTCATGTCCAAAGGCCTGGTGGAGGAGGACAGCGACCTGTTGCATCTCAGTGGCCTACTGCTCGACGTGGGCGCACAAATTTCTATCCAAGGGTTTGATCGCGTAGCGCCTGACCTCAAGGAGATCCTAATCAGCATTGAGGAGGGGTGCGAGGCCTACCATGGCGCCAAGGCAGCTGGCGATCCGGCCGAGACCGAGCGCCACCTGCGGCGTGTCACCAATACCACCCGCCAGGTGGTGCAGCACCTGAGAAACGAGCAGAACGTCACCAGAGCATTCATTGAGGGAGGATATGGATTCTCCGTCCGGCTCACCGACAGGATCCGCGACATCAAAAATGCGATCGACCGGCTCAAGCGACTGCACGAGAAGTTGGGCCTGTTTACACACACGGGCCTATTGCAGCTGACAAGAAGCGACCGGGCGCTGCGGGGCAAGCTTATCGACGGTCTGCTAGGTGCGGTGTCCCGCAACCGCTTCGCTCTCGATGAGATGATTGGCCGACTTGATCGGCTCAGTCTGACAGTACGTAAGCGCAGCAAGATGCGCCAGGTTGCCCAGGCCGTCGACGCTCACCTGCAGGCCGGCGGCGTAATCGATCTTGAGCCACTTCTTGAACGACTTGATGCTGCGGTTTGGGCTGCTGCTGCTCCACTTTCACTGGGCGGCAATGCGTTCTGCGACGTCCACGCCGGCGAGAACCTTGAGCAACTGGAGTTGCTGATAGCCTCACTGCCGGCACCGAAGGTCAAAGCGGCGCCAGCGGCAGCCGCCCAGGAGCGTGAATCGAAAATTGTCCCCTCAGGAGCCAATCAGGAAAAGGAGCTGGAAAAGCCCTTCGTGCGTGCCCACTTGGAGGCCATGCTTCGGGAGCTGATTGCCACTGGTAAACCTCAATCGGCTACCGCTTACTGGCAAGACTGTGGTGATCCCGACATCCCTGACGGGATATGGCTCTATGCCCTGGATGGCTATGCCCAGTTGCAGGCGGCATTCGCGAAAGCCAACGGTAAGAAACTGAACTACCGCCTTGTACCGACGCTTGCACCACATAGTCGGTTTTCGGCGAACCGTCGCGTCCTGGATTTGACGCTGGATAGGGTACCGAGGCGATAGCGCATGCTGACCAATAAGCGCCACCTGACGGCGATCATGAATGCGGTGCGGCGCAACAAGGACAAAATCTCCCTTACGGATACCTGGCGGCAGATCCACCAGCTTTATGGCGTAGGGACGAAGCACGGTACATCGGCGTTGGTGCTGACCGCAGAGGATCACCAGACACTGCTGGCGCTGGTGAGAAAGGTCATGTCTCTGGATCCGCTGGAGCACAGCACGGCGGCGCTCGAGGGGGACAGGCTGGCTCTGGCGGCGATCTCCAGAAACGAAAAGATCAGTGGCCGGGCGGTAGGCGAGGGCCTGGTGCTGGTCGCTCATCCATCGGGCAGGGTTCTACTGCCATCAGGTGAATACCAGCACCCCCGCGGCGGCACGTTGAACGTCCAGGCCATCGATTTGCATGGAGTCGAGAAGGTGCTGCTGGTAGAGAACCTGAGCGTTATGATTGCGGCCCACCGTTACCAACTGCCGGCAGAGCTTCAGGACGTACCTATGTTATTCCGGGGCGATCGACAGTGGTCGCCGAGGGCTGTTTCTGCTGCGAGGGAGGGGATTTCCGATTTAATCAGCTTTCCAGACTACGACCCGCAGGGCCTGATGAACTCGCTGACTGCTGGGGCTTCGGCGGTGGTGGTGCCAGCGCCGGCGACGATCGCACGCATTCTTGAGGCACGCCTCAACAAACCTGCTGATTTCGATAGGCAGTCTGCCGCGGTGGAGTGGCTAGAAAGGAGAGGGGGCGCCATCGTGGCCAATATGCTCCGCCGCCGCTTGGCGATTTCTCAGGAGTCGATGGCAGGCCAGGTTCTGGAACTCATTGCGTTGAGATGAGTGTGATCACTTATGCCCATTCCTGCGACTAAGCGGCAGAATTCAAGATGTGATAGATACAGCTTCCTAGGGCTCAACTCCCGCAGTTCAATATCCTCCCTAAACTACCTCCGTAGATACTGGCATCCAGCGGTGCATCTCAAAGTCCATTTTTCTGCCCTGAATGGACTTCATGCAGAGTCTCCAGACCCTCCCCGCCGTTCGTGCAATGCCAGACTACTCGACCATGCAGCACGCTGCCTTGACGTACTGGCTGCTTGCCAGTGTTTACGGATATGCTCCGACCACAGCATTACGTCTAATCCCATGATTTTGGGTGGCACCAGCCTCAACAGGCTGCAACTGATGCCATCGCCGCCAAGGCGCCTGCCGAGACGAGTGGTTTCTCTTTCCGTGCAGGAGGGCATGCCTATATGGAGATCGCATGAGCTTTTTTTCGGACGAAGAGACAGATTCACTCAAGATCACCCGGATGATCCTGCACGTGGTGGGTACCAAGCACTTTGAGGCCATGCCGGAGCGGGCTTTGGAGGAGGAGGCATTCTTTATCGGTAAAATTGTGGACATGGCTGCTGCGCCGGTCTTCATGTTTAAAGCTGTGTCCACGACCCGGAAAGAAATTGAAGCTATTGCAGCCGGAGACACATCGTTTGTTGATGGTGCACAGAGCCTGGCCGCCAGCTTCAACCGGCAACACGTGGTCGGCAGTGCTGATGGGGTTCTGTTGATGTTCGAACTAGCGGTCAAAGACCCCGATGTGAAGATCTATAGCCTGATCAAATACGACTACAAGCTGGCCTTGGAACAGAACGACGGAGCTCCTGGGAAGAAGCTGCGCCGTATCGTGAATGCCTTGGTGGATGAAAAGAGGGCCATTCAGAAAACTGCACTCGTCCGTGTGGTCGGCGGTGTTGCAGACCAGAACATTTCGGCTACTGATCGGACGAAACAGGGCGTAGACCTCACGGACTACTTCGCTGACTTCCTGGCTGTGAGCAGGGCGGTCTCTGACACGGAACTGAGCGAGATCACCCGCAAGGTGCTCAAAGCGGCGCTCCAGAGTTGCATAGCTCATCTGCCAGGCCAGGATGTGGCCAAAGCGCTGAAGAAAGCCCAGGCCAATCTCGGAACCCGTAGACGGATCGATGAAGAGGCGATCGTTGAGGCAGTGATGCTGGCTGCTGGGCATCCTGAAGATGAGAAAGTAGCCAATCGTCTGGAGCGTGAGACGCGTAGCCGTGTCAGGAAAAGCAAGCTACACGAGCTCAGCTTCAAGCCCGATCGGCGGATCCTTCGGCAGCCATACATGCGCAAGATCGTCACGACCGAAGGCGTCACAATCTTGTTTCCCGACAGGGCAGAGAACCCCAATGTGACGGTGGTAGATCTGAAGGGGGATAAGAAGCAAATCATCGTAGATACAGACAGGGTCACGGAGGACAGCGTTGTCACACCAAAGACTGGCCTGCCTTCTTAACGACTTGTCACGGAAGCGCCAGGCGCTGATTACTGAGGGAAAGACAACCCTCATCGTGTCTGACCTACAAGCGGAGGCCGCCCGGGCAATTGCTCAGGCAGCCTCCGCTGCTACCTGGTCGATCACGATCTTTGACAGCGCGGGTATCGAAACCGAAGTCGAAGACGGTGACGAAGACTTCGGGCCCTTTCGTGCTGAGCTGGAAAAGCCTCTTCTGGGGGCGCATGTTCGGGCTGAGGTTTTGTATGTGGCGACAGAGGAGGGTTTCAAGGGCTTTCTCGACAAGGGATATTCTGCGCAGCATTGGCATGTGCTCGGCCTGACCAAGCCCTTCAACACTCGTGCAAGGTCGTATAGCGATTGGGGTGAAGTAGAGGCTTTCGTCGAGTCTCCGCTGACTAAATCACCCCGGCTTCTGGTGAAGGAGTCGGCTAATGTCCGGACTGTGCCAGAGGATGTGCGCCATTGGTTGCTCGCAGAAGGGCATGGCCTGGATGGTGATGATTCTTTGCACATGGTTTGGGCAATGTATGCCTTCGATGCTTTGAGTCGGTGTTTTGCGAACGAGATCGACACTACCGGGAGCAATCTCAGTTTCAAAGGGCCGCCCAAGCTGAATCTGACGATCAAAGAAGCGGTCGAAGGCGACACCCAGATGTCTCTGAAAGACTTCGATGTCGTCCAGGACGCCGCAGTTTGGGTGTTCGAGAATGCACGGGAAGCCGAGGTTAAGCATATTCTGCTTTCTGCAGAGATTGCCCGATCTGGTAGGGCAGATGGAGAGGTGCAGCAGTACTTCAAGGAGAATCTTTCTGCTGCGTTGGATTGCGCGAAGATCGCTTATCAGATGTCGGTTTCAGAGATCACCAAAGATACCCTCAAATCTTTGGGAGACCTTCGCAAGGCTGTTACTGAGGAAACTTCGAAGGCGACAGATGCGACCCGCCAGGCGATCACGGCGATCTCTACGGCGCTGACTGTGGGCATGGGCTTGATCGTCGCGCGACTAACATTGCAAATCAACCCATACCTCATTTCGCTCGTAATGGCAGTTGCATTTGGATATACGACGCTCAATGTGATGTCGGGTCGGAAATTCATAAACATTCAGCGACAGCTGCGCCATGATTGGCAGCCGAAGTTATATCGCTTTCTCTCCGAGGCTGAGTTCAAAAAAATGGTTGATGACCCCATTGAGCAAGCGGAGGGATTCTTCTACAGGGTCAGTTGCCAAGGCTTGACGATGCTCGGTGCCGCTGCGCTGGGAATTGCAACTTTCGCCTTCGTGTATAGCGCTCCGACTATGGTTACACCGCCAGCCTCTTCTTTGCCCCCCGCCCCAGCCTCTGCGAGCCCGCAGCCTTCTTCCAGCGATCCGGCGCCCCAGTCGAGGTGGATACCCCAACGGAGAACTCCGGCGAAGCCGTCGTAAAAAGCGGAAGCCCCCTTTTTTGTACATTGTGGCCAAGATATCTTTGCTTTCGCATAGGGGCGAAGTTTCACCATTGGGCCATTTGATTGCGGTGAGCTGTTTTACTCGGTCGCGGGTATCCAATCTGCTGTACAGTGGACTTCGGTACCCTCAGTCCTTTGGCAGCATCTGCTTGGCCCTTTAGATTTTACTCTTCAGTGGTTGTGCACATAGCGGTTTGCTTGACATAAGAGGGGTGAGCGCGGGATCCCATGTCGATTGCGCGGTCACCGGCGCTTGGATCAGCGCTTCGTATGCCTCGCAGAAGCACTAGCCACGGATATGCCGTTCGACGGTGAAGGTGCCTGGGGGGTAGTCGAGTTTTTCACTGACATCTTCGCCGGTGCGCTTGAGCTGGCAGCCACAGGCGCATTGCGTGTTGTTCGGCTCGTGATAGATCAGCGTACTCGGCAGCTCTGCCGGCAGAGTCGTCGGCTTAGGTTGCTGGCGTACCGCCTACTTGGCAGGGGCCGATCGTGCACCCTCAAGCTCCGACTCGATGGCGGCGATATCGGCATCGATCATCTCGTCCAGCAGGTTGAGCTAGTCGACATTGAGCTGTTCTCTAGGCAGGGCAAAGCGGTGGCGCCGCAGGACGGCGACCTCATGGCTCAACCGCTGGTTGAGTGTTTCCAGGCGGTCAAGTCGCTGGTGCAGGCGCGGTCAGTTGAGGCAATTGTTTAGGCTTTAGGTGATCGAAAGCAGCAGGATTTATGGCACCGAGGGTGAGGATTCCCGGCGCGATAGGCCATTGGCCTAATTGCGCTTCGGCTACAGGAGCCGTCCGCTGCGCAAATTCAGATCGCCACCAATTCGGCATCACAAACAGTTATCCTTTGTTTTTTCGGCAATGGGACGCGGAAGGCTTAATCCCAAGCATGTGCCGATACGGTTGGAACGCATCGTGTGACTAGTACGTTGCTCAGCCGCACGACACGACCAAGGAGCGCAGGTTTTATCTATGTCGAATCCGTTTTTCGATCACCCAATCCTCAATTCACCATACCAGAGGCCTAGCCGCCACTGGGAGCTAGATGAAACCGGTCAGCCGACACAGAAGATTGTTGAAGACCGGCGCAAAGCACAGTTCATCACGCCAATTCCAAAGCCCAAGAAGCAGAAAGCGACTCTGAAGCAGGAGGGCTTTCTCTTTGACGAAGGTAAAGGGCTTTCTAGCGGCAAGCAGCAATACGACCCTACCTCGATCATCAATAAGGTGCGCGGCCATGTAGATACATGGCGTGCGCTGCCAGCCAGCCAATGGCAGGTTACCCCCGAAACGGCACGCTTGCTCCAGCATTGGCGGCATCACGACTTTCATGGCGTGCGCCCGTTCTTTTGCCAGGTCGAAGCAGTTGAAACGGCGATTTGGCTTACCGAGGTCGCCCCCTTATCCAAGTCTGGAAAGGAACTGCTGGAACACCTCGCGGCTGCCAACAAGGACGCCAACCCTGAGTTGTTACGACTGGCGCTAAAGCTCGCTACTGGTGCGGGAAAGACGACAGTTATGGCGATGATTATTGCCTGGCAGACCGTCAACGCGGTGCGTAGCCCTGCCAGCAAGAGCTTCACGCGCGGATTTCTACTCTGTGCGCCGGGCCTGACCATCAAGGATCGTCTGCGCGTGCTGCAGCCCAACGATCCGGATAGCTACTACAAGGAACGCGAGCTTGTTCCGAGTGACATGCTTGACGACATTGCCCGGGCCAAGATCGTCATTACCAACTATCACGCCTTCAAGCTGCGTGAGCGTATTGAGATTTCAAAGGGCGGCAGACAACTGCTCAAAGGGCGAACTGGTGATGATCCCCAAACGCTTGAAACTGAAGGGCAGATGATTCAGCGCGTGATGTCGGATCTGATGGGCTTGAAGAACATCATGGTCATCAACGACGAAGCGCATCACTGCTACCGGGAAAAGCCTGCGTCGGATGACGACTACATTGATGACAAGGGTAATCCGCTTACAGGGGAAGCCCTGAAAGAAGCCAAGGCGCACGCCAAAGACGAGAACGAAGCAGCTCGCCTCTGGATTTCCGGGCTGGAAGCGGTAAATCGCAAGCTGGGAATCAACCGTGTCATCGACCTCTCGGCTACACCGTTCTTCCTGGCCGGTTCTGGCTATGTTGAAGGCACCTTGTTCCCGTGGACGATGAGCGACTTTTCACTGATGGACGCCATCGAGTGCGGCATCGTCAAGCTGCCACGCGTCCCTGTTGCTGAAAACATCACTGGCGATGAGATGCCGATGTTTCGCAACCTGTGGGAAAACATCCGCAAGGACATGCCTAAGAAAGGGCGTGGCTCCAATCAGGATCTCGATCCACTCAAACTTCCGACAAGGCTACAGACAGCCCTGCAAGCCCTCTACGGGCACTACGAGAAGACCTACGCAAGATGGCAGGATGCTGGGATCAGTGTTCCGCCTTGCTTCATCATCGTTTGCCAGAACACCGCTATCTCCAAGCTGGTGTATGACTACATTTCAGGTTTCACTCGCAAGAACGACGACGGAACATCGACACCGGTAAATGGCCGCCTTGCCTTGTTTCGCAACTTCGATGAACACGGCAATCCGTTACCGCGCCCAAACACATTGCTTATCGACAGCGAACAGCTCGAAGCTGGTGATGCGTTGGACGATAACTTCCGCAACATGGCTGCAGATGAAATTGAGCGTTTCCGCCGTGAGATCGTTGAACGCAGCGGAGACGCGCGCGCGGCTGACAATGTCACGGATCAGGAGCTCCTTCGCGAGGTCATGAACACAGTCGGTAAGGCAGGGCAGCTCGGAGGCTCGATCCGTTGCGTTGTGTCGGTATCAATGCTCACAGAAGGTTGGGATGCCAATACCGTTACCCACGTACTAGGCATCCGCGCTTTTGGCACTCAGCTTTTGTGTGAGCAGGTAATTGGCCGCGCTCTGCGCCGTCAATCCTACGAGCTGAATGACGAGGGCTTGTTCAACGTCGAATATGCCGATGTGTTCGGAATCCCCTTCGACTTCACCGCCAAACCAGTAATCGCAACGCCTTCCACACCGCGCGAAACTGTGCAGGTCAAAGCGATGCGCCCTGAACGCGATGCGTTGGAGATTATCTTTCCGCGTGTCGAAGGCTATCGAGTTGAGCTGCCTGAGGAGCGATTAGCTGCTGACTTCAACGATGAGTCCAAGCTCGTGCTTACGCCCGCGCTGGTAGGCCCATCGCAAACGCAAAATGCCGGCATCATTGGCGAGTCGGCAGATATGACGCTCCAGCATCTTGGGGACATGCGCCCCTCCAGCCTGGTTTTCAACCTGACACAGCATTTGCTCTACACCAAGTGGCGAGACCCCGGCGAAGAACCCAAGCTGCACCTCTTCGGCCAGCTCAAACGCATCACCAAGGAATGGCTGGAGACCTGTCTCATTTGCAAAGGCGATACCTATCCCGCCTTGCTGATGTATCAGGAACTGGCCGACATGGCCTGCAACAAGATCACCGCGGCCATTACTCGTCACTTTCTCGGTGACCGCCCCATCAAGGCGCTGCTTGATCCATACAACCCCAGTGGATCAACACGGAATGTGCGCTTTAACACCTCCAAGACCAGCCGTTGGGAAACCAGCTCTAAGTACAGCCACATCAACTGGGTGGTCCTCGATAGCGACTGGGAGGCTGAGTTTTGCCGTGTCGCCGAGCGGCACCCGCAAGTGCGGGCCTACGTGAAGAACCACGGTCTCGGTTTCGAAGTGCCTTACCGCTTCGGCTCGGAAACGCGAAAATATCTGCCGGACTTCATCGTACGTGTCGACGATGGCCGCGGCCCTGACGATCTGCTCAACCTCGTTGTTGAGATCAAGGGCTATCGCGGCGAAGACGCGGTGGAAAAGAAGTCCACTATGGATACCTACTGGGTGCCCGGCGTGAATCACCTCGGCAGCTACGGCCGCTGGGCCTTTGCTGAGCTCACCGACGTATTCCAGATGCAGCACGACTTTGCTGAAAAAATCGAAAGCGAATTCAACAAAATGATCGAGTCCGCCACCGTGCTGGCCGACAGCGAGAAAGCATGACCATGGCGAAGCAACCCGAACTCAAGACTGTCGAAACCATCAAGCACGACGACGCTAAGCGCAAAAACATCCCTTCCGCCGAGCAGCAATCCTTTGTCCAGGAGCCTTCAACGCCAAAGCAGATTCGTTATCCGCGAAACGCCGATCTCGATCCTCAGCTCGTTTGGCGTGGTAAAGATGAACAGGACTGGAGCGATCTCGTTGTCAACGCCCCGCCGCTCTACATTCAGGAAAAAGTGCATCCCAAGGCGCTGATTGACGAGCTGCTGCGCGAGACACGAGAGCGTGAGCACGGTGCTGGGCAGGCCACGGCTGACCTGTTTTCAGACTTCAACGGCATCCCCAAGGGGGCGGACAAGACCGAGTTCTACCAGCACGACCAGAACTGGACCAACCGCATGATCTTGGGAGATAGCCTGCAGGTTATGGCCAGCCTCGCCGAGCGCGAAGGCCTGCGTGGAAAGGTGCAGTGCATTTATTTTGACCCACCCTACGGCATCAAATTCAACAGCAACTTCCAGTGGTCCACCACAAGCCGCGAAGTGAAAGATGGCAAGGCAGACCACATCACAAGGGAGCCCGAGCAGGTCAAAGCCTTTCGCGACACTTGGCGCGATGGCATTAACTCCTACCTTACCTACCTGCGCGACCGGCTCACCGTAGCGAGGGATCTGCTGACGGACTCAGGATCTATTTTCGTCCAAATTAGCGACGAGAATGTTCACCGGGTTCGTGCTGTAATGGATGAGGTCTTTGGAGAGGATAACTTTGCGGGACTAATTACCTTCTCGAAAACCACCGGGCAATCCGGAGGGGCGATACCATCGGTGACGGATTACCTAGTCTGGTATGCGAAGAGTCTTGGGAGTCTGAAGAAGCGGAAAGTCGTGATTCAGAAGCCTGCCATTGATAATCCAAACGAACGTTACGTATGTGTCGAAACAGAGTCAGGAGAAGTAATCGATCTGTCTGTAAAGCAAAAGACAGGAGAGGCACCTAGGCCTCAGGGAAGAATCCTTAAGTTAACAGATACGAGCTCGCAGACTGGCTCCGAAAACTCCCGAGTGCCTTTTGTCTTCCAAGGTAGGCAACATATCCCCTCTGGAAGTCGGGGGTGGTCAACAAGTAATGATGGTTTGGCCCGTGTCTCGCGCGCTGGATATCTTTATTCTGTTGGGAAGAGTTTGCTTTGGAAGAACTACCGAGAAGAGGGGCGCGCCAGTCCGGTTAATAATTCTTGGCTCGACCTCAGGCCATCTGGTTTTGGGGGGCAGAAAGTTTATGTGGTGGAAACAGAGAATGCTGTTGTTGAGCGTTGCCTCCTTATGGCCACTGACCCCGGTGACCTTGTCCTTGATCCAACCTGTGGTTCCGGTACTACCGCCACTGTAGCCGAGCAATGGGGGCGTCGCTGGATCACCATTGACACTTCACGCGTGGCGTTAGCCCTAGCACGTGCCCGTATCATGGGGGCTCGCTATCCCTATTACCTGCTTGCTGATTCTCGCGATGGTCAGTTGAAAGAGGCTGAGGTCACTCGTACACCGCCGAGCAGTCAACCGGTGCATAACAACATCCGTCATGGTTTCGTCTACGAGCGCGTGCCACACGTCTCCTTGAAATCTATCTCGAACAATTCAGAGATCGATGTGATCTGGGAGCAGTGGGAAAAGATACTAGAACCACTGCGCGCGCAACTGAACGAGTTGCTACAGACATCCTGGCAGGAATGGGAGATTCCTCGCGAAGCGGGCAAGGAGTGGCCGGTGCAGGCCGAGAAAATTCTTGCCGACTGGTGGCGGGCACGTATTGCGCGGCAAAAAGAAATGGATGCCTCCATTAGCGCCAAGGCTGCGTTCGAGTATCTCTACCACAAGCCCTATGAGAACAAGAAAGCGGTGCGTGTTGCTGGCCCCTTCACGGTGGAAAGCCTTAGTCCGCACCGCACGCTGGGAGTAGGTGAGGATGACGAGTTGATTGACTCGCTGCAGGTTTCTGAGCCGGGGGCCGACTATGCGGCAAAGCAATCCTTTCCTCAGATGATTCTGGCGAACCTGAAAACTGCCGGGGTACAGCAAGCGCATAAGGAAGACCGCATCAGCTTCACCACGCTCACACCCTGGCCTGGTGAACTGGTGTGTGCGGAAGGTCGCTATCTGGAAAGCGAGGATGAAAAGCGCGCGGCTATCTTCATCGGCCCCGAATTCGGCACGGTGCAGCGCGCTGATTTGGTGGCAGCTGCACGTGAAGCTGCAGACGCGGGTTTCGATGTTCTTATTGCCTGCGCCTTCAACTTCGAGGCTCACACCACTGAGTTCGCCAAACTCGGCAAGTTGCCAGTGCTTAAGGCTCGCATGAACGCCGACCTTCACATGGCTGAAGACTTGAAGAACACCGGCAAGGGCAATCTCTTCGTGATCTTCGGTGAGCCTGATGTGATGATTTGGGAGGGAGGAAGCAAAGCAGTTAGCGATGAGCTGGTTGCGATTGCGAATCGCACTCCTCAGTTGAATGAGAAAATTCATGAGTTGAGAGATAGGCTCACAGCTCTGAAGAAGGAATCTAAAGTAAGTAAAGAGAGACCGACGAAAGATGACGGCGCTGACACGATCAAACTCAAGATTGATGATGCGGAGAGAGCGCTTGCTCGTGACTTGAAGTTCAAGGAGTACGCACCGGAAATACCTCCTGCAAACTATGTCGTGGAGGTAAGAGGTGTAGATGTATTTAAACCTCAGACTGGAGAAGTCATCAGCGATGGTGCCGACGGCATCGCATGCTGGTTCATCGACACCGATTACAACGAAGAAAGTTTCTTCGTCCGCCATGCTTACTTCCTGGGTGCGAATGATCCATACAGCTCTCTAAAGACCACGCTCAAGGCCGAGATCGACGCTGAAGCTTGGGCTTCGCTCAACCGTGATACCTCCCGTCCTTTTCCCAAGCCGAAGTCCGGTCGGATTGCCGTAAAGGTGATCAATCACCTGGGCGATGAAGTGATGAAGGTATTCAAGGTCAACTGAGCATTCCATGGACACGGTTTGGCCTTTAGGAGACAAGCGGAGTGGGTATGGATTTCCGGATCGCGGACACATTTACCGATAGCCTGGCTCGCCTGACGGGTGAAGAGCAGAAGGCCGTAAAAACGACGGCCTTCGATTTGCAGCTGAACCCCGCCAACCCTGGCATGAGCTTCCACAAGCTCGACAAGGCGAAGGACAAGAGTTTCTGGTCGGTGCGGGTCAGTAGTGACATTCGTATCATCGTCCATCGCAGTGATTCCAGTTTGTTGCTGTGCTACGTCGATCATCATGACAAGGCATACGCCTGGGCCGAACGTAGAAAGCTTGAAACGCACCCCAAGACGGGCGCTGCGCAGCTAGTCGAAATCCGCGAGACGGTTCAGGAAATCCTGGTTCCGGTATACGTGCAACAAAAGCCGGACGCTGTGCTTTTGTTTTCTGGAACGTCCGATGATGAGCTCTTGAGCTACGGCGTCCCTCCGGAATGGCTGGCGGATGTAAGACAGGTCACAGAAAACTCTCTGCTGACTTTGGCGGATCACCTGCCTGCCGAGGCAGCTGAGGCATTGCTCGAACTCGCGACTGGCGGCAAGCCGCGAATTCTGGACTTCCTTGCAGAACAGAAAAGCCCCTTCGATCACCCGGACGCGCAGCGCCGCTTCCGTGTGATGGCGGATGTTGAGGAGCTGCAGCGTGCGCTCGACTGCCCTTGGGAAAAATGGACGGTATTCCTGCACCCAGAGCAGCGGCAACTTGTTGAACGCGATTATTCCGGGCCTGCGCGAGTTTCCGGTTCTGCAGGTACAGGTAAGACAGTGGTGGCGTTGCACCGTGCAGCGGTGCTAGTGCGAGCTAACCCCGAAGCACGCGTATTACTGACTACCTTCTCCGACACACTGGCGAAAGCACTGCAGGCAAAATTGAAATGGTTGCTGAGCAATGAGCCCCGCTTGGCTGAGCGCATCGACGTTTACTCGCTTGAGGCGATAGGTCTGCGGCTTTACAAGTCTCGTATTGGAGCGGTTTCCGTGGCGAGTCGCGAGCAGATCCGTTCTTTGATCGATGCGGCCAGCCAGGTTGTAGGTGGCCATAAATTCAGCCCGCACTTCTTGCTGACCGAATGGGAGCAGGTGGTCGACTCTTGGCAACTGAAGAGGTGGGAAGCTTATCGCGATGTAGCACGCCTTGGCCGTAAGACACGCCTCCCAGAGGCTCAGCGCAAGGTGCTGTGGAGCATCTTTGAACGCGTGCAGGTCGAGTTGAGGGCACTCAACCTACTGACGATGTCGGAGGTCTTCACGACTTTGGCCGCGAAGGTTGCTGAGAATGGCAAGGTAATCTTTGATCACGCCATCGTTGATGAGGCGCAGGATATTGGTATCGCACACCTCAGGTTTCTCGCTGCAATTGGTAGCGGCCGCCCGAATGCGTTGTTTTTTGCTGGCGACTTGGGGCAACGCATCTTCCAACAGCCTTTCTCATGGAAATCGTTGGGTGTCGATGTGAGGGGGCGCTCGCGAACCCTGCGCATCAATTACCGCACCTCGCACCAGATTCGACTGCAGGCTGACCGTCTGCTTGGCCCGACGGTGACTGATGTGGACGGATTCATCGAAGATCGGAGTGACACGGTATCAGTGTTCAATGGCCCACAGCCAACCGTTCATGTGCTGAAAACGATACACGACGAGATCGAAAGCGTTGCCAATTGGCTTCGGGCACGGACTCAGGCTGGGTTTTTGGCCCATGAGTTTGGGGTTTTCGTTCGTTCAGAGGCCCAGGTGGATCGAGCATCGCAGGCTGTGGCGGCAGCGGGCTTGCCATTCAAGGTACTGGACGAGCATGTGGATACAGAGAGCGGCTACGTATCTATTGGCACTATGCATTTGGCAAAAGGCCTGGAGTTTCGGGCAGTGGTTGTCATGGCCTGTGATGACGAAGTGATCCCGCTGCAGGAGCGGATCGAAACGGTGGGCGATGATGCTGACCTGCAAGAGGTCTATGACACTGAGCGTCATCTCCTGTACGTCGCCTGTACACGAGCAAGAGATGAACTCCTAGTTACAAGTGTGAGCCCTGCTTCGGAGTTCTTGGACGATCTAGTGAAGCCTCGGTAATCATGACCAGATATAAAAGAGTGCATCCGCAGTTTCTCCCTGCTAGAGCTGACCCTTGACGATAGAGTGAGATCAGAGCATGCCGTAAAATGGCTGATCTCAGGAAGTAAGTCGAAGTTAATTAGATTTTTTTACTGATTTTAGTAGATTACTGATAGCAAATACTCGATTTGGGTAGGTAATTTCCTATCAGGTAGCTACGATAGCGGGAACTGTGTCGAACGACTCAGGTTCGTCAAGGTTAGGCGGTATGCATGAAGCTGATAATTATCAGTAGGGAACAGAGAGGCTATGGTTTCTAGTAGTGGCAAGCAGGCAGGGTTGGGCAAAGAAAAGATTACTGTTACATTTGGAGCTCAAGCGTCATTGCGGACGCAACTTCCTGCCTACACGGTACTTATTGTTCCTAGCGAGGACAATTGGAATGATTTTGGTTATCGCACTAGGGTTGAGGTCCGCATCCGTTTGGCAGAGGACGAGGCTGAACACTCTACGGTAGCTTTCATTGGCTTCATTACTACCTCTCCAGATGATCCAAATGGTGTGGTTCCACTGGAGAAGATACTTCGGGGCGTAGACAATCTAGCGATACCTGCAACCGACTCGCACCGGTTTTACACTATGTTGCCGAGCATGGACGCGTACCGCAGCATAGTGAAAAAATTCGGCGCGAGTCGATCAGCTGAAGTTTTGAAGGCAATGAGGGATCTCGTTGCTCTGAATGAGTTTAAAACTAACGCTAATTGGCTAGACTTAGCTGCCAAGGCTGATGTTTTCTTGAAGTCGTTCGTTCGAAATTCGGAGTCTTATTTTGCGTATAAAAATGCAGGTTCGATTCTGCGGGGGCTTGAGTTTGAAGAGTTCCACCGATTGTCCAAGTCAATATCTATTAAATTCCATTTGCCAGGTCGGCAGAGCGCGCATGATCTGACATTCCGATTTGATCATGAGGCAGATCTACCGAAGCGGATTGCGGTAATAATTGGCAAGAACGGTGTCGGAAAGAGTCAAACTCTTGGGCGTATAGTTCGTGCTGCGTTGGAAGGAGATGAGTCTCTTGTGGATGGAGGGGCGGGAGGGCGTATTTTGGTTAATCGTATTCTCGCTTTCGCACCAACCAATGAGGCAGGCTCTGTCTTCCCAAGTGATAGGCGCAAGCGCCCTCGAGTTTGGTATCGCCGTTTCTCGCTCAATCGCATGGGGACTTTGCGGAAAGGGGCTGGTGTGGCTGACCAGGTGCTCCAAGTTGCTCGCTCGGAGGAGTACATCGGGGAATCGTCTCGATGGGATATCTTTCTGGAAGCACTGGAAGCAATCGATAACTGGGAGCAGATCTGTTTGCCAGTCAGAGAGAGCGAACCTATACCGTTGGGCAAGCTGAGGCTTGGGGGCGAGCAAAGGGTCCTCGAAAAATTTGCTGCGGTCGATACTCGAAAAGAACCGATTCGTGTGGTTGGCGGCGTTGGCTATCCTCTGAGTAGTGGCGAGATTTCCTTTTTGCGATTTGCTGCCCAGGCGAGTCTTAGTGTGGAAAATGGTTCTTTGTTGCTGCTGGACGAGCCAGAAACTCACTTGCATCCTAACTTCATCAGCCAGTTTGTTTCTTTGTTAGATAGTCTGCTCCGCCAAACAGGGTCCGCTGCGATAATCGCAACCCACTCCGCTTACTTTGTTCGGGAGGTGTTCCAGGAGCAGGTAGCGGTATTGCGTAATGATCAGGACGGTTACGTAAGAGTCGAGCAGCCCGCGCTACGGACATTCGGGGCGGATGTCGGAGCTATCTCATATTTTGTTTTTGGTGAGGACGAGCCTTCACGACTAGCCATGAGGGTGGAGGAGCGCCTGTGTGCAAGATTTAATACTTGGGAAGATTTATATGCACGGTATAAGGACGAGCTCTCTTTAGAGGTATTAGGTTCGTTAAGGGAGTCGATGGAGATAGGGGCGGCCGATGAATAAGATTCCGCGGCCAGTTTTAAATGACGGAGTGGCGCTGCAGAATTTATCTAATAATGAGCGGGTTGCAAGTTATCCGAGCCTAAAGAATGTTGTCACGAATATTCAGCAGGCTTATGTGCAGTACGAGGGGGCGCGTGGTAACGCCTTTGCTGTCGCAAGGGTGAATATACCACCTGAGGTGGAGGCTCATCTGAAGGCTCACTACAAGGCACCACCGAGCGAGTTAAAGCACATCACGACGATGCGCGAGGCGACGGAGCATCTAACCTGTCCAATGTGCGGCTCATTTCACCGTGGAACTCTTGATCACTTGCTTCCACAAAATGGTTACGGTGCATTCGCAGTCTTTTCCCTAAACCTAGTGCCTGCGTGTAAATGCAACAGTAAGCGAAAAGAGCTCCTGGTAGGACCAAATTTAAGCGAGCGCATTCTGCATCCTTATTTTGACGATTGCCTTGCCGAACGACTAATTGCGGCGCATTTCGAAGATCTTGGAGCAGTGCCTCGAGTGGGGCTACGGCTGTGTGTTGATAATACGCATCCAGATTATGCGGCGATCGACTTCCATTTTCGATCAATTGTCAAACGGACGGCGATCGTTGGATATATTCGTGATAGATGGATAGATTTATGCCGAAAGCCGAGTTTGATTGTGAGAGAGCTAAAGCATAATCCGCAAACTCTTAAAGAGCTTCAGGACGTGCTTCAGGATGAGCTCGATATGCTCGACGATGTGCATCGGGGTAAGAATAACTGGAATTCCATATTTGTGGGCGGCTTGCTTGATCAGCATGTATTGGACTGGCTATTTCAGAAGATACATGCTCCCGGGCGTTCGGCGAATGGTCCACTAGTTTGATAATAGTGGCGATTCTGTTTTGTGTTGGTGCCGTTTTTTGCATTTTTAGAAATAAGGGAGGTGTGTTTGTGGTGCAGCATGCGGCAATTGATATTATGTATCGGGCGATTGTATATAACGATCAATCTGCATGGTCAGAAATGGAAGGCGATCGTGCGGCAGAGTATGCTGATATGCGCGCAGTTATATGCTCTGGCCATTCTGGATGTATTAATCTTGATATGGGGTTGGGTATTAACTCGTGTGAATATGTAACTTCTATTTTTGAGGGGCCGAGGGCATCATTCGTTTCTCGGCATACGGGGGTCCAGGCAATACTAACTGGTGGTCGATCTAATGTTCGAATAGATTACTCACTGAGCTTTGACTCAAATTTTGCTGAGCGTATGAGGGCATTAGTATTCAGGGAGACATCGGGCGGTATCAATCACGAGCGTGTGCTGGAGGTGCTGCGCCTGAAGGCGCGTAATCCTTACGTGCAATTTGATGTGCTGCCTTTCCTTTACGAAAATGTGAGATTGTCTCGCGATAATTCAGAAAATCAGCGGCCAGTTAACACGCTCATTGCATTTCGTATGCTAGATGAAATGGATTGGGAGGAGTTTGGTGATACTGGTAAATTAAGATTCAATCTTGATGAAGATCGTCTGAGGGAGGATCTTCGTATCGATGCTGAGCAATTTATCAGCAGCCTCTATACCAGTGACGCGATAATACAACACGAGGCAGGTGCTCTTGGAGTGCAGGCGTTGCTGCTACGGTTTGCCAACCTATGGCATGAGTCTCAGAAGAAGGAACCAAGTCGTATTTTGACAGGTCTTCTGGATTTTTGTGTCTCCGACTTAGGGTACGTGCCGATGACAGAGCTAAGTCTGATTTGGCGGGGCATATCCAGTAAGGTTGTTGCTCCTTTCTTTGGTCCAATTACTGGGGCGTCTAAGGATGTTCTAACCAAGGTCAGATCAATGGCTTGGGATATAATGCACCTTCGACTTATGGAGCGACTGGCTACCCAGAGTAATCTTGGCTCGTTTTATATTCCTTATTTCGTTTCATTGGACGCTAAATGGCGTGAGTTGCTGCGTATAAATCCCATTCGAGTTATGCTGCTTGACGACTCGCAACGTAGAATGTTATGTGCGCGTTCCGGGGAGCTTGAGTTTCAAGCGGCATTTTCTAATTATGTAAATCAATTTCCAAATGAATTCTCGCCGGAGAAGGTTTCTGCCAGGCGTAAAATTGCATCGGCACCCAGCATGCAGAGAATGAAACAGCTAATTGCTCTGGAGGAGCAGCGCTGGCTCGATAGTTGATTGAGATTTCAGCGGATAGTTAAAAGCTGTCGAATTTAGTGATTGGAAATTGGACCTTAAATGTAAGTGTGTGGTTATGCGCCTGAATGGAAGGCTGGCTCCTTGAATGGTTGAGGCAGAAAGCTGCAAATGGCTGTTTATTGAGTGTGCCCACTCCACCAGATCAGTTCGAGGTTCAAAATGGCGCCAGCTATAGAGCGCTCGATATAGCCGGCCAGGCCCCTTCAGGGTGAGGAACGATGCTTATGGGTTTCCAGGTAGGCGATCATGTAAGCGACCAAGTAGCAGTTTTAGCCACTAATTCTTTCATGTGGGTAGCATGAGCATTTTTAACTTCTCTCCAAGTAGCTGCCAGGCCTCGGTTTTCTCCTTCGCATAGTCGTGATGTAGGTAATGCCGACGTACCTTGGAGCCACCCAGCAGGTGGTTTTGGCAGCGGTCGATGATTTCCAGTGTCACACCCAGCTCCTGCATCATGGTCGCGCCAGTACGACGCAGATCATGTGGCGTCCACTCCCCCTTGGCTCCCTTGCTCAGTACAAGTGAGTCGTCATGATGCCGGCCGGCCAGAGGTTTGCTGCGGTTCTTGAAACGGCACTGCCGGTCTCCGATGAGCTTGCTGACCGTTTTGGTATCAACGTGGCGTTGGCCGTCCTTGCTAGGGAAGCAGAACGGTGTATCGCTGGTTTCTTTGTGAAGCTGCTTGAACTGCTCCAGAGCAAAGGCTGAAAGAAAGACATGGTGGTCCTGGCGCTTACCCTTGCGGCCTTTGGTCGCTTCGGCTGGAATGAACCAGGTACCTTTATCCAGATCCACATGCCGCCATTCAGATTTGAGTAGCTCACCGATACGGCAAAGCGTGCTTAAGCAGATCCACACAGCGCACTGAACGCGCGGGTTGACCGGACGAATGCCGGAGTACTTTTGGCCGGCAGGTAAGTCCTCATAATCGCGCTCCAGGCGCTCGAAGATATCGCGCAGCTCACGAATCTCATCTGGCGAAAGCAGGCGGTCGCGCTGTTCTTCGTAGTCGTGATCGAGCAGCTTGTTGACGTCGATCAGGTCGGCGGGATTGCCGTCCGCCATCAGGGCGCGCCACGGCTTACGTTTTTCTCCCCAGCGCAGCATCTGGCCGATGTCCTTGCTACGGATCACGACGGTACGGTTCAGGCCGCGTGCCTTGACTGAGCGTAGGACGGTGAGTAGATCTTTCTCTGTCAGGCTGCGAAGCGGCTTCTTGCCAATGAGGGGGAGTACGTCTTTTTTGAAGCTGCGGATCAGTTCAGTATTGCCATCCTGACGGGAGACGCCATCCCGTATCCATTCGTCAAATAGGTCTGCCACTGTTTTGTTTTCGGCTGCTTCACGTTCGGCCTCAGCAATCGTAGCGACAATGGCCGCTTGTGCCTCGATCCGTGCTGCTTTGGCGGCAAGGGTAGGGTGCAAACCTTTCGTGACGAGTGCCCGCGCTTCGTCGCGCTCAGATCGGATTTGCGCCAAGCTTTTCTTCGGCCAGCTGCCCAGCCTCTTTCGAGTTCGGGAGCCATCTAGTTTGAATTCATAGCTGAACTGAACCGTGACTCCGCGCACTCCAGCTCGCACCTCGGCAACCAGTCCACCATCCTCTCGGAAGACCTTTCCATGATCTTCAGCAGTGAAAGCCTCCAGTTGTTTGATCGTCAGCTTGGCCACTCTCTACCCCTAGTAAATTTTTTTGCGCCCGAATTTTGTGCCACTTTTGTGCCACCGAAACGCTTGGCTGGTGGTGGACGATGGTAGACGCTGCAGGAAGGTAAAATAGCCTGAAAGCCCCGTGAATACTAGGGTTTACGTTGTTTGTGGTTGTCCATGGTGATCTATGGAAATCCACCAAATAAGCGCATGGGGTACAAGGGGTAGAATATTAAAACTCCTCGTCCCCATCTCTTTGCATGACGCGTCCACGATGCTCTGGAAGCTGTCCTACCTTCCGCCACGCCCCCGAAAATACCTCGCCGTCTCCTCATCCGTACAAAACACGTAGCACCCCTTCATCCCCCGGGTCATCAGCGTCCGGTAGGTGTTCTTGATGATCAGGTCGGTCTCCTTGCGCGCCAGTTCCGGCTTTTCCTTCATCAGCTTCTTGTAGCCGCGGATGGACTTGTCGTAGCGGTCGCGTTGTTCGGGGGCGGTGATGATCTTGCCGTCGCGGACGATCAGGTCCGGGCCGATGATGACGCCGATGTAGTCGACCTCCAGGCCCTGGCAGGTGTGGATGCAGCCGACCTGTTCGATGGAGTTCTCGGCGATGATCCAGAGGCTGCCGTCCTGGTCGAGGTTCCATTGGCGCTGGTAGTCGCCGATGACGATGTCCTGTTGCCGGGGATCCTTCTTGCTGCGCCACGGCCAGCAGTAGCCGGCCACGACGCGGGCCTTGTTGTCCTGGTTCCGGGCGGCGATGGCGGCGTGCAGGGCCTCGGGGGTGTCGAAGACCTTGAATTCGTACTGGCTGGCGTCGAGTTGCTGGTTGGCGGTCGGGCGGATGTCGAGCACGTCGTCGAGCCAGGCGAGGTAGCCGTCCGAGCCATTGCAGCGGAACTGCGAGGCGAGGCTGTATTCCTCGACCGTGGCGCCTTTCGCCTTGGCGAACTCGCGGATGGCTTGCTTGCTGCCGATGTCGCTGAGGGTGACGCGTTGGTCTTCGTCGATGAAGAAGATGGCGCACTTGGAGGCTTCGATCAGTTCCTTGATCTGGTTTTCGCCGAGGTTGCCGTAGAGCCCGCTCTTCTCGTTCAGGCGGTGGGCCTCGTCGACGATCAGCATGTCGAAGGTGTTGGGCTCGGTCTCGATGAAGCCGCCGGAGCCGGTGAACATGTGGGAGAAGCGGCTGCGGGTGATGGAACCCACCAGCCTGGATTCGTAGACCTTGCGTGGCGCGGCATTCTTGGATACGTACTTGCCGACCAGGCCGAGTCCGGTGAGGTGGACCAGCAGGTTGATCGCGACCACCGTCTTGCCGGTGCCCGGGCCGCCCTCGATGATCAGTACACGGGGATGCGTCTCGGAGGCTGACCTGGCTGCGGCGATGGCGGACTCGTAGATTTCCTTCTGGTCGTCGATCAGTACGAACTCCGGTTGGGCGGCGAGCAGGCCCCTGAGCGAGTCGGCCAGGGCCTTGGACGGACGGATCCGGCCGTTGGCCAGTTCATAGAGCACTTCCTTGGCGTCGCCGGTCCTGATGTGCTGCTTGATGAAGCTGCGCAGGCGCGCCAGTTCGTCCTTGCCCTTGAGGAACAGCGGGGCCTTTTCCATGTAGTCGCGGTAGTGCGGGGAGTCGATCACACCGTCGCGCGGGTAGTTGTGCAGGTAGGCGCAGGGGCGGACGGAAATGCTTGCCTCGTAGACCGCCTCGTTGAAGCCCTCCAGCAGGGTAGCGTAGGACCAGGCCTGGTAGGAGGGGTGGACGACCTCGCGCAGGCCATTGCCCAGGGCGGTGCGGACGATGGCGTCCTTGCCGGTGGCGCTGGCCTTGCTCCACTGCTTCAGTTCGACCAGCACCGCGTTCTTGGCTCCCGACTCGTCGCGCCCGGTGAGGGTGATGTCGATGCGCTTGGAGGTCTGGGGGATATGCAACTCGATGGCCAGGCCGGTGTCGTCGGGCATTTCCTCGTCGCGCAGTACCTTGGCCATGTAGCCGAGGGAGCCTTTCCACGAGTTGATTTCCGAGTTTCCGACGCTTTTGCCGGTGACTGCCTTGAAATGCTGGAGGATCACCTCTTCGATATCGTCGTTGTCGCTGTCTTGCAGGAACTGCTTCTTGGTCGCTTCGTAAACGATCACGTCGATCTTCCCTGATATGGCCTTTCTTCAGAACTGGTCGTATTTCTTGCTGCTATTCCGGGCTTTCTCTACCGGGTATTTCCGGTTGTTCTGCTCCAGCTTCTGCCGGGCGGCGGCATCCAGGTCGACGCCGAGGACCGAGGCCAGGCGCACCAGGTACATGAGTACGTCGGCCAGTTCGTCCTGCACCGCCTGGGCGGTATCGGGATGGCGCGCGGCGTCTTTCGACTGCTCCTCGTCCATCCATTGGAAGATCTCGCTGAGTTCGCCAACCTCGCCGGTCAGGGCCATGACCAGGTTTTTCGGCGAGTGGAACTGGGCCCAGTTGCGCTCGGCGGCGAAACGTTCGAGGGCGGCGGCGAGCTGGCCGACGTCTACCAGGGAGGAGGGGGGCGATGCGTTTGTCACGGCGATATCCAGGAATCTTTTCGGGCTGGCGACGAGGCGGGGCCTCGGGCGTCTGCGACGCCATTGCCCGCCACCATACTTCCTTCAGACGAAGGGAGAAAGATCGTAGGGATTCTTCATGGGATAGGGGGGCTACAAGCTGTCGGATATGCTCCCGGCGAATCGTCAGCCACCCATAGGTTTTTTGCTGCTTCCTGCGGTCCAGGAGTTCGCTCCCTGCTGAGCTTGCTCTCCCATGCTGGCTTCAGCTCGAGGAGACAACGCTGTCTGAGCGACGTTTTCCTACGATGCCTGGTGCGCGAGCGCAGGGCGAGATGCGGCAGGAATGGGATGAAGGTTCACAGATAAACCAGCGCCCCCTGAGCAGATACCCTCTGCCCGAGGGGCGCTTGGCCTCAATCCTCAACCACTTGCATGACAAGGCGCCGCCTGGAGACCTGAATGCTCACCTTGCAGCCAACCTCAAAGCCCGCAGTCTCCAGCCAGTCGCCACTCAAGCGCAGGTAGGGAATTTGCCGTGGCTTGCCACGACGTTCCCAATCGCTATGACGGCTTTCATAGAGCTGGTAGCCGATCGTTAGAAGTCGAGAATTCGAAAGAGGGGATTTCTGGGTAGCCATGATTTTTTCCTGTGTAGGTAAAAAACCGCTTGGCTTTCGGGAGCGGCTAACCGCCTAGAGAAGGTGTGTTCAGCACCTGGCCGGCAGGGTAGCGAGGGGGCATCCAGGGGTCAAGCGATGGGCTGCCCGGATCGAATGCCTCGCCGAGGCGCCAGCCGGTCTCTTCACAACCCCCTCTGCCGTACCACCCCCATCTCCCGCTGCTGCTCCTCGCCAATCTCCTTCAACGCCACTTCCCCCACCCCCAGCGCGCGTTCCACGCTGAGTTCGCCGCCCTGGGCGGCGAGCAGGGCCTGGAGGCGTTGGAATTCGCCGCACCAGAGGGTTTCGATGTCGCGGTCGCGCTGGCTGTCGCGGTTGGCGTTGAGGGCGACGGCGCGCAGTTGCAGGCGGCCGTTGTCGGCCTTGCCGCCGACTTCCAGGCCGTAGCCGGGGGTGGCGGGTTTGCGCAGGACGACCCTGCCGGTCTGCGCCCAGGCGGTGGCCATGCCTTCGCGGACTTCGTAGCCGAGGCTGGCGAGGCCCTGGAGCACGGCCTGGCGGCGGGCGAGGGCGGCCTGTTGCTGGAGGTGGGCGGTGAGGATGGCGTTGCATCGCTCGGTGAGTTCGGCGAGTTGCTGCGGATCGCTGTCGGGCTGGCAGGCGGCGGCGCGCTGGAGCAGTTCGGCGTGTTCGGCGGCGCCGAGGGCGGCGACTTCGCTGGCGAGGTCTTGCAGGTGTTCCAGGCGCTGGCGTTGCTGCTGGTGTTCGCGGGCGGCCTGGGCGAGGTCGAGGACCAGGCTGTCGAGCAGCAGGTTGCGGCGCTCCGGGCGCTGTTCGGCTTCGGCGCGTGCCAGTCGCTCGAGGAACGCTTGGGCGCTGGCCTCGCCTTGCAGCAGTTGCAGTTCGGCGATGTGCCGGTCGATGCGCGCCAGGCGCTGTTCGCGCGGGGCGTCCTGTTGCTGGCGGGCGCGCCACTGTTCCAGGGTGATGGGCGTTTCGTCGGTCTTCAGGCGCTGGGCGAGTTCGTGCTGGGCTGCGCTGAGGCGTTCCTCGGCGGGGGCGCTGGCGAGGGCGGCGAAGCCTTGGGCGAGCAGGGCTTCCGCGTCGTCGCGGAGGGCGCCGTCGGCCAGCGCTTGCAGGGTTTGCCGGAGTGCCGCGCTGGCGGCATCGGGCTTGGCGTCGAGGGCCTGGAGCAGGGCGCTGGCGTTTTCCTGGAGGCGGCGGTGTTGCTGGCGTGATTCCGCGGCCTGGCGGATGGCGCGCTCTTCGCGTTCGGCGAGGTCGCGCTTGAGGAATTCGCTTTCGATCTTCACCTGTAGTTGCACGTCCAGCCAGCGTTCCTGTTCGAGCAGGGCGTGCAGGCTGGCGCGGCGGGCGTGGGCGGCGGCGCGCTCGGCGTCGCTGATCTGGGCGAGCCGGCTGGCCTGGTTTTCCCAGCGCGCGAGGGCCTTGTCCAGGCGTTGCAGGTCGCGCTCGCAGGTGGCGATGGCTTCTTCCCGGGTGACGATTCTTACAACTTTCGGTCCGCTCATTGGGAGGCCTCCGCTGCTGCCGTGGGATGGGTTTCCGCGCTGGGCGCCAGGGCCTTCTCGATGGCGGCGCGCAGTCGCGCGCGTTCGTTGTCGCCGTCGTGGTACCAGCCCTGGGAGGAAACCCGGTGGAGGTGCGGGATCGCCCGCCGCAGCACCGAGGGTCGCCAGATTTCCCGGGCGCGGGCGCGTTCCAGCAGCGGGTGGCAGGGGGCGTCGCATTCGATGCCGATGGCGTAGAGGCCGGTGGCCGGGTTCTCGATGGCGAAGTCGAGGCCGAAGGCGTCGCCTTCGCTGGCGGGTGCGGCGGACCAGCCCAGCGAGCGGATGTACTCGCCGACGATCTCGCTGAAGCCGTCGTGCCGCTGGTAGTGCTGGCGGCGCTGGTCGCTGCGGTCGGTGTGCAGGCGCTCGAGCAGTTGGCCGGTACCGGCGAACTCGCCGGCGGACAGTGCGCGGGCGTATTCCAGGTAGCCTTGCAGGTAGTCGCGCGGGCTGCTCGGCGAGCGCTGGGTGCCGAGCATGTCGGAGATGTCGCCGATCGGCATCGAGGTTATCATCACCACCTTGCGCCGCGCGCGGGTCACCGCCACGTTGAGGCGGCGCTCGCCGCCGGTCTGCCCGAGCACGCCGAAGTTGCGTCGGAAGCTGCCCTGGCCGTTGCGGCCGAAGGTGGAGGAGAAGACGATCACGTCGCGCTCGTCGCCCTGCACGTTCTCCACGTTCTTCACGAACACGCCCATGTCCTCGCCGTCTTCGCTGCGCTCGCGCTCCTCGCTGTAGGCGGCGCGGAACGCCTCGTCCTGCTCGGCGCGCAGTTCCAGGCGCTCCTCGATGAGGTCGGCTTGCTTGCGGTTGAAGGTGACCACGCCCACCGATGGCCGCGCCGCGTAGGGTTGGCGCCAGAGTTCGGCGAGGTAGTCGACGACTCGCTCGGCCTCGCGCTCGTTGCTCTGGTTCTGGTACAGGCCGTTCACCTGGATCAGTTCCAGCGGCTTGATGCGCAGTATGTTGGCCTGCGGATGGCGTACCGGCACGCTCAGGCGGTTGCCGTAGAACGAGGCGTTGGAAAAGCCGATCAGCTCGCGGTAGGCCGAGCGGTAGTGGATCTGCAGGGTGGTGCTGGGCAGGGCGTTGCGCGCCAGTTGCAGGAGGTCCGGGCAGTCCTTGATCTCGCGGCGGTTCCAGGTGTCCTCGTAGGCTTCGCGCTGCTCCTCGTCGGCGTCCTCGTCGGGCGCTTCGCCGTCGAACAGTTCGGCCTCGTCGCTTTCCACGCGGCTGGAGAAGAACGCGGTCGGCGGCATCTGCTTCTCGTCGCCGCTGACCACCGTGACCCGCCCGCGATAGAGGGTCGGCAGGGCGAACTCCACCGGCATCTGCGAGGCTTCGTCGTAGATCACCATGTCGAACAGCCCGGCCTTGAGCGGCAGCACGCGGCTGGCCAGGTCGGGGTTCATCAGCCAGACCGGGCGCAGGCTCATCAGGCCGAGTTCGGCGCCCAGCTCGATGAACTCGCGCAGGCGCCGCGAGCGCTTGCCGGTCAGGCGGGTGACGTCTTCCCACTGCTTGCGGCTGCCCAGGCGCGCGGCGTCGATGCCCTTGCCGAGCAGTTCGCGGTTCAGCGCGCGCATCTGCACATCGGCTTCGGCGAGGCTGGCGACCCTGGCCCTGGCTTCGTCCTGGCTGAACAGCAGTTCCGGATTGTCTTGTTCCAGGCGCTGCTTCCAGCCCAGCCGCGCTTCGCGATTGAGCATGCGGCGCACCGTGGCTTCGAGTGCTTCGGCGGGAATCGCGCCGAGTCGTTCCTGGCGCTGGCGCAGCAGGGCCAGGAATTCCAGGTCGGTGGCTTCGAGCTGGTTGGCGCGGCCACGGAAGCGCTGGTAGGCGACCAGTTGCGGCAGCGCCTCGCGCAGGCGGCCGAGGGCCGGCAGGTTGCTCTGGTTGCCGGCGATGGCGCGGTGCAGCTGTTCCAGCAGTTCGTCGCCGAGCCAGTCGGCGAGCACCTTGAGTTTGTCCAGGCTGAGCTGGCGAGCGGCCTGGCGGATCAGCGCGGCGTCGAGGTCGCCGAGCAGCGCTTCGAAGCGCTGTTTCTCGCCGGTGAGGATCACTGCGTCGAGCTGTTCGGCGCGCGGCGCTTGGGCCAGGCTGCGAGCCAGGGTCTGGATCTCGCGCAGTTGCTGGCTGGCGCTGCCGGCCAGGCCGGTCAGTTCCGGACCGGCATCGGTGGCGACTGTCGCCAGCCCCAGGCTCTGTTGCAGCGCCGCCAGTTGCCGGCGCAGCGGCCGCCACTGGCGCTCCAGGTCGCAGGCGCCGAGGAGGGCGGCCAGGCGGCTGTCGTCGTCGGCCACGCCGTGCTCGCGCAGGAAGCGCCGCAGGCGGCCGCGCCGCAGCAGGCGCAGCGGGTTGAGCCGGGCCAGCCAGGCGCGTGCCTCGAGTACCTGGCGGGCGTGGGCCTGGAGGCGTTCGAGGTTTTTCTCTTCGAGCATGGCGAGGGCAGGAGACAGCAGCGGCGCGTGCCGTTCGAGGTCGAGCTGGCGCAGTTGCCGTTCGATCTGCTCGGCCTCCGCCAACAGGCCGTCGCCACGGCTCGGCTGTCCTGGCGCGGCGTCGCGGAACAGCGGCAGCCAGTGGGCCAGGCGCTGGCGTTGCTCCTCGCGCAAATTCAGCAGGGTACCGACCTGGCTTGCCAGCCAGGCGCGGTAGGGCGTCGGGTCGTCGACCTCGAAGCTCGCCGGGTGTTCGTCGAGGGCTTTCTGCCGGGCGTTCTCCGCTTCGCCGAAGGCGCGCAGGCTGTCGGCGAAGGCTTGCAGGGTGGCCTGGTCGGTGGCGAAGGCGCGCAGTTGCGCCAGCGGGCTGCCTTCGTAGTGGGCCGGTAGCCAGAGGCGGACCAGCGGCGCGCAGTTTTCCTCCAGGCGCGCCAGGCTGCCGATGTCCAGCGCCGCCAGGCGCTGGCGCAGGGCCGGGAAGTCCAGCGGCGGCGAGCCTTTCTCCAGCTCGATCAGTTCGCCGAGCAGGCGCCGGTAGCTCAGCCCGGTGGCCTCGTCCACGCGGTGCAGGCTCTGGTGGTAGCGGTCCAGTTCGCCTTCCAGCGCCTCGATACGCGCCGCCAGGCGCTCGCGCTGGCGCTCCCAGCCCTGGGCGCCGCCGGCGTCGGCGAACAGCGCTTCGAGTTGCTCGCGGATGTTGCGGATCACCGGTTCGCGGTCGCGGTTGACGTCGTTGAGCATGACGATGCGCTGGCCCAGGCCCTCGGCCACCAGGCGCTTGTGCACCACTTCCAGGGCGGCGTGCTTCTGGCAGACGATCAACAGGCTGCGCTGGCGGCCGATGGCGTCGGCGACCATGTTGACGATGGTCTGGCTCTTGCCGGTACCGGGCGGGCCTTCCACCAGCAGCCCCGGGCTCTGCCGGGCCTGCAACACGGCGGCCTCCTGGGACGGGTCGCTGGCCACGGTGAAGTAGCGCTGCAACTCCGGCGGGCTCTCGCGGGCTTCCGGCTCGCCGTTCTCGCGCAGGCGCAGCGCGGTCTCCAGGCCGGTGCCGGAGGGCGGCAGGCTCTTCAACTGGCGCAGGTCCTCGCCGATCGCCTGGCCCATGAAGGTGACGTGGAACAGCACCGCGGCGCAGGCCAGTTGGTCCTGGTAGGGCGTGACCTCGGTGGAACTCGGCGGCAATCCTTCCAGCACCCGAGCACGCGGGGTGGCGAGCAGGCCGAAGGCATCCATCACGTCGGCGGCGCGCAGCGCGGAGCGGCCGAGCAATTCGTCGGCGACCTTGCGCCAGCGCTGGCACGGCTCGGGGCCGAGCAGGCTTTCCAGGGCCGGGTTGAGGCGCACTTCCTCGCGTTCGCCGTCGAAGGCCAGCGCCACCTGGCCGCGGCTGCCGACTTCCAGTTGCAGCTTCAGCGGCCACAGCAGCAGCGGCACGATGCGCGTGCGGGTGGTGCCGCGCGGGTCGCGGTTGAGCAGGAAGGGGAAGCCCAGGTAGAGGCCGTCGATGCCGGTGTCGCGCTTGTACAGCGAGCTTTGCCGGGACAGCGCGTTGAGCCGCACTTCCAGTTGCGGGCTGGCGAGGAAGCTGTCCGGGTCGAGGCTCACCGCGCGGGCGTTGCGTTGCAGCAGATGGTCGAGCAGGGCGGCGGCGGGGCGTCGCGCGCTGTGCAGTTCGTTGAGGTCGATGCGTGGAGTGCTCTTGCCGATGCTCATGCGCACCAGCGGCCCGCGCATCACCGCGGCGACCACTTTCTTCTCGAAGAAATCGAGGATCTGCGACACGTACTGCTGCTTCTGCGGTTCCAGCCACTGTTCCGGCGGGATCGCCAGCAGCACCAGGACCCTCGCCAACGGCATGCGCCGCTCCAGGCGGAACTGCTCGGCCCATTCGTCGACCCTGGGCACGCCGCTGCGGGCGAAGCCGCTGATGCGTTCGTCGACGCGGCGGTACAGCTCCTGCCGCGAGTGCTGCAACAGGCCGCGCGCGGTCTCCGCGTCGAACAGGTGCACATCGGCGTCGCGGGCCAGGCCGGCGGCTTCCTCGACGATCGCCTCGGCGGCACGGAACTGGCCGATGTTGGCGCTGAGCAGGACGATCAGGTCTTCCTCGGCGATCACCCGGCGCTCGGCCAGGGCCAGCAGGCCGGGGTGCTCGGTGTCCGGCAGGAGGCGCTGGCGCTCCTGCCACTGCGCGGCGAGGCGCGCCCGCGAGGTCGACAGCAGGTAGATGCGCAACTGTTCTTCGGCGAGTTCGATGTGCTGGTGCAGGGCGCGCTGGCGGACCTTCTCGGCGCGGGTCTTGAGCCGCGACAGCCAGCTTTCGGTGTGCAACTGTTCGAGCAGGTCGGGCACCGAGCCGCTGATCAGCCGGTAGCCCTCCAGTGGATGCTCCAGCAGCCAGCCGGGGGTGACGATCTCGCCGCGCTGGATCAGCGGGATTTCCGGGTTCAGCAGCTTGAGCGCCAGCATCAGCCGGAAGTCGTCCTCCAGCCCCTCGTGCTGGGCCACCTGGCGCAGGCCGGCGAGCAGCCTGGGCGACAGGCCGATGTGCTCGGCCCAGGTGACGATCGCCCCGCGCAGCAGGTGGTCGAGGGCCTCCGCCCAGTGCTCGGCCTGGGCCGCGGCCAGGGCGAAGACCGTCGGCTTGCGGAAGCGCCGTGCGCCGAGGGCGATGCTGGCGCCTTCGGCGTCGTCCTTTTCGCTGTCCGCCGAGGCCGGCGCGTCCACCGCCTCGCCGTTCAGCCAGGCCTGTACCTGCGGCCACTGCCAGCGCTGGTGGCGGTCGCGTGCAAGCAGGCCGCGCAGCAGCAGGTGCAACTGCGGGTCGAGGTCGTCGGGCAGCGCCACGCCGTTGGCCAGCACGTGGATCAGGAAGGCGTTGGCGTTGACTCCTTCGAAGCAGGCGCCGCGGGTCAACTGCTCCAGCAGGATCATGCCCAGGCTCCACCAGTCGGAAGCCGCCGCCACGCCGCCGGCGATCGCCTCGGGGGCCATGTAGCGGCTGGTCTCCAGCGGCGAGACGATATCCAGGTCGAACTCCGACAGGCGCGCCGAGCCGAAGCCGCTGATCACCAGGTCCAGTGGCTCGTGGCTGCGCACCAGCAGGCTGGCCGGGCGCAGGTCGCGGTGGCGCAGGCCGGCTTCGTTGAACACGTGCAGGGCGTGGCCCAGCTCGCGGACCACGTGGCGCACCGCCTCGCGGTCCTCCAGCACGGTGCCGAGGTCGGCGAGGCTGCCGCCGGTGAGCTCCTCGACCACTTCGTAGGCGCGCTCGTCCCAGCGGCCGGTGGCGAGGATTTCCGGTACGTGTTCGCGCGGCAGGCGGCGGATCACGTCGTAGATCGCCGGGTCCGGCTCGGCGCCCGGGCGATACAGGGTGAGCACCGCCTGGCGGGCGCCTTCCGCGTGTTCGGCCAGGTAGCGCTCGCGCACGCCGTCGCTGCTGGCGATCTGCCGCAGCAGACGCCAGCCGTCGATCAGGGTTTCCGTGACGGCGGGCTGCGGCGTGGCCTCGGCCTGCATCGGCAGCGGGCCTTCGGCCGGCGCGGCGCCGCACTCCAGGCACATCAGGTCGCCGGGTTGCAGCGGGTGGCCGTTGGCGCAGAGCGGGGCGGACGCCGCTGGCGGCTCGCTGGCGGGCGGCGCGATGGCTTCCTGGGTCAGCACCGGCTGTGGTCGCCAGCCGGCGGGATGGATGGCTTCGGCGGAAAGGTCCCAGCCGCAGGGCTGGCCCTGGATCGAGCCTTCGCAGAAGATTTCCGAAAGCGAGCGTTCGCTCTGGCAGTTGGGGCAGAAACGTATCATCGGTATCGATCCATTCAGCGCGGCCGATGGGCGCTGACGCTAAGTTGGTGGCCCTGTTCGCGCAGCAGGTCCTGTAGCCGCAGCAGGTCGTCGCGGCGCGGGATGCCGGCCATCCACACGCTGCCGTCATGGTCGAGCATCAGGTCGAGGGCCTTGTCGTCTTCGCGCAGTGGCCGCTGGTAGCCGCCGAGGCGCGCGCGGCCGAGTTCGGTGAGCAGGCTCAGGCGCTGGTTGTCGCTGCCGCGCAGGGCCAGGCTCTGTTCGGCGTGCTGTTGGTAGGGGTCGCTGATCAGCGCGTCGATCAGCCCGGCGGCCTGTTCCAGTTGCGCGTGCAAATGCTCCAGCGGGTAGCCGCTGTAGACCAGGATGTCGGCGCGGCTGCGCTGGCGCAGTTCGCCGAGCAGGGCGAGGAGGGCAGCGAACTGCTCGAAGGGTTCGCCGCCGGAGACGGTGATGCCCTCGGCCTGCTCCAGCCATGGCTGGATGTCGGCGAGCAGGCGTGCCAGGGCGATGCGCCGCCGTCCCGGCCCCCAGGTATCGGCGGAGATGCAGCCGGGGCAGCGGATGCTACAGCCCTGGAACCAGATGCCCAGGCGCCGTCCCGGGCCCAGGGTGGTCACCGGGAAATGCACCCGCGACAGGCTCAGTTCCATCTCAGCGGCGTTCCAGGGTCAGGCCGTCGGCGTCCAGGGCGCTGATCAGGAAGCGCTCGCCCGGCTGCGCGTCCTGGTCGAACAGTGCCCGCGACAACGGGTTGAGCAGGCGCGCTTCGAGCTGGTTGCGGATGCCGCGGCCGCCGTTGGACAGGTCGCCCAGGCAGAGGTCGTGCAGCGCCTGGCGCGGCGCCTCGGCCAGTTCGATGACGAGGCGCTGCTCGCGGAGGTCGGCGAAGGTGCCGTCGACCATCTGGGTGAAGATCTGCTCGGCGACGTCGGCGCGGATGAAGTCGAAGACGATGATGTTCTCGCCGATCCGGTTGAGGATTTCCGGGCGGTTGAGAACCAGCTTGAAGTAGCGCTCGATCTCGCCGTGGACCTTGCCCTGCACCGCCTCGAAGGGCTCGCCGGGGAGCACGTTGGCGACCCGTTCGCCGTTCTCCCCCTGGCGGTAGATGCCCAGGTTCGAGGTGAACACGATCAGCGCCTCGGAGAAGTACACGCGATCGCCGCGCCCGGAGGTGAGCACGCCGTCGTCGAGGATCTGCAGGAACTTGTCGAGGATCCGGGGGTGGGCTTTCTCGATCTCGTCGAAGAGCACCACGCTGAAGGGTTTTTCGCGGATCGCGTTGGTCAGTTCGCCGCCGACGTCGTAGCCGACGTAGCCGGGCGGCGCGCCGATCAGGCGCTGGTCGGCATGCTCGGCGCTGAACTCGGACATGTCGAAGCGGATGTAGGCGCTCTCGTCGCCGAACAGCAGGCTGGTGACGGTCTTCGCCAGCTCGGTCTTGCCGACCCCGGTGGGCCCGGCGAGGAAGGCCACGCCGCGCGGGCGGTTGCCCTTGCGGCTGGCGCCGACCCCGGTCATCGCGCGCTTGACGATGTCCAGCATGTGGGTCACCGCGTGCTGCTGGCCCTTGACCCGGCGGCGGACGATCTCGTCGGCCTGGCGGATGCGCTGGCGGTCGATCTTCAACCAGGGGTCTTCGGTGACGCCGACCTTGTAGCGGCGCACGGCGTCGGCGATGCGTTCCATGGCCAGGCCTTCCACGCGCGCCAGCTGGACGATGGCGTTGAGATCGAGGAGCAGCAGGCCTTCGGTGTTCTCGACGAAGGTCGCGGCGGCCTGTTGCAGGGCCTCCTCGGCGACGCCCGCGCCGCCGAGCCCGCGGAGCAGCGCCGGGGCCAGGGCCCGGCGCGCCGCCTGGTCGGGCTTCGACACCGGGATATGGCGCAGGCGCGGGTTGTCCACCAGCAGCCAGTCGGGCAGGTCGCCTTCCTTTTCCACCACCCACAGCACGCTGTTGAAGAACGGTTTGCGCTGTTCCCCGGCGGGACGGCTGCGGGCCTGGTGGGAGAGCACCAGGGCCTGGGTGAACAACTGATGCTCGGCGGCGCTCAGGGCGTCGTTGCGCACCGCCAGGCGCGAGGCGAAGTCGACGATCAGGGCGATCGGCTCGCCGCTACGGTTGACCAGGCGTTGCAGGGTCGCGCCGAGCAGGTCGATGCCGGCCGGCGCGGCGCCGTCCACCGGGGTCAGGCCGAGGTCGAGAAGCACCTGCGGAGTGGCCCCCGCCTCGCTGCCCGGCCGGCCGAGCACGCGGAACCCGGCCAGCGGATCCCAGGCCAGCACCTGGGCGTAGCCGGCGTCCAGCAAGGCGTCGCAGAGGGTCTGGTTGAAGCTCTGCGCGGTGACCGTACCCGGCACCACTTCGCAGGCTTGCAGGTCGCGGATGTTCCCGGAGAGGACGAATTGGCTCTTGAGGGGCAGGAAGCGCAGGAGGTCGCGCAACCAGCGTGGCTTTTCGAACAGTGCAGTCCCTGGCATCGATAGTCGCTCACAGCGTGTGTCGTGGCCACAGCATATTGCCCCGAGGGCCATGTCTCCAACCCTGACCTCGCCGGAGGCGACGAAAACCGCTACGAGTTCCGGGTGCCAGGCTTGGCGGAGCGCCTGCTCAACCGTCGTAGCTCCGGCAGCCCCAGCGGAACGCCTGCGCCGCCGCCTCGATCCCGCGGCCGATCACCAGGCGCGGCGGGCTTTCGTCGAGGCCGGGACGCGGCGACAGCGGCCGGCTGTAGAGCACCTCCAGCTCGCCGAAACCATCCAGCGCGGCGCGTTCCGCCGGGTGCGGCGTCGCGCCCTGGCGCCGGGCGAAGTCTTCGAGGTCGCCCTCGGCGTAGGCCATCACCAGCACGCCGCTGTCGCCGCGTACCCGCACCGCGTTCACCAGGCTGCCGTCGATGCGCAGCGGGGTGGCGAAGCGGTAGAGCAGGTCGAGGGTCTCGCCGGGCGCGCGATCCAGCACTTCGACGCCCTCGGCGCGCAGGCGCTCGGCGGTTGCGCGGTCGCGGCCGTCGGGGAAGTCGCCGCGGCAGTGCAGGGCGTCGGCGAACAGCGCGGTCAGGTTCGGTGCTGGCGGGGCAGGGGACGTGCAGGCGGCCGGCAGGAGTAGCGCCAGGCCGGCGGCGAGACGGAGCAGGTAGGGGTGGGCGGTCATGTAGCCTTCCGTTGGCGGACAGTGCGGTGGGAGGAATTGCCAGCAGATGCTTCCGCGATACTGGCGGCCTGCGCTCAGAGCAGTACGGGCAGCGCGTCTTCGCCCAGCCCCGCTTCTCTCAGTCGCGCCCTGGCCCTGGCGGTCGCGCGCACGGCGTCGAGGTCGCAGCCGCGAGGAATATAGACCGGATCGAAGCCTTCGAGCACCAGGTAGGTGGAGGCCTGGCCGCGGGCATTCAGGTAGGCGTTGAAAGCCTGGTCGGCCGGGCGCAGAAAGACATCGCACCAGTACGGCAAGCGCTGCGCGAACAGCGCCTTGGCGATCTCCAGGTGCTCTTCGAACAGTTCGTCCATGCTGCCTCCCTTCTCCTGGCGGAATAACGTCACTCTTCGCTACGGCCGTCGCCTTCGCGATCCCTTTCATAGTGCCGTGCCAGCGGAAACGCCGGCAACCAGCCCTCGCGGCGGATGGTCCAGAGTTCGTAGGTGGGCTGGAACTGGTCGGGAGCGTCGAGGGCGCCGAGGCTGACCTCGATCTCGTCGGCGCTGCGCGAGAACACCGACGAACCGCACTGCGGACAGAAGAAACGCCCGGCGTAGTCGCGGGTCTCGCCCTCGATGCTCACCGCCTCCTCGGGGAAGATCGCCGAAGCGTGGAACAACGCGCCGTGGTGCTTGCGGCAGTCGAGGCAGTGGCAGAGGCCGACCCGATAGGGCTGGCCGCTCGCCACCAGGCGGACCTTGCCGCAGAGGCAGCCGCCGGTGAATCGATCCATTTCGGTACTCCTCTGCAAGGCGTTGGGGCGTTCAGCCCTTGAAGGCTTTCTCTATGGTGGCGATGTCGATCCTGCCCATCGTCATCATCGCCTCGAAGGCGCGCCTGGCCGCCGCGCGGTCGGGGCTGGCGATGGCTTCGCTGAGAACGCGCGGGGTGATCTGCCAGGAGATGCCCCATTTGTCGCGGCACCAGCCGCAGGCGCTTTCCTCGCCGCCATTGTCGACGATGGCGTTCCACAGGCGGTCGGTCTCGGCCTGGTCGTCGGTGGCGACCTGGAAGGAGAACGCTTCGCTGTGGCGGAAGGCCGGGCCGCCGTTGAGGCCGAGGCAGGGAATGCCCATCACCCGGAACTCCACCGTCAGCACGTCACCCTCCTTGCCGGAAGGGTAGTCGCCGGGCGCACGATGGACAGCCAGCACGGCGCTGTCAGGAAATGTCTCGGCGTAGAAGGTCGCGGCCTCCAGGGCGGCACTGTCGTACCAGAGGCAGATGGTGTTCTTGCTGATCATGGCTGGGTCTCCATGGGCGGGGGCGACCGTGGAAGTCTAGACCTGCGGGCGTTTCGAGCCGTGCTGGGCGCCGAACGGTGGCGCTGCCGGGCGATCGCATGCGCAGTTGCAGTTCCGCTTCGGGCGTAAATAGAATGAGACTCATTATCATAAGTGTCGTGAACTGCCATGCTCCCTCCCGCCAGCCCCCATCCACCGCAAGAAGAACGGCCAGCGTGCCCGACGGCCTCGATAGGCAAACCCCGCGTCGAGCATGGAAGCCGGCTCCGGCAATGGCTTCGCCTGTGCCTGGGCAATGCCCAGGATGCCGCCGATTTCGCCCACGGCACCTTCGTGCGCGTGTTCGCCTCGCGTAGCGCCGAGGCCCTCCGCGAACCGCGCTGCTACCTGAGCGCGAGCGTCCGGGCGCTGATGAGCGACAGCTTCCGCCGCTGCGCCACCGAGCAGGCCTATCTGGACAGCCTGGCCGCGCGGCCGGAGCCGCTGGACATTCCAGCGCAAACGCGACTGTCGATCCTGGAGACCCTGACTGCCATCGACCTCGCCCTCGACGGCATGGGCGAGCGTACCCGCCAGGTGTTCCTCGCGGTACAGCTCGAAGGGCTTACCTACAGGTCGGCCGGCGAGCGCCTGGGCGTCTCGATGACCACCGTGGAGAACCACATGGTTCGCGCCATGACCCGCTGCCTGTTGCTCTGCAAGGACTGACCATGGAACTGGAGATCGAGGTGCTGGAGGCCGCCGCCACCTGGTACGTGCGCTTCGGCGCGGAACCGCCGAACGATGGCGAGCGCCAGGCCTGGCGCGAATGGCTGGAGGCCGACCCGCGACACCGTCGGGCCTGGGAGCGTATCGAGCGCTTGCAGGGCCAATGGGCGGTGCTGCCGGTGGAGACCTCCCTGCACACGCTGGCAGGCGTGCGTGCGCGGCGCCGAGCGCTGCTCAAGACGCTCGCCCTGCTGGCCTGCGCCGCGGGTAGCGGCTGGCTGGCGAGCGGCGGCCTGTCTTACCGTGCGCTCCTCGCCGGGGAGCGCACGGGCGTCGGCGAACGCCGCCAACTGCGCCTGGCGGACGGTACCCGGGTCGACCTGAGCAGCGCCACCGCGCTGGACCTGGCCTACGACGAAAGCCTGCGCCAGGCGTACCTGTGGCGGGGCGAGATCCTCGTGGAAAGCGCGCAGAGCGCTCGCCCGTTCCTCGTGCACACCGCACAAGGCAGCGTGCGCGCGCTGGGAACCCGTTTCAGCGTGCGTTGCGAGGGGCCGCGCACGCGCGTTTGTGTCCTCAGCCATGCAGTGGAGCTACGCCCGTTGCAAACGCCGACCCGGCCGATGCGCCTGCCAGCCGGCCAGCAGGCTCTCTTCGACGAGCGACGCGGCTACTCGTCGACGCCCTTGCGCGAAGGCGAAGGCAGTTGGACGCAGGGCGTGCTGACGGTGGTGGACTGGCCGCTGGGCGAGTTCATCGCCGAGCTGTCCCGCTATCGCGCCGGGGTGTTGCGCTGCGCCGCCGAGGTGGCGGAGCTGCGCCTTTCCGGCACCTACCGCCTGGACCGGATCGACGCGGTCCTGCAAAACCTGGGCAAGTCGCTGCCCGTGCGCGTGCGCTACCTGACGCGTTACTGGGTCACCGTCGAGTCGGTCTGAAGGACAGACGCAGAACAACGTCGCGGGCTTGCCGATGGTCATTCTTGTTCGGCCAACACATGAAGCAGCCGCGGACGTTGCCAAACAGGAAAATCTGATGTCGCATTTCCTTCCGGGTTCCTGCGCACTACGTCCGGCTCATCGTTACCGATGCGTTTCCCTGCCTATGCACCCGAGTTCTCGGCCAGGGCCTGGGAGGGGGCTTCGGCCCGTCCTGTCCCACGCCTGCGCCAGACCAGCCAGGTGGACGAGGCCCCGCTCGCAGCAGCGACGGCAGGAGGGCTCTTGGCTGTCGCTGCGCCAGCGTGGCGAAGCTGGCGGCGCCGAGGATTCCGATCTGCGCTACCCTATGCCGCGTTTCGCCCGGCCTCGCCGGGCTTTCCGGGCAGCGCCTCGGCGGCGCGCCCTCGACCATGCAAGGACAACCCATGGAAGCGGTCTCCGTCTCGCAGCATCTGGCTGCTCTGTTCGAATCCCACCGGATCGAGTGCGTCGTGCACGGCGAATGGGTGGCGCCAGCCGGGCGGCTACCGGCGATCCGCGCCACCTGGTATGCGGGGGAGAAGACCGGGCGGCTGGATGTCGACGTGCTGCTGGAGGACGAGCGCCAGTTGCAGGAAGCCTTCGCCGGCATCGGCAGCGGCGAGGACGGCTTGCAGGACGCGTTGCGTAACTTCGCCTCCAACTCTTTCCACGTGCTGCTTTCCGCGCTCTGGGGCCAGGCCGAGGAGGACCAGGTGATGGTGGAGACCTGGGAGATCGGCGAGCGGCGTTTCGAGGTGCATATCGGCAACCTCGGCCTGCGCGGCGCCGAGGGCAAGGCGCCGCCGCTGCCGGCCGGGCTGTTCCCGAGCATCGAGCGGGCGATTCGCGCCGAGCCGCTGGACGCGCGCCTGCACTGGTTCCGGCATTTCTTCTGTGCCTTCGGCAACCAGCGCACGGTGGAGGCGCTGTTCGACAACCAGCCGTGGGAGGCCGGCATGCAGAACCTGGCCGCTCTCGACTGGCAGGATTCGCAGGGTTACTACAGCGTGCGCAACTTCCTCATGCTCAAGCCGCTGGCGTAGGCCGCCGCGTCGCGCAGCCCGCAAGGCGTCGATGGCGGCTCCATTCCTGTCAGGTCGCCCTTCGACGAGTTCGACCCCTACCACACGACCAGCACTGCGACGATCCTGCGGCCCCTGGCCGACGGCACGATGCAGATGTCGTTCTTCATCGGCAAGCGGCGCCACGACTTCCAGATGAGGCGCGCGCAGGACTGACGCGCCGCGTTCAGCCGAGCAGGGCGGCCACCTGCTCGGCCGTGGCCTTGGCCGACTGCGGGTTCTGCCCGGTGACCAGGCGGCCGTCGACCACCACCTTGCTGGTGAACGGCAGCAGGCTTCTTTCGTAGAGCGCGCCGCGTCGTTTCATTTCTTCCTCGACGTTGTACGGCACCTTGCGGGCGACCCCGGCGAGCACTTCCTCGATCCAGGAGTAGCCGGTCAGGCGGCGCCCGGCGACCAGCAGGCGGCCATCGTCCAGGCGTGTGTTGAGCAGGCCGCAATAGCCGTGGCAGACCGACGAGACGATGCCGCCGCGCTGGTAGATCTCGCGGGTCAGGCGCTGCAGCCCGGCGTCGTCGGGGAAGTCCCACATCACGCCGTGGCCGCCGGTGAAATAGATGGCGTCGAACGCCTCCGCGTCGACCTGTTCGGGGGCGGCGGTGTCGGCCAGCAGCGCCAGGCGCGCCTCGTCGGCCAGCCAGGCCTTGGCGCTGGCGTCGGCGTGGGGCCAGCCGAGGGCGCGCGGCTCCAGCGGCGACTCGCCGCCGCGGGGGCTGACCAGGCGTTGCTGGTAGCCCCGGGCGGCGAAGATCTCGTAGGCATGGGTCAACTCCGACAGCCACAGCCCGGTGGGCTGGGTCGGATCGGCATAGTGGGCGACGTTGGTGACGACGTGCAGGATGCGCTTGGTCATTGCGTTGACCTTCCTCGGTGAGTGATCCCTTCGGCAGCCGGTTTCGGCAGGCTGTCCGGGTGGGTTGGCGTCACTCTAAGATTCAAGTCGACTTCAAGGTCAAGCGTCGGAAAGCCGCTGCTCCGCCGGCGTGGAAGAGGCCCCCCGCGAGCGGGTTTGCCGTGGACGCCCGACCGTCTGTGGAGGGCCTTCCTCGCGCAGGCGCTCCAGCACGCGCTGGGTGTTTTCCGTGCACTGCAGGCCGTCCGGCTTGTTCTCGATGCTTTCGATGGCCACCAGCAATTGTGCCTTGTTCTGTTCCAGGCGTCGTTGCAGGGCCTCGATCTCGGCCACCTTGCGGCGCAAGCCTTCGAGCAGCTCGCCGTGCTGCCAGGCGCCGTCGCCGCTCGGCAGCAGGCGAGCGATCTCCTCCAGGGAGAAGCCGGCGCCCTGGGCGCCGGTGACCAACTCCAGGATCCACACGGTATCTGCCGCATAGTCGCGGTAGCCGTTGGCCTTGCGCTGCGAGCGGATCAGGCCGCTGGCCTCGTAGAAGCGGATGCGCGATGTCGCCAGGCCGGTGAGCTTGGCCAGTTCGCCGATTTTCATGTCGCACCTCGAAACGCGTTGACCTTCAAGCCTACTTCAAGCCTAGGGTGGTTTCACGGCCGGGCGACGAACTCGCCTCCATCGACGGGTTCGCCAGGCCGCATGGGCGCTACCGCCGGTCGCGTTTTCCTCGTCCAGGCGGCGCAACGCAGGCGGCTTTCTACTCTACACAGGGGACGGCGGCCGCAGGGTGGCGCCGTTGCCTGCATCCACACCGATCGGGAGAAGCGACATGGGTTACGTGACAACGAAGGATGGCGTCGAACTCTTCTACAAGGACTGGGGGCCGCGCGACGCCCAGGTGATCTACTTCCATCATGGCTGGCCACTGAGTTCCGACGACTGGGATGCGCAGATGCTGTTCTTCCTCGCCGAGGGCTTTCGCGTAGTGGCCCACGACCGCCGTGGCCACGGTCGTTCCAGCCAGGTCTGGGACGGCCATGACATGGACCACTACGCCGACGACGTGGCGGCGGTGGTCGAGCGCCTCGGGGTGCGCGGGGCGATCCATGTCGGCCATTCCACCGGCGGCGGCGAGGTCGTCCACTACATCGCCCGCTATCCCGACGACCCGGTGCCGAAGGCGGCGATCATCAGCGCGGTACCGCCGCTGATGGTGAAGACCGAGGGCAATCCGGGCGGCCTGCCGAAGAGCGTCTTCGACGATCTCCAGGCGCAGCTCGCGGCCAATCGCGCGCAGTTCTACCAGGACATTCCCGCCGGCCCGTTCTATGGCTACAACCGTCCCGGGGCGCAGCCCTCGGAAGGGATCGTCCGCAACTGGTGGCGGCAGGGCATGATGGGCGGCGCCAAGGCCCACTACGACGGGATCGTGGCCTTTTCCCAGACCGACTTCAGCGATGACCTGAAGCGCATCGACATCCCGGTGCTGGTGATGCATGGCGACGACGACCAGATCGTGCCCTACGAGAATTCCGGCGTACTCTCGGCGAAGCTGCTGCGCAACGGCACGCTGAAGACCTATCCGGGGTTCCCGCACGGCATGCCGACCACCCAGGCCGAGGTGATCAACGCCGACCTGCTGGCCTTCATCCGCGGCTGAGCGCGCCGGGTGCCGGGGCGCGCTCCCGGCACCCGGTCGGGGCTCAGGCGGCGCGGAAAAAAAAGCGTTGACCTTGAAGTCGACTTCAATCTTATCGTCGGGCCACTGTCCTCATGAGGTAGGCCCATGAACCTGTTCGACACGCTGACGCTTCCCAACGGCTCGACCATTCCCAATCGCCTCGCCAAGGCCGCCATGGAGGAGAACATGGCCGATGCCGCGCAGGCCCCCTCCGAACGCCTGATGCGCCTCTACCAGGCCTGGGCCGACGGCGGCGCCGGGCTGCTGATCAGCGGTAACGTGATGGTCGACAGCCGTGCCATGACCGGCCCCGGCGGGGTGGTCCTGGAAGACGACGCGCAACTGGAGAAGTTCCGCCGCTGGGCGCGCATCGGGCGTTCCGCCGGCGCGCAGTTCTGGTTGCAGATCAACCATCCCGGCCGGCAGATGCAGGCCAATCTCGGCCAGCAGGCCTGGGCGCCCTCGGCGGTGCCGCTGGAACTGGGCGGGATGTCCAGACACTTCGCTACGCCGAAGGCGATGGACGAGGCGATGATCGCCGAGGTGATCCAGCGGTTCGCCCGCAGCGCCGTCCTGGCCGAGCGGGCCGGCTTCAGCGGGGTGGAGATCCATGCCGCCCACGGTTACCTGCTCAGCCAGTTCCTCTCGCCGCTGAGCAACCGCCGCAGCGACGCCTGGGGCGGCTCCCTGGAGAATCGCGCGCGCCTGCTGTTGGAGATCGTCCGGGCGGTGCGCGCCGAGGTTGCCCCTGGCTTCGCGGTGGCGGTGAAGCTGAATTCCGCCGATTTCCAGCGCGGCGGCTTCAGCGCCGACGATGCCCGCGAGGTGGTACGGATGCTCGATGGCCTGGGCATCGACCTGGTCGAGCTGTCGGGCGGCAGCTACGAGGCGCCGGCCATGCAGGGCGAAGCGCGCGACGGGCGGACCCTGGCCCGCGAGGCCTACTTCGTCGAGTTCGCCCGCGACATCCGCGCGGCGGCGCGGATGCCGGTAATGGTCACGGGCGGCATCCGCCGGCGGCCGGTGGCCGAGCAGGTGCTGGCCAGCGGGGTGGACATGGTCGGCATCGGCACGGCGCTGGCGATCGAGCCGAACCTGCCGCGCGACTGGCGCGCCGGCAAGGACTCGGCGCCGCAGTTGCGGCCGATAACTTGGAGGAACAAACCCCTGGCCTCGCTGGCGAACATGGCCGCGGTGAAGTTCCAGTTGCGCAAGCTGAGCCGGGGCAGGGCGACCAACCCACGGGTGTCGCCGCTGTGCGCGTTGCTCGCGCAGCAGGCCGGCGCGCTCCTGCAGACCCGCCGTTACCGGCGGCTCATGCGTTCGCGCGCCGAAGCCTGAGCACCGTCAGCGCCTCAGGCGCCGTTGCGGTCGAGTTCGGCCAGCTTGCCCGGCAGGCCGAACCAGGCGTCGTGGTCGTCGGGCGCCGGCTTCTTGCGGGTGATCTGCGTCCAGTTGGGATGCGCGGCGAGTTCGCCATTGAGGGCGATGAACTGCCGTTGCCCGAGCGGCACCTCGTCCTCGGCGCGAATCGCGGCGACCGGGCATTCCGGCTCGCAGAGCGCGCAGTCGATGCATTCATCGGGGTGGATGACGAGGAAGTTGGGGCCTTCGTAGAAGCAGTCCACGGGACAGACTTCCACGCAGTCGGTGTGTTTGCAGCGGATGCATTCTTCCAGCACGACGAAGGTCATGATCGTCCTCCCTGGCTCAGGCGTTCGTAGCGGCGGGCGTCGCCAGCCGTTCCAGGCGCGCCGGCACGTACTTGTGCCAGGGCGTGCCGGCGAGGAAGTCGCGCTGGGTGCAGTCGGTCACCTCGTTGGGCGCCACGCCCCGGCGCACCACCTCGCCCTCGGCGTTGCGGTAGTCCAGGCCCTGGCCGTTGGGCAGGGAAATATTGCCCGGCTGCATCATGTCGCTGATCTCCACTTCCGCCTCGACGTCGCCGCGGCGGGTCACCACGCGCAGCACCTCGCCGTCGGCGCAGCCCAGCGCCTCGGCGTCCTGCGGGCTGATGCGCAGGGTGCCGTAGCGCCCGCGGCGGTGCCAGCCGGTGTCGCGCACGGCGGTATTGCTGGTGTCGCTGCGCCGCTCGCCGGCGGCGAGGATGAACGGGTAGGCCGGATCGTGGGGTGGCGCGCTGTGGGCGAGCTTGGCCAGTTCCGGCAACAGTTCGGGGATGTGCAGGTTGATCCGCTGTTCGGGACGGGCGACGGCCTGCCAGCTTTCGGCGTAGGTGGTTTCGGCGAAGACCACCCCGGACGAGTTGTCGAGCATGGCCTGGAACAGGCGGTCGGCGGCCAGCGGCGGCAAGCCGTCGAAGCCGGCGCGGGCAGCGGTCTTGCGGTTGTTCAGCACGTGCAGTTGGCAGATGCCCCAGATCGCCGCGGCCGCTTCCATGCCGGCGGGCAGGGTCGGGCCGAGGGTACGGTAGAGCAGGACCGGCGCGTATTTCATGACCTTGGGGCGGGTCGCCGCGGCGGCGAGGAAAGCCGCCGAGAACGCCTTGCGCCCGAGCTTCAGGGCCAGGCGCAACGGCCGGTAGTCTTTCTCGCCGAGCACGCCCATGGCTTCCAGCAGGCGGGCGTGGATCTCCGCTTCCGGCAGGGTGCCGGGGCGCGCCGGGAACAGCGGCGCGCGCAGATGGAAGGCGTTGCGCGGGAATTCCAGGTTGAAGAAGGTCGCCTCGGCCTTTTCGAACTGGCTCGCCGCCGGCAACACATAGTCGGCGTGGCGCGCGGTCTCGGTCATGGCCACGTCGATCACCACCGACAACTCCAGGGCGCGCATGGCTTCGCGCATGCGCTGGCTATCGGCCAGCGAATGCAGCGGGTTGCCGGTCTCCACCAGCATGGCGCGATAGCGCTTGGGATGGTCGGTGAGGATTTCCTCTGGAATCACGTTGCAGGGAATCAGGCCGATGATGATCTTGGCATTGGCCACCGGGCTGCGCTTCTCGACGCGTGGCGCGCCCCTCTTGCCCATCGAGGTATCGCCCTTGCTCGCCTTGGACAGCGAGAGGAAGGGCACGAAGGCGTTGCTGGTGCCGGGGCGCCCGTAATGGCCGGTGAGCAACCAGACCAGGCGTTGCAGGTAGCTGCCGAGGGTCGAGTGCAGGTTCATCTGCATGCCCAGGTCTTCCAGCGCCGATACGCTGCTGGCGCTGGCGATCCGCCGGGCGGCGGCGCGCAGCTTGTCTTCCGCCACCCCGCAGGTCTCGGCGCAGTAGGCCACCGGGATGGCGTTCAGTTCGTCGACGATGTGCTCGTAGCCGCTGGTGTGCTCGGCCAGCCAGTCGCGCGCCAGCATCCCGTCCTGGACGATGATCCCGACCAGCGCCGCCAGGCACCAGGCGTCGGTGCCCGGACGGATCTGCAGGTGGAAGTCGGCCAGGGCGGCGGTTTCGCTCAGGCGCGGGTCGATCACGATGATCGAGCGCGCGGGGTCCTTGGCCATGGCGTTGAGCAGCACGCGGGCGCGGGCGAAACCATGGGATTGCCAGGGATTCTTGCCGATCAGGATGGCCACCTCGCAATGCTCGAAGTCGCCGTGCACGCCGGTACCGAACATCTTGCCCTGGACCCAGAACTCGCCGGTCTTTTCCTGGGCCAGGGCGTTGGAGCGGTACTTCACCCCGAGGGCCTTCAGCGTGCTGTCGCCGTAGGCGCCGCCGAGGTGGTTGCCCTGCGCGCCGCCGCCGTAGTAGAGGATGCTTTCGCCGCCATGCCTGCGCTTGATGGCGAGGAACTTCTCCGCCACCTCGCGGATCGCCGTGTCCCAGTCGATGGCTTCGTAGCTGCCATCGGGGCGCCGGCGCATCGGCGTGTCCAGGCGGTCGGCGCCGTTCTGGTAGTAGTCCATGCGCTGCGATTTCTCGCAGACGTAGCCCTGCGAGGCGGGGTGGTCGTCATCGCCGCGGATCTTGCTGATGCGGCCATTCTCGGTCTGCACTTCCAGCCCGCAGTTGAGGCTGCAGAGGATACAGGCGGTCTTCTTCCATTGCGGGGACGGCGTAGTCACGGTGTGTTCCTCGTTGTTGTCGTTGCCGGCGCAACCTGGGGCGCACCCCAGCCGTGCGGGCTTCGTTCTTTCGGGACTGCCTGACGCTGTGCTGCAAGGACGACGCGCGGGCGGCACACGGAACCCCGTCGTATCGGCCTTTCCCTCTCATGCTCGACGCTTCTACAGTTCCGAATTGGAACTTACTACGCGGACACTGATATGGGACCCGTCCGTAGTGCTGGTTTGTCCGATCCTGCCAGGAGCGCGCCGGGTCCATGACCTTTTCGGCCGGATACTAAGTTCCAATTTGGAACTGGTCAAGCTCCGAAGCGGCCCCCTAGAATGGACGGAGGTTTTTCCGGGAGAACCCCATGAAATGGCAAGAAGTCGGCGAAACGCCCTGTTCGATGGCGCGCAGCCTGGCGATCCTCGGCGATCGCTGGACGCTGCTGATCCTGCGCAACTGCTTTCTCGGCATGCGCCGCTTCGATGAGTTCCAGGCCAGCCTCGGGGTCACCCGCCAGGTACTGGCCGACCGCCTGAGCCGGCTGGTGGAGGCGGGCGCGCTGAAGAAGGTGCCTTACCAGGAGCGACCGCCGCGCTACGAATACCGCCTCACCGAGATGGGCCACGACCTGCATCCGGTGCTGCTGGCCCTGGCCAACTGGGGCGACCGCTGGCTCGACGAGGGCCGCGGCGCTCCGGTGGAGTATGTGCACAAGGCCTGTGGCCACAAGTTCCGGCCGACCATGGTCTGCCCGGAGTGCGGCGAGCCGGTGGGATCGCGCGATGTGACGGCGGTGCCGGGGCCGGGGTTCGCGGCGATGGCTGGCAAGCTCGCGCAGAACTGAATCCGCGCGCGCTCTGCCATGGGCGGGCCGCGACCCGCTCGGTTCGCTCAGCCGGCCTTGCGGAAGACGAACATCAGACCCACCACGATCAGCCCCATGCCCAGCAGGCTGAGCCAGCCGAGGCGGTTGCCGAAGACCATGAAGTCCATGATCGCGGTCACCGCCGGCACCAGGTAGAACAGGCTGGTGACGTTGACCAGGTTGCCCTGGGCGATCAGCCGGTAGAGCAGCAGGGTCGCGCCCACCGAGACCACGACGCCCATCCACAGTGCGGGGACCAGGAAGCCGGCGTTCCATTCGAACTCGAACGGCTGGAAGGGCACGAACGCCAGGCACAGGCCGAGGCCGGCGAGGTACTGCAGGGGCAGGGTGCCCAGCGGGTTCTCGCGGATGCCCTTCTGCATGATCGAGCCGCCGGTGACGCCGGCCAGCGCCAGCAGTGCGCAGAGGATGCCGGCCGTGGACATCCCGGCCAGGCCGATGCCCTGGTAGACCACCAGCACCAGGCCGGCCAGGCCCAGCAGCAGGCCGAACAGGCGCGCCGGCGACTGCCGGCGTTCGAGGATGACGGCGGTGAGGATCGGTTGCACGCCGAGGATGGTCGCCATCATGCCGGGAGTGACCTGCAGCTTCAGCGAGAAGATATAGAAGATCGGATAGATCCCCAGCATCACCAGGCCGGTGAGCAGGGCCTTGCCGCGCTCACGCGCGCTGCGCGGCGTGCGCAGCCTGAGCAGCGGGGCGAGCGGCAGCAGGCAGGCCAGGGCGATGCCGAAGCGGAACACCAGGAAGGCGAACGGCGAGGAATGCGCCAGGCCCCATTTCGAGGCGATGGCCCCGCTGCTCCAGAGCAGGACGAAGAGGCTGGTGCTGGCCAGGCCGGCCAGTGCGGATTTGTTCAGTGCAAACATGGATCTGCCACCTTGTAGTCGGGCATGCCGCGGGCTCGGGCCGGCGGCGGACGGCACGCTTCGGCAGCGGATGGCGCTGCTTGCGGCGGGCTGTGGAAGGGCGTTGGGGCGCTACCGCGCTCGTCAGGGACTGACGCCCGGCGGCGGGCAGGCGGCCGAACCGGGAGGGGGAGGCGGCGGCGAGGCGACTACAGGAGGGGAAACGCAGCCCAGGCTGGCGCACGGCTGGAGCGCGCCGACCTCGCCGGTGGCTACCGGAAGGGCGGGGAGCGAGCTGTGCGAGCGCTGGTTCATGGAGGCTATCCGGTCGATGAAGACAACGAGAGGGACTATAGCGGGCCGTCCGGGATTTGACGAGCCTGTGGGCGAGCCTTGCGCTAAAACGCCAGCCCGGCGACAAACCGGGCCGGCGCCGGGCTTCACTTGCCGGTCTTCACCGTGTTCCAGGTGCGCGTGCGCACGCGGTCGATCTTCTGCGGCATGGACTCGAGGGCGAACAGCTTGGCCATCTTCTCCTGCGGCGGGTAGATCGCCGGGTCGGCCTTGATCTCGGCGTCCACCAGCGGGTCGGCGGCCAGGTTGCCGTTGGCGTAGTGCACATGGTTGCTGATCGCGGCCATCACCTCGGGACGCAGCAGGTAGTTCATGAAGGCGTAGCCGGCCTTCTCGTCGGGCGCGTCGACCGGCATCGAGACCATGTCGAACCACAGCGGCGAGCCTTCCTTCGGCGTCGAGTAGCGCACTTCCACGCCGTTGTTGGCCTCCTTGGCGCGGGTCGCGGCCTGCAGGATGTCGCCGGAGAAACCGACCACCATGCAGATCTCGCCGTTGGCCAGGTCGCTGACGTACTTCGAGGAGTGGAAGTAGCGGATGTACGGGCGCACCTTCAGCAGCGCCGCCTGGGCCTGCTTGTAGTCGTCGGCCTTCTGGCTGTGGTGTGGCAGGCCGAGGTAGTTGAGGGTGATGGGCAGCAGCTCGGGGCCGTTGTCCAGCACCGCCACCCCGCACTTGCTCAGTTTCTGCATGTATTCGGGCTTGAAGAATATATCCCAGGAGTCCAGCGGCGCGTCGTCGCCGAGCACCGCCTTGATCTTCGCCGGGTTGTAGCCGATGCCGGTGGTGCCCCAGAGGTAGGGGAAGCCGTACTGGTTGCCCGGATCGTTGACCTCCAGGGCCTTGAGCAGCACCGGGTTGAGGTTCTTCCAGTTGGGCAGCTGGGACTTGTCCAGCTTCTTCAGGGCGCCGGCCTGGATCTGCTTGGCCATGAAGTGGTTCGACGGGAATACCACGTCGTAGCCGGATTGGCCGGTCATCAGCTTGCCGTCGAGGGTCTCGTTGCTGTCGTAGACGTCGTAGGTGGCCTGGATGCCGGTTTCCTTGGCGAAGTTCGCCACGGTTTCGGGAGCGATGTATTCGGACCAGTTGTAGATCTTCAGGTTGTCCGCGGCGAGGGTTGCGCCGCTGCCGCAAGCGAGGGCGAGGAGGGTGAGGGAAGCGATGCGGGTCTTCATTGTTGTAGGTGTCCTGTCGGCTGACGACAGCGTCGGCGACGGACTGGTTCGCCGCCGGCGCTCAGGGGGCGCCGGCAACGCTGGCCGGCACCCGGGTTTTATCCCGCGTTGCCGGAAGCGAGGAAAGGGGCGGCTTTTACCTGCGGGCCCGCAGACAGGCGCCGGCACCGCAGCGGGGCGTCGCTCCGCCCGCCTGCCTCAACTCAGGGCGACCTTGACCCCGAGGGCGATCAGCAGGCCGCCGAGCAGCTTGTCCACCACCCCCTGGGCCCTGGCCAGGCCGCGGCGCACCACCGCGCTCTGGATCAGCACCACCAGCAGCGGCCACCAGAGTGCGGCGAGGCCGACGATGATGCCGGCGTACCAGAGCTTCTCGGCGAAGCTGGAGTCCAGGCTCAGCACCTGGGTGAACACGGCGAGGAAGAACAGCGTGGCCTTGGGGTTGAGCAGGTTGCACAGGTAGCCCTGGAGGAACGCGCTCCAGTGGCCGACGCGCTGCACGCCGCCGACCGCCAGGTCGAGCGTGCCGCCGCCGCGCGAGCGCAGGGCCTGGATGCCGATCCAGATCAGGTAGACCGCGCCGGTGTACTTCAGCGCGTTGAACAGCCACGGCGTGGTGGTGATCAGCACCGCCAGGCCGGCGACGCAGTAGGCCATGTGGGTGGCCACGCCGAGGATCACCCCCAGCGAGGTCATCATCGCCGCCGAGCGCTGGTAGCGCGCCGCGTTGCGGATGATCAGGAAGAAGTCCGGGCCGGGCGAGAGCATGCCCAGGGTGGCGAGGGTGGCTACGAAGAGCGAGGTTTCCAGCATGATTCGATACGCCTGGCGCAAGGCGGCGCCGGTTCGCTGCGGCGCCGCGGGTCGGTGGTTACTGGGTCAGTTCCTGTTCGCTGAACAGGCCGTCGAAGAGCATGCTCGAAAGATAGCGCTCGCCGGAATCGGGGAGGATCACCACGATGGTCTTGCCCTGCATGTTCGGCTCCTCGGCCAGGCGCACCGCGGCGGCCATCGCCGCGCCGGAGGAGATGCCGCAGAGGATGCCTTCTTCCTGCATCAGGCGCAGCGCCATGCTCTTCGCTTCGTCGTCGCCGATCTTCTCGACCCGGTCGACCAGCGACAGGTCGAGGTTCTTCGGCACGAAGCCGGCGCCGATGCCCTGGATCTTGTGCGGGGCGGGCTTGACCTCCTCGCCGGCGAGGGTCTGGCTGATCACCGGCGAGGTCACCGGCTCCACCGCCACGGCGAGGATCGGCTTGCCCCGGGTGTTCTTGATGTAGCGCGAGACGCCGGTGAGGGTGCCGCCGGTGCCGACCCCGGAAACCAGCACGTCCACCGCGCCCTCGGTATCGTTCCAGATCTCCGGGCCGGTGGTCTTCTCATGGATCGCCGGGTTGGCCGGGTTGTCGAACTGCTGCGGCATGAAGTACTTCCCGGGATCCCCCGCGACCAGTTCCTCGGCCTTCTGGATCGCACCCTTCATGCCCTTCGCCGGTTCGGTCAGGACCAGCTCCGCGCCCAGCGCCTTGAGCACCTTGCGTCGCTCCAGGCTCATCGACGCCGGCATGGTCAGGATCAGTTTGTAGCCACGCGCGGCGGCGACGAAGGCGAGGCCGATGCCGGTGTTGCCGGAGGTCGGCTCGACCAGGGTCATGCCGGACTTCAGTCTGCCGCTGGCTTCGGCATCCCAGATCATGTTCGCGCCGATCCGGCACTTCACCGAATAGCCGGGGTTGCGCCCTTCGATCTTGGCCAGGATGGTGACGCCGCGCGGGGCGATGCGGTTGATCTGGACCAGCGGCGTGTTGCCGATGGACTGCGCGTTGTCTGCGAAGATGCGGCTCATGATGGTGTCCTTGTCGCATGGAGAAAGATCAATCAGCCTATTCCGCCCCCGCCCGCGCGTCCAGACGCGTTCGAACCAGCGGCGCGCCGCGCGTGTCCACTGTCCAGGAGGGCCGTACCGATGAAGAAACGCTATGCCATTCCCCTGGGCAGCCTGGCGGCGCTGCTTCTGTTGTTGCTGGCGCTGCACCTGGCGCTGCCGTACCTGGTGCGCGACTACCTGAACGGCAAGCTGGCCGACATGGGCGACTACCGTGGGCACATCGCCGACGTCGACCTGGCGCTCTGGCGCGGCGCGTATCGGATCGACGGGCTGAGCATCGTCAAGGACAACGGCAAGGTGCCGGTGCCGTTCCTCGACGCGCCGAGCATCGACCTGTCGGTGAGCTGGCAGGCGCTCTGGGATGATCACGCAGTAGTGGCGCGGGTGGTCTTCGAGCGTCCGCAGCTCAACTTCGTCGATGCCGGCGGCGACCGCGACGCCTCGCAGACCGGTGCCGGCACCGACTGGCGCGAGCAACTGGACAAGCTGCTGCCGATCACCCTCAACGAGGTGCGGGTGGTGGACGGCACCCTGCGTTTCCGCAACTTCACTTCGAAGCCGCCGGTAAACCTGCACGCCTCGGCGCTCAACGCCAGCATCTATAACCTGACCAACGTGGCCGACGCCCGGGGCGAGCGGCCGGCGCGTCTCGAAGGCACGGCGCGGATACTCGGCCAGGCGCCGCTGGAAGTGGCGGCGCATTTCGACCCGCTGAGCGACTTCGAGGACTTCGACCTGCGCCTGCGGGTCACCCGGGTCGAGCTGAAGCGGCTCAACGACTTCGCCAGCGCCTATGGCAAGTTCGACTTCAATGCCGGCACCGGCGACCTGGTGCTGGAGGCCCAGGCTAAGCGCGGCCAGTTGGATGGCTACATCAAGCCGCTGCTGCGCGACGTGGACGTGTTCAACTGGCGGCAGGACGTGGAGGATGGCGACAAGAACCTGTTCCGCTCGGTGTGGGAGGCGCTGGTCGGCGGGGGCGAGACGGTGCTGAAGAACCAGCGCAAAGACCAGTTCGCAACCCGTGTGAGCCTGAGCGGTAATATCCACCAGCGGGACGTCAGCGCGTTCCAGGCGTTCCTCGGGATTCTCCGCAACGCGTTCGTCGAGGCGTTCAACGCTCGTTTCGAGCGTTCCCCGGCGACGCGCGACGACGACGGCTGAAGACGCGGGCGGAACGGCGGGTCGCGAGGTGGCCGGGCATTCAGTGACTGAATGACCCGTCTGCGTTCACAGTGCGCTTGTCCCCGCGTTATAGTCGGGTTTTCAAACAATACTGAACTGCCCGGTTTTCCAGCCAGGGCGTTACCGTTCGAGGATTTCCTGATGAAGTTCGAAGGCACCCAGTCCTACGTCGCCACCGACGACCTCAAGCTCGCGGTCAACGCCGCCATCACCCTGCAGCGGCCGCTGCTGGTGAAGGGCGAACCGGGCACCGGCAAGACCATGCTCGCCGAGCAGTTGGCCGAGTCCTTCGGCGCCAAGCTGATCACCTGGCACATCAAGTCCACCACCAAGGCCCACCAGGGCCTCTACGAGTACGATGCGGTAAGCCGCCTGCGCGATTCGCAGCTGGGCGTGGACAAGGTCCACGACGTGCGCAACTACATCAAGAAGGGCAAGCTCTGGGAGGCCTTCGAGGCCGAGGAGCGGGTGATCCTGCTGATCGACGAGATCGACAAGGCCGACATCGAGTTCCCCAACGACCTGTTGCAGGAACTCGACAAGATGGAGTTCTACGTCTACGAGACCAACGAAACCATCAAGGCGAAGCAGCGCCCGATCATCATCATCACCTCGAACAACGAGAAGGAACTGCCCGACGCCTTCCTGCGCCGCTGTTTCTTCCACTACATCGCCTTCCCCGACCGCGAGACGTTGCAGAAGATCGTCGACGTGCACTACCCGAACATCAAGCAGTCGCTGGTCAGCGAGGCGCTGGACATCTTCTTCGACGTGCGCAAGGTGCCCGGCCTGAAAAAGAAACCTTCGACTTCCGAGCTGGTCGACTGGCTGAAGCTGCTGATGGCCGACGAGATCGGCGAAGCGGTGCTGCGCGAACGCGATCCGACCAAGGCGATCCCGCCGCTGGCCGGCGCCCTGGTGAAGAACGAGCAGGACGTGCAGCTTCTCGAGCGCCTGGCGTTCATGAGCCGCCGCGCCAGCCGCTGAGTGCGGCGGCCCTTTCCGGGGAAAGGGCCGCGGGGCGGCACGCCAGACAGCGGAGGAACATCCCATGCTCAGCGGAAGTTGCCTGTGCGGCGCGGTACGTTACGAGATCGACGCGCCCATCGAATCGGCCAGCCATTGTCATTGCAGCCAGTGCCGCAAGGCCCACGGCGCGGCGTTCGCCACCTACGGCAAGGTGCGCCGCGAGGCGTTCCGCTATGTCGCCGGGGCGGACGCGGTGGCCGAATACCACTCGTCGCCAGGCGTCACCCGTACCTTCTGCCGCCACTGCGGATCGAACCTGCAGTGGCTTGGTGGCAACGAGGACCCGACGTACACCTCTATCGCCCTCGGCACCCTCGACTCGCCGCTGCCATCGGTAGCGCAGCGGCACATCTACGTGGGTTCGAAAGCCGACTGGTACGTCATCGCCGACGACCTGCCGCAGGAACACCAATACTGACCGGCGCTCGCGCGCCGGGATCAACGGACAACAGACGAGGTCGCAGCCATGCTGCTCAACCTGTTCAACGAAATGCGCGCAGCCAAGGTGCCTGTGTCGGTGCGCGAGCTGCTCGACCTGATCGACGCCCTGAAGCACCGCGTGGTGTTCGCCGACATGGACGAGTTCTACTACCTGGCGCGCACCATCATGGTCAAGGACGAGCGCCACTTCGACAAGTTCGACCGGGCCTTCGGCGCCTACTTCAAGGGCCTGGAGAAGCTCGACGACCACCTCAAGGCGCTGATCCCCGAGGAATGGCTGCGCAAGGAGTTCGAGCGCCTGCTGACCGACGAGGAAAAGGCGCAGATCCAGTCCCTCGGCGGCCTGGACAAGCTGATCGAGGAGTTCAAGAAACGCCTCGAGGAACAGAAGGAGCGCCATGCCGGTGGTAACAAGTGGATCGGTACCGGCGGTACCAGTCCGTTCGGCTCCGGCGGCTTCAACCCGGAGGGCGTCCGCGTCGGCGACGCCGGCAAGCGCCAGGGCAAGGCGGCCAAGGTCTGGGACCAGCGCGAATACAAGAACCTCGACGACCAGGTCGAACTGGGTACGCGCAACATCAAGATCGCCCTGCGGCGCCTGCGCAAGTTCGCCCGTGAGGGCGCGGCGGAGGAGCTGGACATCGACGGCACCATCGACCACACCGCGAAGGACGCCGGGCTGCTCAACATCCAGATGCGCCCGGAGCGGCGCAACACGGTGAAGCTGTTGCTGCTGCTGGACATCGGCGGCTCGATGGACGCCCACGTCAAGGTCTGCGAGGAGCTGTTCTCGGCCTGCAAGACCGAGTTCAAGCACCTGGAGTATTTCTACTTCCACAACTTCATCTACGAGTCGGTGTGGAAGAACAACCTGCGCCGCAGCAGCGAACGCACCGCCACCTTCGACCTGCTGCACAAGTACGGTCCGGACTACAAGGTGGTGTTCGTCGGCGACGCGGCGATGGCGCCCTACGAGATCACCCAGGCCGGTGGCAGCGTCGAGCACTGGAACGAGGAAGCCGGTTACGTCTGGATGCAGCGCTTCATGGAGAAGTACAAGAAGCTCATCTGGATCAACCCCTATCCGAAGGACACCTGGAACTACACGGCGTCCACCGGCCTGGTCCGCGAACTGGTCAAGGAACAGATGTATCCGTTGACCCTGAGCGGCCTGGAGGAGGGCATGCGCTTCCTCTCGCGCGGTTGAGCCAACTGCCTGCGGGACCGGCGACAGGCGCGGCGGCACGCAACTTGCCTACCCTGTGTATCCCGTCCGCGCGGTAACAGCGCGGCGCGGCCACCGGTAACGATGGGCACGCCATGATCGACTCGACCTTCTCCCGCGCCACCTGGCTCAACTCGCTGCACATGTCGACCCTCACTCTCTCGCTGTTGGAGAAGGAAGGGTTCGCCCGCGAGCAACTGCTCGAAGGCAGTGGCATCACCCCCGCCGACCTGCTCGACCTGCGGCGCCTGATCAGCCCCTGGCAGGAGCAGCAGGTGTTCGCCAACGCCTGCCGGCTCAGCGACGAGCCGGCCCTCGGCCTGCGCCTGGGGCTGCGCACGCGGATTTCCGCCTACGGCCTGCTCGGCTACGCGCTGCTCTCCGCGCCGACCCTCGGCGAGGCGCTGCGCATCGGCCTCAGCTATCCGGTCTTGCTCGGCACCTACTTCCACCTGTCGCTGGAGGTCGCCGACGGCCGCGCCTGGCTGGTGGCCACCGGCTACGGCGAGGACGAGGCGCTGCGGCCATTCAACACCGAGCTTTGCCTGGGCTCGTTGAAGGTCACCTGCGCCGACCTGCTCGGCCAGCCGCTGCCCTTGCTGGAAGCGGCCTTCGACTATGCCGGCGACGAGGCGATGGCGCGGGCCTACGCCGAGGGTTTCGCCTGCGAGTTGCACTTCGAACGCGAGCGCAGCGCCATCGGCTTCGCCGCCGAATGGCTGGAGCGCCCGTTGCCGCTGGCCGACCCGGTGACCCACCGGGAGATGCTGGAACAGTGCCGGCGGCAGAACATCGACCTGGCCGCGCGCCGCGCCTGGCTGGACAAGGTCCGGGCGATCCTCGCCGAGCGCCTGCAGGACCCGCCGGGCCTGGAGGAACTGGCGCGGCGCCTGAACTGTTCGTCGCGCAGCCTGCGCCGGCACTTGCAGCAGCAGCGCACCAGCTACCAGCAACTGCTCGACGAGCTGCGCTTCGCCCGCGCCAAGGAGCTGTTGCAGAGCGGCGACATGCCGATCTACCGGATCGCCGAGGAACTCGGCTTCAGCGAGACCGCCAGCCTGCGCCATGCCTTCCAGCGCTGGAGCGGCCAGCCGCCGAGCCATTTTCGCGCCTGAGCGTTCGCTCAGGCGGAGGGGCTGGCGCCGCCGCCGTTCGTCCGCCACCTCGCCCAGGGTCTTTGTCGCGCCGTCGCCAATCCCGGCCATGAAGGCACGATCGAAGCGGAAGTCGGCGCCGCACAGCCCGACGAGGAAGCGCCGTACGTCCTGGGCGTTGCGCTAGTCGCGGCACACTGCGGTGTCGCGGGTGATGGTGTCGCCGTGCCAGCCGAAGACCATCTGTCGTTTCTCTGCGCGCGCTGGAGCGGGCAGGCCAACGATGGCCCGCCCACGGGTCGTCAGGACGCCGGGTCTTCGATCAGCCGGTCATAGGGCGGCAGGCCGCTGTATTGGCCCAGGGCTTGCTCGTAGGCGTTCTTCAGGTCGTCGGCGGCGAGGTCGTAGCCGACCAGCAACTGTTCGAGTTCAGCGGCGTTCTGCGGGTCGTCGTTCTGCAACTGAGCGTCGAGTTCGCGGGTGCGCGCGGCGACGCACTGGATCGCCACCATCAGGGTCTGGGGTTTCAGGTTCATGGTTCACTCCTAGAGCCCGCGGGCTTTTTCCCATTGGCGGCGGATGGCGTTGCGCACGAAGTTGTCCAGTTGGCCCATGAGGACCTCCCGGTACATCGGCTTGGCCGGCATGATGGTGTAGTGGGTGGCTTGCAGGCGCTTGTTGTAGCTGTCCTGTTTCACCTTAAGGTCCGGCGGGATGTCGGTGCCGTCGGGTATCACGAAGTCGCCGTCGGCGCGGCGCAGCACGCCGGCGCGGTCGAACACCGAGGTGCCGCCGGTGTCCGGGGCGTAGAGGCCGTCGCGGCCGGCGACGATGTCCGGCGCGCGGGCGGGGACGCCAGGGGTGTTGGGGCTGTCGAAGGTCGGATGCAGCAGCGGGGCGACTTCCGCAGCCTCGGCGAGTTCCTGGTCGGGGCGCAGGTAGCGACCGACGTCGCCGTCGTAGTTGGCCTTGAATACCGCCCGGTAGAGGGTGAGGCTGGTTTTCTCGTAGTCGTAGGACATGCGTGGACTTCCCTGTGGGTTGCGTTCGCGGCGCCGCGGGTGCGCGGCATCGCTGCCGGCCACCGTCCTTGTGGCGCCATTGGCGAGCAGGATAACAGCCGTGGGCGGATCCGCCAGGGGCAGGCGACGACCGTCGCCCGGGAGGCTCAAGGCCTGGCCGCGCCGTGCAGGTAATGGCGGATGCGCACCTCCACGCCGGCGCTCTGGAAGCGCCGGGCGGCGGCCTCGACCCGCAACTCGCCGCGGGTCACCCGCTGGTGGTGGCGCAGGTGCTCCAGCCAGGATTCGTCGATGAAGAACTCCAGCCACAGGCGACGGTTGCCGCTGTCCTGGACCAGCCCCCAGGACACCGCGCCGTTGCGCCGACGCATGGCGCGCACCTCGACCATCGCCGCCTGGAATGCCGCGGCGTCCTGCGGGTCGATGTCGTACTCGAGGGTGACCATCACCGGGCCGCGTTCCTGGTCCACCTCTTCGTCGACCAGTGGCGCCGGCCAGTGCAACGACGGCGCGAGGTCCTCGGCCTCGGTGACCGGCAGCCGGCAGCGCAGCGACGCGAACAGGCCGAGCAGCAGCGCGGCGCTGGCGCAGAGCAGGGCGAAGGTGATCGACAGGTGGCTGGCGACCAGACCCCACAGGGCGCCGCCGGCGGCCATGCTGCCGAAGAACACCAGGATGTAGACCGCCAGCGCGCGGGCGCGGACCCAGGCCGGCACGGAGGTCTGCGCGGCGACCTGCAGGCTGGAGAGCACGGCGATCCATGCCGCGCCGCTGAGCAGCATCACCGGCACCAGCAAATAGAGGTTGCGCAGCAGCGCCAGGGCCACTAGCACCAGTGCGTAGAGCACGCTGGAGAGCAGCACCAGGCGGTCGCTGCCGAGGCGTTCGCGCAGGCGCGGCAGGAACGCGGCGCCGAGCACCGCGCCGACGCCGACGCTGCCCAGCAGCAGGCCGAAGTCCATGGCGTTGCCATGCAGTTCGCCGCGCACGATCAGGGGCAGCAGCGACATGCCGGCGCTGGCGCCGAGGAAGAACGCCACCGCGCGCACCAGCACCGATTGCAGCGGCCTCGAGCTGCGGCTGTAGCGCCAGCCGGCGCGCAGGGCGCCGAACAGGCGTTCCGCCGGCAGCACCGAGGGCACGGCCTCGCGTTTCCAGGCCAGCAGCACGGCGATCACCGCGAAGAAGGAGAGGGCGTTGAGGGCGAAGGTCAGCCAGGGGCCGACCAGGCTCACCAGCACCCCGGCGATGGCCGGTCCGACCGCCCGCGCCAGGTTGACCCCGACACTGGACAGCGCCACCGCCGCCGGCAGTTCGTCCTTGCCCACCAGTTCCGGAGTGGTGGCGCTCCAGGCCGGCATCATCAGCGCGGTGCCGATGCCCATGCACAGGGTCAGGCCGAGCAGCAGCCAGACGCTGGTCAACTGGAGCAGGGTGAGGCTGGCCAGCAGGGTGGCCACCAAGGCCATCCACAATTGCACGCCGAGCAGGTAGCGGCGCTTGTCGACGATATCGGCGAGGGCGCCGGCCGGCAGGGCCAGGAAGAACATCGGCAGCGATCCGGCGACCTGCACCAGGGCCACGTTCAGCGGGCTGGCGGAGAGCGAGGTCATCAGCCAGCCGGCGCCCACCTCGTGCATCCAGGTGCCGATGTTCGAGGCGATGCTGGCCAGCCATAGCCAGCGGAAGGTGGCTTGGCGCAGGGGACTCCAGGGTGAGGCGGCGGGTGCGGTCATGGTCAGAGCGAGCCTTTGAGTGGGTATTCGACGATCAGGTAGAGGCGGTCGATGTCGTCGCCGGCCTGGGCCGCGTTGGCCCGGTGGCTGAGGTGCGAGACGTTCAGCGAGAGATCCTTGAGCGGGCCCGAGGCGAACACGTAGCGCAGGTCGAGGTCGCGCTCCCAGTGCTTGCCGCCGCTGCCCTGCAAGGGCCGGTAGCGGCCATCGGCGCCCAGCGGGTTGTAGGCGCCGCCGGCCGGCGCATGGCTGCCGTCGATGGCGCGGCCGCTGACGTAACGCGCCATGAAGCTCAGCCCCGGCAGGCCGAACGGGGCCAGGTCGAGGTCGTAGCGGGCCTGCCAGGAGCGTTCTCCGGGACCGTTGAAATCGGCGTACTTGATCGAGTTGGCGAGGTAGATGGAGTCACCTCCGACGAAGTCGAACGGCGTATCCCCATGGACACGCTGGTAGGCCAGGGAGAAACCCTGCGCGCCGACGCGGTACTTCAGTTGCAGGCTGTAGGCCAGGGTGTCGATCGCGCCGGCCCGGCTGCGGCCCTGGTCGCGCGTGCGATAGAGGTTGCCATCCAGGCTGAACGCGGCACGTTGCAGGTTCATGTTGAGATAGACCTGGCGCCAGACGTTGTCCAGTTGCGCGGCGAACAGCGAGCCGCTCAGGTTGTCGCTGGCCGCCAGGCTGGCGCCGGCGAAGCCGATGGCGCTGCCGGCGGTGCTCGCGCCGTAGCCGTCGAAGTCGCCATGGCCGGAGCTGGAGGCCTGTTCCTTGAAGGCGGTGAAGCGCCCGGCCTGGATCCGCACGCGGTCGAGGTCGTCGCTCTGCAGGAAGAAGCCCCTGGCGTACTGGGGTTGCAGGCGCTTGTCGCTGGTATCGAAGACCGGGGTCTCGACGGTCATCTCGCCGACCTTGAGCAGACTCTCGCCGAGCCGCAGCTTGAGTGCGGCGCCGGCGTCGGAATACTCGCTGGCGTTATCGCCGGATGAGTCCAGCGGCAACAGGCCGGTGCCGGCATGGCCACGTCCGCCGTCGAGCTTGAAGCCGGCGAAGCCGTGGAGATCGAGGCCGAAACCGACGCGGCCGGGAGTATAGGCCGACTCCAGGTCGGCGATCAGGCCGTGTGCCCATTCCTTGCGGTAGCCGCGCCCGGCGTCCGCGCGGCGATAGTCGTTGTAGAGGAAGTAGTTGCGGTTGAGCAGGCGCCACTCCAGGTAGTCGGGTGCCTTGGCTTCCTCTGTCGCGGCGTGGCACGGCGAGGTGCCGCCCAGCGCCAGGAAAAGGGCCAGGCGGCCGACCGGTCGAACGCGGATCATCGGGAAAACTCCGGGCGAGGCGGGCCGCGAAGGGCCCGCCCGGGTACGTCAGAAAGCGAAGCAGGAACAGCCGAATGCGCCCCAGAAACCCTGGAAGTCGCTCACCGGTACGTTGGAGTGGCGCGCGCGGTTGTGCTCGTGGGCGTGTACCGCGCAGGCACCGACGCACTGGTGGACCTGGGCGGTCAGCGGCGCGCCTTGCCGCCAGTGGCCGGGTACCTTGGCCACCGGCGACCAGTCCGGCAGCACCGGCGGCGCCGGCGGACCGAGCTTGTCGAACTCGGCGGCGGCATAGACGATCTTGCCGTCGACCACCGTGAGCACCGACTCGATCCACTTGATGGCCTCTTCCTCGACGCCGAAGAAGTCCGCCGACAGCGCCGCCAGGTCGGCGAGCTGGCCAACCTTGATCTGTCCTTTCTTGCCCTGCTCGCTGGAGAACCAGGCGCTGCCGTGGGTGAACAGCTGCAACGCGGTTTCCCGCGGCAGGCCCTGCGGATACAGGGCCATGCCGCCGACGGTGCGGCCGCTGACCAGCCAGTACAGCGAGGTCCAGGGGTTGTAGCTGGAGACCCGGGTGGCGTCGGTGCCGGCACCCACCGGCACGCCCTCGGCGAGCATGCGCTGGATCGGCGGCGTGGCCTCGGCGGCCTTGGCACCGTAGCGGTCGACGAAGTACTCGCCCTGGAAGGCCATGCGGTCCTGGATCGCGATGCCGCCGCCGAGTGCCCGCACCCGCTCGATGTTGCGCGGGGTGATGGTCTCGGCGTGGTCGAAGAACCAGGGCAGGCCGTTGAACGGAATGTCGCGGTCGACCTTCTCGAACACGTCGAGCATCCGCGAGATCGATTCGTCGTAGGTGGCGTGCAGGCGGAACGGCCAGCGCTGCTCCACCAGGTGGCGGACCACCGGCTCCAGCTCCTGCTCCATGGTCTGCGGCAGGTCCGGGCGCGGTTCGAGGAAGTCCTCGAAGTCGGCGGCGGAGAACACCAGCATCTCGCCGGCGCCGTTGTGGCGGAAGAAATCGCTGCCCTGGCCGTACTTGACGCTGCCGGTCCAGTTCTTGAAGTCGGCGAGTTCTTCCTTCGGTTTCTGGGTGAACAGGTTGTAGGCGATGCGTACGGTGAGCTGGCCCTGGTCGGCCAGTTCGCGAATCACCTGGTAGTCGTCCGGGTAGTTCTGGAAGCCGCCGCCGGCGTCGATCGCGCTGGTCAGGCCGAGGCGGTTGAGTTCGCGCATGAACTGGCGGGTGGAGTTGACCTGGTATTCCAGCGGCAGCTTCGGTCCCTTGGCCAGGGTGGCGTAGAGAATCATCGCGTTGGGCCGGGCGATCAGCATGCCGGTGGGTTCGCCGCTGCTGTCGCGGACGATCTCGCCGCCGGGCGGGTTGGGCGTGTCCTTGGTGTAGCCGACCACGCGCAGGGCGGCGCGGTTGAGCAGGGCGCGATCGTACAGGTGGAGGACGAACACCGGGGTGTCCGGCGCGGCCTTGTTCAATTCCTCCAGGGTCGGCATGCGCTTCTCGGCGAACTGGAACTCGTTCCAGCCGCCGACCACCCGCACCCACTGGGGGCTGGGCGTGCGTTCGGCCTGGTTCTTGAGCATGCGCAAGGCGTCGGCCAGGGAGGGCACGCCTTCCCAGCGCAGCTCCAGGTTGTAGTTGAGGCCACCGCGGATCAGGTGCAGGTGCGAGTCGTTGAGACCGGGGATCACGGTGCGCTTCTGCAGGTCGATCACCTGGGTGGCGCTGCCGCGATGGAGCATCGCCTCGGCGTCGTTGCCGACGGCAAGGAACTTGCCGTCCTTGATCGCCACGGCGGTGGCGGTGGGGTTGTCGCGGTCCACGGTGTGGAAGCGGCCGTTGTGCAGGATCAGGTCGGCGGTCATGGAACCTCCTGGGTTGCTTGCGGGAGAAAGGCTGGCGGCGTTGGCGAAGGGCAGGGCGGACCACAGGACTCCGGCGGCGCCCAGCACCGAACTGGTAGTGAGGAAATGGCGGCGGTCCTTGCTCGGCGGATCGTGGCTCATGGCGTGCTCCTGGCAGCGGGGCGGAATCGGTCAGCGAGGGCGGCGGCGAGAGAGGCCACCGGACAGGATAGGTGCGGCGGGAAACGTACGGGACGAAAGAGCGGTTTTCCCGAATGACGCATCCTCCTGCAAGCGCAACTTGCTGGTGGTCGATAGCAAGTAAGGCGCGAGACATGTCCTGAACTTCATGGGGGCTTTTTCTTATAGGGCGGACTGTCGATTCTGCTAGCTGGTAATCCTTATTTTATTGTCTCTGTGTGCGCTTTTTGTATGGATGTGTCGAATATTTTGAATATCGCCATTCAACTTTATCCGGGGCCGCAGTTCAGTGATTTATTTTCTCGAAAAGTTTGTTTTTTCCAATATTCATGCTTCATAGTCTGGCCGGCCACGGGAAGTTATCTGTTGGCCCGCGTGCTGTTGTGCGCAACAGCTGGAATTCATCGTTCGTTGTCAGGAAACAATCATGAGCCACTATCTCGAAGTTCTAACTCCGCAGAACAGCCAGATCATCTTCATCGACCAGCAGCCACAGATGGCATTCGGCGTACAGTCCATCGATCGCCAGACGCTGAAGAACAACGTAGTGGGCCTGGCCAAGGCGGCGAAGGTATTCGACATCCCGGTCACCATCACCACGGTGGAAACCGACAGCTTCTCCGGACCGACCTATCCGGAGCTGCTGGCGGTGTTCCCCGAGCAGAAGATCCTCGAACGCACCTCGATGAACTCCTGGGACGACCAGAACGTGCGCGACTCGCTGGCCGCCGCGGGCCGCAAGAAGGTCGTGGTCGCCGGGCTGTGGACGGAGGTCTGCAACACCACCTTCGCCCTCTGCGCCATGCTCGAGGGCGGCTACGAGATCTACATGGTGGCCGATGCCTCGGGCGGCACCTCCAGCGACGCCCACAAGTACGCCATGGACCGCATGGTCCAGGCCGGCGTGGTACCGGTGACCTGGCAGCAGGTCCTGCTGGAGTGGCAGCGCGACTGGGCCCGCCGGGATACCTACGACGCCGTGATGGCCATCGCCAAGGAGCATTCCGGGGCCTACGGCATGGGCGTGGACTACGCCTACACCATGGTGCACAAGGCGCCCGAGCGGGTGACCCACGGCGAACGCATCGGCCCGAATCCGGCCAAGTGAATGCCGGCCGTGCCGCTCCGGCCCGCCGGGCGGCACGGCCGCGAAGGAGAACGAAGATGAAGCTCTACGTATTGTCGCTGGGCGCCGGACTGTTGGTGGGGATCGTCTACAGCCTGCTGCAGGTGCGTTCGCCGGCTCCGCCGCTGGTGGCGCTGGTGGGGTTGCTCGGCATCCTGCTCGGCGAGCAGGTCATCCCGGTCGGCAAGCAATTGCTCGGCGGTTGCGCGTTCGCCTCGGCCTGCGACAAGGCGGGTTCGGTCGGCCATGTGCTGGGGCAACTACCGGGTCGGCATCGCCTCGACCAGGCCGCTGGCCCGTCGGAACAGGAAAAGGGTTGAGCGTTATATCATCGAGTAACAGCGCAGTAATCTGGTAGTTATCTTCGTCGGTTAGATTTCCCCGGAACGGCTCCCTCGGATTAATCTCTGGGGGAGCTTTCGTGCGTCGTTTTTCGCGTCGAGAGAAAAGTGTCACGAGATCATCAGGCGCATGGAATCAGGGGGAGTCATGACTGTTGCCATAGACAGAACAAAGGGCGACCAATCCACGCCAGGGAACATCATAAGGGGAGAAGGGTACGCCTTGATTCGCAATAGTGAGGCGACTCCCGATCCGGACAAGGTGATCCATATTCCTTGTGCCGATTCGTTTTCCGTCATCGTGCAGTTGCGCGATTTCAATTCCCATCGTCTCTGGAATGGAAACAAACTGGTTTTCGATGGCGGACATCCACGGAAAAGTATCTCCATCGCCTATCTTGGCGATGAAATAAAGTGCCAGCATCGGACAACTTACGACAATGTCCGCTTCATGTTGCCGCGCGCTTCGATAAAGGAGTTTCTCTACGAAGAAGGGCAACGCGCGTCCGCCGAGCCGGAGCGGATCATCGGTGTCGACGATCCGGTGGTCTATCACCTGGCGCTGGCGTTGCTGCCCAGTTTCGCCAGGGCGGGCGAGCGCAACGAGCTGTTCATCGAACAGGTCATGCTGGCGCTGTTGACCCACGTCCAGGATCGCTTCGCTTCGACCCAGGTCCCGGCCTGCACCGGCAAGGGCCTGGCGCCCTGGCAATTGCGCAGGGCCAAGGAGCTGATCGCCGGGCATCTGGCCGAGGGCGTATCGGTGGCGCGCCTGGCCGAGGAGTGCGGGCTCTCGCGCAGCTATTTCACCAAGGCCTTCAAGTGCAGCACCGGTGTTTCGCCCCACGAATGGCTGATGCGCTTGCGCGTCGACCGGGCCAAGGAGCTGATGCTGGGCAGCGACGAACCGCTTTCGCAGATCGGCGTCGCCTGCGGCTTTTCCGACCAGCCGCATTTCTCGCGGATCTTTCTCCGGCTGGCCGGCGCCTCGCCCTCGACCTGGCGTCGGGTCAAGCGGCAGCGCACCGACGCAGCGCTCTGAACCGCGACCGTGCGTGACGGACGGTACGGAAGCCGCCGGATGCTCGGCTAGAATGCCCTGGCTTCGGCGGTCGCCACCGGCCGCCCACTTCGCAACGGAACAGGGAATCGCAGATGAAAGCAGTACGCCAGGGTCGCGGCGTAACGGGGTTGCTCATGCTCCTGGCGCTGGCCGGGTGCAGTTCGCGGTCGGCGGAGCCGCCGCCGCCCAACCCCGACGAAGTACGGGCGAAGATCGTCCGCCTGATGCCGGCCACGGTGCGCGATCGCCAAGGGTGGGCCAGCGATATCTACGCGGCCTTTTCCGCCCAGCAGATCTACCCCAGCGACGAGAATCTCTGTGCGGTGCTGGCGGTGACCGAGCAGGAGTCCACCTACCAGGTCGACCCGCCGGTGGCCGGCCTGGGCAGGATCGCCACCCGCGAGGTCGAGCGTCGTGCCGGCAAGCTGCACGTGCCGGCGTTCCTGGTCAGCTCGGCGCTGAATATCAAGTCGCCCGATGGCCGCACCTACAGCCAGCGCCTGGCCGCGGCGCGCACGGAGAAGGAACTGAGCGAGACATTCGACGATTTCATCGCCATCGTGCCCATGGGCGGCAAGCTGTTCGGCGGCTTCAACCCGGTACACACCGGCGGGCCGATGCAGGTCAGCATCGCTTTCGCCGAGCAGCACGCGGACGGCTATCCCTATCCGCTGGACGGCAGCATCCGCCGCGAGGTGTTCAGCCGACGCGGCGGCATGTATTTCGGCATCGCCCACCTGCTTGGCTATCCGGCGGACTACCCGGCGCCGCTGTACCGCTTCGCCGACTTCAACGCCGGCTGGTATGCCAGTCGCAACGCCGCGTTCCAGAGCGCGGTGAGTCGCGTCTCGGGAATTCCGCTGGCGCTGGATGGCGATCTGATCCGCTACGGCACGCGCACGCCGGGCTCCACCGAACTGGCCGTGCGCAGCCTCGGCAAGCGCCTGGACATGAGCGACGCGGCGATCCGCCGGGCGCTGGAGCAGGGCGACAGCCCGGAGTTCGCCGACAGCGCGCTGTACCGCAAGGTCTTCGCCCTGGCCGAAAGCGCCACCGGCAAGACGCTGCCCCGCGCCGTGCTGCCGGGGATCGCCCTGGAGAGCCCGAAGATCACCCGCAAGCTGACCACCGCCTGGTTCGCCAAGCGCGTCGACGAACGCTACCAGCGCTGCATGGCGCGCGTGCGGAAACGCTGAGTCCATCGTCGCGCGGGTCGAACCTGGCGCCGCCGCGGGAGTCTGCCGTCCTGTCAGCCAAGCTCATGGAGAAGCAGCGTATGAAGACCCGATACAGCGCCGAGGCACCGGCGCGCGACGAACTGGACCGGCTCGCCGGTCCGACGCTGGTGGAGTTCGGTACCGACTGGTGCGGCCATTGCCAGGCCGCCCAGCCGCTGCTGGCGGAAGTATTCGACGACTATCCGGAGGTCGGCCACCTGAAGGTCGAGGACGGTCCCGGGCGCCGCCTGGGGCGCTCGTTCCAGGTCAAGCTGTGGCCGACCTTCGTCTTTCTTCGCGACGGCCGGGAGGTGGCGCGGGTAGTCCGCCCCGGCAGCGCCAGCGTGCTGGAAGAAGCGTTCGAGAGCCTGGTCGGCGAGGGCTGAGGACCCGGCCCGCGGGCCGGGCGGCGTTCAGGCCGGCATCGCGTGATCCACCTGTTCGCGGATCTCCTGGTAGCGCAGTTCCATCAGCTTGCGCTGCTCGCGCCGGGCCAGGGCCTGGGCGTAGCGGCGTTTCTCGATCGCGGTCTCCGGTTCCAGCGGACGCACCGCCACCGGCCGGCGCTGGTCGTCCATCGCCACCATGGTGAAGAAGCAACTGTTGGTATGGCGCACGGTGCGCTCGTGGATGTTCTCGGTCATCACCTTCACCCCGACCTCCATCGAAGTGCGCCCGGTGTAGTTCACCGAGGCGAGGAAGGTCACCAGTTCGCCGACATGGATCGGCTCGCGGAAGATCACCTGATCCACCGACAGGGTCACCACGTAGCGTCCGGCGTAGCGCTTGGCGCAGGCAAAGGCCACTTCGTCGAGGAGCTTGAGCAGCGCGCCGCCGTGGACGTTGCCGGAGAAGTTCGCCTTGTCGGGGGTCATGAGCACGCTCATGGTCAGTTGGTAGCTGCCAGGTTCCATCGTTCACCTATCACGCAAGTTGGTCACGGGCCATTGCAGTGGGCCGGCGGCCGCTCTGCGGCGGCCTCTGGCGATAGGGTAGGGAGAAACGCCGGCGCGATTAGCACCGCAGTCGACAATGGTGTTTTCCGCGAAACGGGCTTGCGGCGCCGCTCCGTATGCGCCAAGGGCTAGTCGCGGGAGCCGCCGCGTCCTTCCCGGCTGGCATCCATCCAGCGCAGCACTTCTTCGCCGAACTCCGGTGGCGCGATACGCCCCACCCGGCGTACCAGGTCGAGGATGGTCTGCTGGGCCAGCGCTTCTTCCATGCGCTTCTGCGCGGTGAGCATCACCGCGTGGATAGAGCAGGTGTTGCGGGTCGCCCAGGAAGGCGGGTTGCCTTCGAAGATCGCGCAGCGCTCGCGGACCTCGCGGCATTCGAAGATCGATTTGTCGCCGTCGATGGCGCGGACCACGTCGAGCACGCTGATTTCGTTGGCCGGCCGTGCCAGGCGGAAGCCACCGCGCACGCCTTCGGTGGCAGCCACCAGGCCGGCCTTGGCCAGGCGGGTGAAGACCTTGGCCAGCAGTTCCGGCGGCACGCCCTGCAACTCGGCGAGGGTGCGTACGCTGGACTCGCGGCTGTCGCCTTTCTCGTCGGCGAGGAACAACAGGCAGTGGATGCCGTATTCGACGCCGGCGCTATAGAGAGCCATCACTAACTCCGACAGAAATATTCGCAATATTCTGCGCGGTTTTCAGGTCGCTCACAAGGACAGGTCGTTCGCTGTCTTCCGCCTCGAAGCGCTCTATCTCCGATCCTTTTCGTATGTTTTCGACGTCTTTTCCTCTCTTTCACGGCGAGGGGCGATTGCCTCTCGGAACGCTTTTCGGGGATTGATCTTCTTAACTACGACAAATATAGTCGTAGTTACGGAGAGGCTTTTCTCCGGATATCCCGTCCTTTCCCTCCAGGAGCCCCCAATGAAACAACGTATCCTGATCGTCGGTGCCGGATTCGCCGGCATGTGGAGCGCGCTGAGCGCAGTGCGCCAGCTCGACCGCCAGGGCCGCGACGACGTCGAGGTCGCGGTGCTCGCGCCGCAGCCCGAGCTGCGCATCCGCCCGCGTTTCTACGAGCCTGACGTGCAGCGCATGGCGGCGCCGCTGGGCGAATTGTTCGCCGCGGTCGGCGTGCGTTTCGTGCAGGGCAGCGCGCAGCGCATCGACGTGGCCGGCAAGTGGGTGGAGTACCGCGATGCCGAGGGCACGCTGGCGCAACTGGACTACGACCGCCTGGTGCTGGCGGCCGGCAGCGGCGTGTGGCGTCCGGCGAGTGTCGTCGGCATCGACGCTGCCTTCGATGTCGACCAGTTGGAAGACGCCCTGCGCCTGGAGGCACACCTGCATGCCCTGCGCGACTTGCCGGATTCGCCGGCACGCAACACCGTGGTGGTCGCCGGCGGCGGCTTCACCGGCATCGAGACCGCCACCGAGATGCCGGCGCGCCTGCGGGCGATCCTCGGCGAGAAAGCGGCGCTGCGAGTGATCGTGGTCGACCGCGGCGCCGCCATCGGCGCATCGATGGGCGCGGACCTGAGCGGCTTGATCGCCGAGGCCTCGGCGGAACTGGGCGTGGAGTGGTGCCTGGGGCGTTCGGTGGCGGCGGTGGATGCCGAGGGCGTGACGCTCGACGACGGCCAGCGGATCGAGGCGAAGACCGTGGTCTGGACCGTGGGCGTGCGGGCCAGCACCCTGACCGGGCAGATTCCGGGCGAGCGCGATGCCCAGGGTCGCCTGCATGTCGACCGCAACCTCAAGGTGCTCGGTCTCGACGATGTCTACGCCACCGGCGACGTGGCCCGCGCGGCTACCGACGACCTCGGCAACCATGCCCTGATGACCTGCCAGCACGCCATCGCTCTGGGTCGCTCGGCCGGCAATAACGTGGCCGCCGACCTGCTCGGCGTCGAGCCGATTCCCTACAGCCAGGTGAAGTACGTGACCTGTCTCGACCTCGGCGGCTGGGGCGCGGTGTTCACCGAGGGCTGGGACCGCCAGGTACGGTTCGTGCGCGAGGAGGGCAAGAAGATCAAGACCGAGATCAATGGCGTGTGGATCTACCCGCCGGCGGCGGACCGCGCCGTGGCGCTGGCGGCGGCTGACCCGCTGATTCCGGTGGTGGCGTAGGGCGATTTTCCCTCACCCCAACCCTTTCCCGCAGGCGGGAGAGGATGCCGTGCGGCGTAGAGGGATGCAGCGGCGCGCGGATGCCTGGCTTCCAGTAGGGCGAATAACCGCGAAGCGGTTATCCGCCGTTGCGTCGGTCTTCCTTACAGCCCGACCTTCTCCCGCGGGCGGAAGAAAGGGACGGCGTAAAGGGCTCCTGGGAGCGTGCGCCTTCAGCGCTGGCGTTCCACCGCCGGACGGGCGAGCAGAAGGCGCAACGAGGCCCCCAGCGTTTCGCCATGACCCAGGCCGTCGAGCGGCTGGAAGTCCAGCGTGAGCCCGGCAACCCGGCGCAGGTCATCTACCAGCCGCGCCATCGCCTGGCCCGGCTCGGCTTTCAGCGAGCCGCGCGGGCTGGCCGGTTCGGCGCTGCCGCGCCAGAGCAGGAGTTCCGCGCGCTTTCCGCGCAGGCGCTGTTCGAGCCCCGCTCGCTCGCCGAGGATCGCCCCGTCGCGCCACCACAGCGACGGGCTGGCCGCGGCGTAGCGGGCGAACTCGCCGGGACGGGTGAACAGTGCGTGGAGCACCAGCAAGCCGCCGTAGGAGTGTCCCCAGAGGGTTTGTCGCGCAGTGTCCAGGGGCGCCTGCGCCGCCACGGCCGGGCGCATGCCGTCGCGCAGCAGGTCGAGGAAGGCGTCGGCGCCGCCGCTGGGCAGGCCGTTGAGCGGGTCGCGCTGATCGGCCTGGCCGGGACTCGTCGGGGTGTAGTCGAAGGTACGCCCGGCGCGGTCGATGCGCAGCGGCGTGCGGTAGCCGATGGCGACCAGCAGCGGTGCGTCGCCGTCGGCCAGGCGTCTCAGGGTGGACGCGTCGAGGGCGCCGACGGCGGCGTTGCCGTCGAGCATCCAGACCACCGGGTAGCCGGCGGCGGGCGGTGCCTGCAGCGGTCGGCCGAGCCACAGCCGGTAATGCCGCTGGCCATCGACGGAGTCCAGGTCCACGGCGCTGAAGCGATAGGGCAGGTCCTGGCGTTGCAGCAGGCTGCGGTCCATGGTCGCCTCGGGGTCCGGTTGCGCCAGCGGCGCGCCGCCGGGCAGGGCCGCCGCCAGGGCGAGGCCCAGGGCGGCGACGAGCAGGGAGGTTCTCATCAGGCTTTCTCGTTATGGCTCAGAACGACGCGGTCAGGCTGGTATAGAAGGTCCGTCCGGGCTCGTTGTAGGTCGCCGCGCCGGCCCCGTCGATGCCGACCACGCCCTGGGCATTGCCGGCGCGGAACAGGCGCTTGTCGAACAGGTTGTCGACGCCGGCGCCGAGGCTCAGGTTCTTGCTCAACCGATAGGTGCCGCCGAGGCCGGCGATGGCGTAGGGCGAGAGCTGGTCGTTGGCGCTGCCGGTGACACGGTCGCCGTGATAGTCGTATTTCTTCGGCTTCTGCTTGCCGTACCAGGTGACCGTGGCTTGCAGCGAGAGGTCGTCGGTGGCCTGCCAGTCGAGCATCGAGTTGAGGGTGTAGCGCGGCGTCACCGAGAGCACGTCGCCGGTTTCCTTGTTCTTCGATTGCAGCATGTAGGTGAAGTTGTTGCTCCACTTCAGGCCGTCGGCCAGGGGCAGGGTCAGGGTGCCTTCGAGGCCCTCGACCACCGCCTTGGGCACGTTCTCCCACTGGTAGATCGCCGCGTTGGCGTAGTCGCCCTTGCCGCCGCTGGCGTGGTCGACCGGTGACAGGCCGGATTCGATCTTGTACTTGTAGTCGTTGCGGAAGTAGGTCAGCCCCGCTACCAGGCCGTCGTGGCTGTACTCGATGCCCAGTTCCTTGTTCACGCTGGTCTCGGCCTTGAGGCCGTCGTTGCCGCGCAGGTAGCAACTGGTGCTTTGCCCGTAGCAACCCTGGCCACGGCTGTAGAGCAGGTAGTCGGGGTTCAGTTGGTACAGGTTGGGGGCCTTGTAGGCGCGGGCGATACCGGCCTTCAGGGTGACCCGCTCGGTGAGCGCGTGGGACAGGTTCAGCGATGGGCTCCAGTTGTCGCCGACGATGTCGTGGTGGTCCCAACGCAGGCCTGGGGTGAGCATGGTGCCGGGCATCAGCTCGATGTTGTCCTCGGCGAACAGCGAGAAGATCCGCGCCGAGGAACTGCTGCTGCGGTTCTTTCCGGCGAGACCGGGGATCGAGCCGCCTTCTTCGGTGTTCTGGGTGTTGGAGCTGGGGTCGTCGAGCTTCTGCTCGGTCCACTCGCTGCCGAGGGTCAGGGTCTGCTCGTAGCCCAGGTGCAGCGGCAGGTTGACCTCGCCGTGGGCGGTCAGGTCGCGCAGGGTAGCGGTGTAGAAGCCGGCGTTGTTGGGGTCGAAGATGCCTTCGGTGCCGCCGGCCAGGCCTTCGTTGATCCGGCTGTTGCGGGTCTTCTCGTACTGCAGGTAGGCCAGCGAGCTGCCGAAGTCCCATTCGCCGCGATGGGTGACCGAGTAGGTCTCGCGGTACATGCGGTTGGTCTCGTGGCCGAGCATCTGCTTCACGTAGTTGTTGCTGTTGGTGTTCTGCGTGTCGCCGGTGTAGATGTTGCCCTGGCGGCTGAAGCCGGCCTCGAACTCGAGGGTCTGCTCGGGCGTCAGGCGCCAGCTGAGCAGCCCGTCGATGTCCTTGTTGCGCACGCCTTCGCGACCGGCGGGGAGGGTGCCGGCCTGCTTGCCGGTGCGGTTGGATTCGTGGCCGGCGTTGATGTCCCAGTCGTCCGAGTCGGTCTTGGCGATGTTGCCGTAGACGCGGTAGCTGAGGTTTTCCGTGAGCGGCCCGTTGAGACCGAAGCTCATCCGTTCGCTGGCGCCTTCGGCCTTGTGTTGCGGGAAATTGCTGTAGACGCTGAGATTACCGTGGGTTTCCGCGCCGGCCTGCTTGGTGATGATGTTCACCACGCCGCCCGCCGCGCCGTTGCCGTAGCGCGCCGCCGCCGGGCCGCGGATCACTTCGATGCGCTCGACCTGGTCGGCCGGCACCCAGTTGGTGTCGCCGCGGCTGTCGCGCTCGCCGCGCCAGCCGTAGCGCACCGAGTTGCGCGAGCTGACCGGCTTGCCGTCGACCAGGATCAGGGTGTTCTCCGGGCCCATGCCGCGGATGTCGATCTGCCGGTTGTTGCCACGCTGGCCGCTGGAGCTGTTGCCGGTCAAGTTGACCCCCGGCATGGTCCGGATGATCTGCGACAGGTCGTTGCTCGGCGGTCGCTTGGCGATGTCCTCGGCGGTGATGATGGAAACTCCCGGCGCCTGCTTGGTTTCCTCCTGGGCGGTGGCGACCACGGTCTGCTCGCCCAGCTCGATGACGGAGCCGTCGCCCTGGCCGGCGGCGTGTACGGCGTTGGCGAGCAGGCAACTGGACAGCAGCAGGAAGGGAACGGCGGGAAGGGCGCGTGAGGACATCGGTGATCTCCGGGCAATGCAGCGAAATGCAAGAGATCACGAATGATATTGATTGTTATTTGAGAGTAAAGCGCATTAACTTTCTAAACACTTCGCCCTCAGGCGGCCGCCGGCAGCCACAGGTGCAGGCACAATCCGGGCTTGCCGTTGCTGGCCCAGAGCCGGCCGCCCTGTAGCTCGATGGCGCGCCGGGCGATCGCCAGGCCGAGGCCGAAACCTTCGCTGGCGCTATCGTCCAGGCGCTGGTAGGGGAGGAAGATGCGTTCCAACTGGTCTTCCGCCACGCCAGGGCCTTGGTCCTGCAGGCGCAGGTGCCAGAAGTCGCCCTCGCGCTCGCCGTCGAGGCTGACCGTGCCGTCCTCGGGCGAGTGACGGATGGCGTTGCGCAGGAGGTTCTCCATGGCCTGGGCCAGGCTGTCCAGGTGGACCTCGACGCGACAGTCGACGCCCAAGCGGCAGGGTAGCCGCGCCGGGTCCCAGCCGCTTTCGAAACAGGCGTCATCGCGCAGCGCTTCCCACACCGACAGCGCCAGCACCGGCTCGGTGGGCAGTTGCGGGCGCTCGGTGTCCATCCAGGCGAGGTCGAGGGTGTCTTCCAGCAGTCGTTGCATGTCGCCGATTTCGCGATCCAGGCGCTGGCGCAACTGTTCCGGCGGTAGCTCGCTGTCGTGGGCGATGCGCAGGCGCGCCAGCGGCGTGCGCAGTTCGTGGGACAGGGTGCGCAGCAGCAGGCGCTGCTGGGCGAGACTCAGGCGCAGGCGCTCGGCCATGTGCTCCAGGGCCTGGGCCAGCTCGCCCAGTTCGTCGCGGCGGGCCGCCAGCGGTGCGGCGAGGGGAGTGCTTTCCAGTTCGTCGGCGCGCAGGGCGTCGGCGCGATCGCGCAAGCGGTTCAGCGGCACCACCAGGTGGCGATAGAGCAGCAGGCCGAGCAGGGCGGCCAGCAAGGTCGGGACTATGCCGTGGGTGACCAGGTGGGTCCAGGGGGTCAGCCCGCCGGGCAGCAGGCGCTCCGGTAACTGGATTACCAGCCGGCCCTGCTCGGGATGTCCGGGGAACTCGATGCTGACGTACGGCAGTTCGTCCTGCAGGCGTCGGCTCATCGGCCAGTCGAGCTTGCGCATGAAGGTGAGGTGGCTCGACTCCTCGGCGCTTAGCGGCGTGCTGCCGAGGCTTTCCAGGTACGGTCCGACCAGCGCCACCCAGGTATCTTCCTTCGCCGACAGTTCCTTGCGGAAGCGTTCGGCGCCCGCGGCGCCCTCGCTGCGCCAGGCATCCTCCGCCTGCCGCGCGTAGTCCGCCAGGTAGCTGCGGTCGGCCGGGGCGAGGAAGTAGGTGCTGCGCTCCACCGACAGGCCCCAGGTGTAGATCAGCCAGGTCAGCAGCAGGCAGAAGCCGACCTGCAACAGCGCCAGTTTCCATAACAGCGGGTGCCTGCGCATCAGGGGTGTTCCGTCTCCACCAGTAGGTAGCCCTGGCCGCGTACCGCCTGGATCTGCAGGTGACGGACGGCGACCGCGGCGAGTTTGCGCCGCAGGTTGCAGACGTGCACGTCGAGACCGCGGTCGAGGCGCGTGTAGCTGCGGTGCAGCACGCTCCGGTAGAGGAACGGCTTGCTCAGCGCCTCGCCAGCGTGTTCGCGGAGCGTCGCCAGGAGGCGGTACTCGGATGGCGTCAGCCCCGCCGGAAGGCCCTGGTGGAGCACATCCTGGGCCTGGTCGTCGAACACCAGCCGGGTATCCCGCCGCTGCGCCGACGGTAGGCGGTCCAGTCGTACGCGGCGCAGCAGGGCGTCGGTGCGGGCATCCAGCTCGGCCAGGCTGAACGGCTTCGGCAGGTAGTCGTCGGCGCCGCGGGTGAAGCCGCTGATGCGATCCTGTTCGGCGCCCAGGGCCGACATCAGCATCACCGGCGTGGCCTGCTCGCGGCGCAGCGACTCCAGCAGGGCCAGGCCGTCGAGGCCGGGTAGCATGATGTCCAGCAACACCAGGTCGAACGCTTCGCGCCCGGCGGCTTCCAGTCCGTGCGAGCCATCGCCGCAGACGGTTACGCGGAAGCCGCGCCGGCGGAAATGCGCGTCGAGATCCTCGCGTAGGCGCGGGTCGTCTTCGACCAGCAGCAGGCGGGGAGATGGGATTGAAATATGAGAATGATTCACGTTCGTGAATATCTCATTTTGCCGGGGATCGGGCAATGGGCCAATGCGACGCATCGCGCACGGAGCGGAAATACTTTTCGACAAAGCCGTCGTTGCTTCGGTTTTTTTTCTGGCTTAGGGTCGGCGGGTCCGCAGGAGGCGGGCAGGAGTGTCGTGGCTATTGGCCAGCCTTTCGCGACGGCACGGGGTTGTACGATCATCTTGCGCGCTGCTGGCGCGTTGTTCGGGCCGCCCGCCGCAGGTGACTATCAAGGAAGATTCCCCATGCTGTTCTCCCAACACACCCGCCTGGTACACGTGGACTCCCCGCTGGGCCCCGAGGTCCTGCAACTGCAACGGCTGGAAGGCCGCGAGGAGCTGGGCCGGCTGTTCAGCCACGAGCTCGAACTGGTCTCGAGCAATCCCGCCTTGCCTCTGGATGCCCTGTTGGGCAAGCCGATGAGCCTCGCGCTGGAACTCCCCGGCGGTAGCCGGCGGTATTTCCACGGCATCGTCGCGCGCTGTAGCCAGGGCGCCGGCGCCGGCCAGTTCGCCAGCTACCAGGTCACCCTGCGGCCCTGGCTGTGGCTGCTGACGCGCACTTCGGACTGCCGCATCTTCCAGAACCAGAAGGTCCCGGACATCATCAAGCAGGTGTTCCGCGACCTCGGCTTCTCCGACTTCGAGGACGCCCTGAGCCGCTCCTACCGCGAGTGGGAATACTGTGTGCAATACCGCGAGACCAGCTTCGATTTCGTCAGCCGGCTGATGGAGCAGGAAGGCATCTACTACTGGTTCCGCCACGAAAAGAAGCGCCACATCCTGGTGCTCTCCGATGCCTACGGCGCGCACCACAGCCCGGCCGGCTACACCAGCGTGCCCTATTACCCGCCGAGCCTCGGCCATCGCGAGNCGAAAAGAAGCGCCACATCCTGGTGCTCTCCGATGCCTACGGCGCGCACCACAGCCCGGCCGGCTACACCAGCGTGCCCTATTACCCGCCGAGCCTCGGCCATCGCGAGCGCGACCACTTCTTCGACTGGCACATGGCGCGCGAGGTCCAGCCCGGCTCGCTGAGCCTCAACGACTACGACTTCCAGCGTCCCGGTACCCGCCTGGAAGTGCGCTCCAATGTCGGGCGCGCCCATGCCGCGGCCGACTACCCGCTCTACGACTACCCTGGCGAGTATGTGCAGAGCCAGGACGGCGAACACTATGCACGGACCCGCATCGAGGCGATCCAGACCCAGTACGAGCGAGTTCGCCTGCGGGGATGCGCCAGGGGTATCGGGGCGGGCCATCTGTTCCACCTGAGCAACTACCCGCGCCTGGACCAGAACCGCGAATACCTGGTGGTTGGCGCCGAGTACCGGGTAGTCCAGGAACTCTACGAGACCGGTAATGGCGGGGGCGGCGCGCAGTTCGAGAGCGAGCTGGACTGTATCGACGCCGGCCAGGCTTTCCGCCCCTTGCCGTCGACCCCGGTGCCGGTGGTGCGCGGCCCGCAGACCGCGGTGGTGGTCGGGCCCAAGGGCGAGGAGATCTGGACCGACCAG
>NZ_JAJQKY010000011.1:0-207603 GCF_021213715.1 Pseudomonas sp. CP-1
GAGGTCCTGCAGGTTGCGGCTTCCCTGCTGTTGCTGCTGGTCGAGGACCGCCGCCAGGTCCTGGAGGAACTGCCGGCCCTTCTGCTGTTGCTGCTGGTCGAGCAGCGCGACGAGGTCCTGCAGGTTGCGGCTTCCCTGCTGTTGCTGCTGGTCGAGGACCGCCGCCAGGTCCTGGAGGAACTGCCGGCCCTTCTGCTGTTGCTGCTGGTCGAGCAGCGCGGCCAGGTTCGGCAGGTTGCGGCCTCCCTGCTGTTGCTGCTGGTCGAGGACGGCGGCCAGGTCCTGAAGGAGCTGCCGGCCTTTCTGCTGCTGTTGTTGGTCAAGTAGAGACGCAAGGTTCTTCAGTGCCTGCGCTCCTCCTTGTTGTTGCTGCTGGTCGAGTAGTGCCACCAGATCCTCTAGCATGTTCGTCGCTCCTTTTTGCTGGCTGACCAGATAGACGAAGTCCTTCAACGTTCGTGTCGAAGGACTCCGGTTGGGTGAATCGGGCTTTAGCAGGTGCTCGAGACGCTCGGCTGCGCGGGCGAGCAGTGCGCTATCGATGGATGAGAGAAATTGCAGATCGTCCGAAGAGATTTCGTGCTCTGCCGAGCGAATGGCATCCTCGGGCGCCGACGCCAGGGCATGGGCCAGCTTCGGATCGAGCAGTGCGCGGGATAGCAAGCTGGAAATCATTTTCCTCACCGTCGGTGATCAACATCCTGTGATGTATTTCGGATTAGCCCACGCCATTGGGGCCTGCAAGCTCCAGGGAATTGACATTTCGCGATTAGATTTCATGCGAAAGGTTATTGCGTTCGAGTGATCGGCGGCGGCGGTATTTCCACTCTGCCGTCGGCTGCCGTTTTCACAGGACGGGGGGGAAATTGCAGAAAAAAGGAACTGTCGCCGGGGCGTCGCGGAACCTTCGTAGGCGTACCGTTCGTCGCCCATGGCGGCGTCCGTGGTCGATTGCATAGCGCTCACAGCTCTTGACAGCCCTTTCCGGCGGGGCTTATATGTCCGCCATCAGGTCATGCGCATCAGCGTCGATGTCGCGGGACCGAACCTAACGCATACGCACAGAGCAAATGGGCTCTCCCGGGGTTACCCGGGAGGGCCTTTTTTCGTCCCGAAAAAATAACAACAAGAGGTGATACCCATGCGTCACGGCGATATTTCCAGCAGCAACGACACCGTCGGAGTGGCGGTGGTCAACTACAAGATGCCGCGCCTGCACACCGCGGCGGAGGTCCTGGACAACGCCCGGAAGATCGCCGACATGATCGTCGGCATGAAGCAGGGCCTGCCCGGCATGGACCTGGTGGTGTTCCCCGAGTACAGCCTGCAGGGCATCATGTACGATCCGGCGGAGATGATGGAAACCGCGGTGGCGATCCCCGGCGAGGAAACCGAGATATTCTCCCGCGCCTGCCGCAAGGCCAATGTCTGGGGCGTATTCTCCCTCACCGGCGAACGGCACGAGGAGCATCCGCGCAAGGCGCCGTACAACACCCTGGTGCTGATCGACAACAACGGCGAGATCGTCCAGAAGTACCGCAAGATCATTCCCTGGTGCCCCATCGAGGGCTGGTATCCCGGTGGCCAGACCTACGTCAGCGAAGGGCCGAAGGGCATGAAGATCAGCCTGATCATCTGCGACGACGGCAACTACCCGGAAATCTGGCGCGACTGCGCGATGAAGGGCGCCGAGCTGATCGTGCGCTGCCAGGGCTACATGTACCCGGCCAAGGACCAGCAGGTGATGATGGCCAAGGCCATGGCCTGGGCCAACAACTGCTATGTGGCGGTGGCCAACGCCGCCGGCTTCGACGGCGTGTATTCCTACTTCGGCCACTCGGCGATCATCGGCTTCGACGGCCGTACCCTGGGCGAGTGCGGCGAGGAGGAAATGGGTATCCAGTACGCCCAGCTGTCGCTTTCGCAGATCCGCGATGCGCGCGCCAACGATCAGTCGCAGAACCACCTGTTCAAGATCCTCCACCGCGGCTACAGCGGCTTGCAGGCGTCCGGCGACGGTGACCGGGGCCTGGCGGAGTGTCCGTTCGAGTTCTACCGCACCTGGGTCACCGACGCCGAGAAGGCGCGCGACAATGTCGAGCGACTGACCCGCTCGTCCACCGGCGTGGCGCAATGCCCGGTCGGCCGGCTGCCCTACGAGGGACTGGAGAAGGAGGCCTGACGGCAGACGCCGCCAGCCCGGCGTGCCGTCGCGCGGCACGCCGTCTCCGCCATTTCCCCCTGTGGCAGAAGGAGTTTCATCCATGCCTTTTCTGAGCGACATGCTCGACCAGTCCCGCCGGCAGCAGGACGAGGAACAGGCCCTGGCGCGGGAGAATCTCGCCGAGGCGAGTCTGCTCCAGGCCCACCTGAGTCACCGCAGCGCCCTGCACAGCCGCTTCCGTTTCGACCCGGCGGCGGTGATGGACTGCCTGCGCGCCGAGGTACTCGGCCAGGAATCGGCGCTACAGGCCGTCGAGGACATGCTCAAGGTGGTTCGCGCGGACATCGCCGACCCGCGCCGTCCGCTGTTCAGCGCGCTGTTCCTCGGCCCCACCGGGGTCGGCAAGACCGAGATCGTGCGCGCCCTGGCCAGGGCCCTGCACGGCGACGCCGAGGGGTTCTGCCGGGTGGACATGAACACCCTGTCCCAGGAGCACTATGCCGCCGCCCTCACCGGTGCGCCGCCGGGCTACGTCGGGGCGAAGGAGGGCACCACCCTGTTGGAGCAGGACACGCTGGACGGCAGTCCCGGGCGCCCCGGCATCGTTCTCTTCGACGAACTGGAGAAGGCCAGCCCGGAAGTGGTCCATACGTTGCTCAACGTGCTCGACAACGGCCTGCTGCGGGTCGCTTCCGGCGAACGCACCTACCATTTCCGCAATACCCTGGTGTTCATGACCAGCAATCTCTGCGCCCATGAGATCCAGCGCTACGACGAGCGTCGCCAGCGCCTGCCCTGGCGCCTGCTGCCGGTCGGCGGCGAACGCCGGCGGCGGGACATCGACGGGATGGTCCGGGCCCGGCTGCTGAAGACCTTCTCGCCGGAGTTCGTCAATCGTCTCGATAGCGTGGTCACCTTCAACTGGATCGAACGCAACGTCGTCGCGCGCCTGGTCGAGTTGGAGGTGCAGCGGCTCAACCGGCGCCTGGAGAAGCATCGCTGCCGCCTGGAGGCGACCCCGGAGGTGCTGGCGAAGATCGCCCGCGCCGGCTTCGACCGGCAGTTCGGCGCCCGTGCGTTGCGCCGCAGCGTCCGTCATCATCTCGAGGTACCGCTGGCCGAGCATCTGCTCGACCACCACCAGCCGGGCGACGGGAACTGCACGACCTACCTGGCGAGCCTGGAGCACGAGCGGGTTCGCTTCGTGCGGCGCTGAGCGACAGTCACAGGAGAGGAAACGGATGGGATCGCATCAGGAGCGGCCGCTGATCGGCCTGCTGTTCTCCGAAACCGGCGTCACCGCCGATATCGAGCGCTCGCAGCGCTATGGCGCATTGCTCGCGGTCGAGCAACTGAACCGCGAGGGCGGCGTCGGCGGTCGCCCGATCGAAACGCTGTCCCAGGACCCCGGCGGCGATCCGGACCGCTATCGGCTGTGCGCCGAGGACTTCATTCGCAACCGGGGGGTACGGTTCCTCGTGGGCTGCTACATGTCGCATACGCGCAAGGCGGTGATGCCGGTGGTCGAGCGCGCCGACGCGCTGCTCTGCTACCCGACCCCCTACGAGGGCTTCGAGTATTCGCCGAACATCGTCTACGGCGGTCCGGCGCCGAACCAGAACAGTGCGCCGCTGGCGGCGTACCTGATCCGTCACTACGGCGAGCGGGTGGTGTTCATCGGCTCGGACTACATCTATCCGCGGGAAAGCAACCATGTGATGCGCCACCTGTACCGCCAGCACGGCGGCACGGTGCTCGAGGAAATCTACATTCCGCTGTATCCCTCCGACGACGACTTGCAGCGCGCCGTCGAGCGCATCTACCAGGCGCGCGCCGACGTGGTCTTCTCCACCGTGGTGGGCACCGGCACCGCCGAGCTGTATCGCGCCATCGCCCGTCGCTACGGCGATGGCAGGCGGCCGCCGATCGCCAGCCTGACCACCAGCGAGGCGGAGGTGGCGAAGATGGAGAGCGACGTGGCGGAGGGGCAGGTGGTGGTCGCGCCGTACTTCTCCAGCATCGATACGGCCGCCAGCCGCGCCTTCGTCCAGGCCTGCCATGGCTTCTTCCCGGAAAACGCGACCATCACCGCCTGGGCCGAGGCGGCCTACTGGCAGACCTTGTTGCTTGGCCGCGCCGCGCAGGCCGCAGGCAACTGGCGAGTGGAAGACGTGCAGCGGCACCTGTACGACATTTGCATCGACGCGCCGCAGGGGCCGGTCCGGGTGGAGCGCCAGAACAACCACAGCCGCCTGTCTTCGCGCATCGCGGAAATCGATGCGCGCGGCGTGTTCCAGGTCCGCTGGCAGTCGCCCGAACCGATTCGCCCCGATCCTTATGTCGTCGTGCATAACCTCGACGACTGGTCCGCCAGCATGGGCGGGGGAGCGCTCCCATGAGCGCCAACTCGCTGCTCGGCAGCCTGCGCGAGTTGCAGGTGCTGGTACTCAACCCGCCGGGGGAGGTCAGCGACGCCCTGGTCTTGCAACTGATCCGCATCGGTTGTTCGGTGCGCCAGTGCTGGCCGCCGCCGGAAGCCTTCGACGTGCCGGTGGACGTGGTCTTCACCAGCATTTTCCAGAATCGCCACCACGACGAGATCGCTGCGCTGCTCGCCGCCGGGACTCCGCGCACTACCCTGGTGGCGCTGGTGGAGTACGAAAGCCCCGCGGTGCTCTCGCAGATCATCGAACTGGAGTGCCACGGCGTGATCACCCAGCCGCTCGACGCCCACCGGGTGCTGCCTGTGCTGGTATCGGCGCGGCGCATCAGCGAGGAAATGGCGAAGCTGAAGCAGAAGACCGAGCAGCTCCAGGAACGCATTGCTGGCCAGGCCCGGATCAACCAGGCCAAGGCGTTGCTGATGCAGCGCCATGGCTGGGACGAGCGCGAGGCGCACCAGTACCTGTCACGGGAGGCGATGAAGCGACGCGAGCCGATCCTGAAGATCGCCCGGGAGTTGCTGGGAGACGAGCCGTCCGCCTGAGCGATACCGGCCTGTTTTCTGGCAACAGGCCGGGGCATGCCGATGTCGGAACGTTCGTCGAAGCATCTTCCTTGGGTTGCGGCGATTCTCTCCAAGTTCTTCGATTCTGTTTGGGAGTGGATCGTCTTCCGCAGGCGCTCGGGTAGAATTCGAAGCCGCTGTTCAGTGTAAATTTAATATGCCCGGAAGTTCGGTAGCGTTCGGGCGGGAAAGCGCAGGCTTGCCCTGGACAGACGCGGGGGCGGCGCGCCTGCGGGCCGTCGCTGTGCGAAGAGGCGCAGATGAACTGCGGCTCCCGCGGTTAGGGCTTCTCAATATTCCGGAGCTGGGTTTTCCTGCGCACTCATAACAGTTCTGAAATGAAAAGGTATTCGCTCTTCGAGAGTTGCGGAGCAATTCCGAATATAGCGTCGGCAAGCGATTTCCGTTTTTGCAACTTCTGCCTATATTCTGAGCGACTCGCTCTCGACTGAGCGTTTTCCATTGTTCGGCGACATTCCTTTCCCTGTTCGAGGCTCTTAATGAAACGACTTCGAGTTGCCGTTTCCTGCGCGCTGCTGGCGGCGCTGGTGGGTTGTTCCAATGGTCAGGTCAAGCCGGAAAACTACTCGGGCTTCATCGGTGACTATTCGATGCTGGCGCCTGCCACCGCGCCTTCCGGAGCGCCGCTCCTGCGCTGGGTAGACCCGCAGGCGGACGTGCGGCACTACCAGCGGATCTACATCGAGCCCAGCAGGTTCTATCCGGTCCCGAAACCGAACGACAAGGTTTCCGCGAAGACGCTTGCGGACATCACGACCTACTACGATCAGGCATTGCGCCGTGAGCTGGGCAAGAGCCTGCCGCTGGCCAGCGCCCCCGGCCCGGGTATCCTGGTGCTGAAACCGGCGATCACCGCAGTTTCCAGCCATACCCAGGGCCTACGGCCATACGAGGTCATCCCCATCGCGCTGATCGCTGCTGGGATGAGCACGGCGGTCGGAATTCGCGACCAGGATACCCAGATCGCCACCGAGGCCATGCTGCTCGACGGTGGGGACAACAAGGTATTGGCGAAGATGGTGCGCCAGGGCACCGGCAAGGCGCTGGACGATTCCGATCAGCCGATCACGGGAGACGATGTCAAGGCGGTGCTGGACGGTTGGGCGGCCGACATGCGCATGTCGTACGAGAAGACTCTCGGTTCTCGTCGATGACGGTCGGCGGGGAACTGGCTAAGCGTCCCCGCCGCCTTTTCCGACGCTAGCCGAGCGGCCAGTTGATCACCACGACGGCGTCGTTGTAGTCGTTGTCGGTGCTGTCTTCAGAGCCGACCAGGGCGAAGTTCAGCTCATTGGCCAGGATCACCTGCGCCGAAACCAGATCCGAAGAGCGGCCATTGACGCTGACCAGGATCTGCACCTTGCCGCCGCCGCCCGAGTTGAGCACCTTGCTGCCGATGATGCCGTTGTTGGTGCTTTGCCCGGTGAAGGTCGCGACGGTTTCGTTGTTGACCTGCACGTTCACCGTCTGGGTTCCGGCCGAGTTGGCGAAGGCGGTGACGCCGAACTGGGTGTTGGCGGGAAGGGTGAACACTCCTTGTGTTGCCATGATGTATCTCCACTGAATACCTGGCCTGCCTTTTCAGGCAGCCGTCTGGCGCGCGGTATGGCGTGTCGGGAGAGATCCGCAGTCCTTGGCGGCAGGCGATGCGCAGGCAGGAAGGACGCATCGTTCAGCCAATCTACGCCGTCGACCGGGCGCGACCACTGCTAGAGTTCGCAGGAGGGCTACAGGGGTGTCCTGGCACTGGCGATGCATGGCCCGGTGCCGGTCTATGGCAGCCGCCTGCCGGCCCGCTCGTTCGATTGTTACGCTGTCTGTAATGATCTATTGCCGATGCCGGCAGGCCAGGGGCGATTGTCTCGAAATATACTGCGTCACCTGGTCGCCGCAGCGGCGACGGCTACCCACTGGCCGTCGTCCGGGTCGCCGGTTCCATCCCGGCCGCGCCAACCCCCGCATTCAGGCCCCGCTGCGGCGACTGCATTCCCGCTGGATTCGAGGCTCGTACCCTATGACTCCCGATCAACGATTTGCCCGTTGGGTTCAAGTCGCTATCGCGGTATTCGTGTTGCTGTTCGTCTACTTCCTGGTCGCCGACCTGTGGATGCCGCTCACCCCGCAGGCCCAGTTGACCCGGCCGGTGGTGCGCGTCGCGCCGCGTGTCAGCGGTCAGGTCGCCGAGGTGCTGGTGTCCAACAACGGCCACGTGCAGCCCGGCGAAGTGTTGTTCCGCCTCGATCCCGAGCCGTTCCAACTGGCCGTGCGCCAGGCCGAACTGGCACTGGAGGAAGCCGAGCGCACCAACCGCGAGCTGGATGCCGCCATCGCCTCGGCCAAGGCCGACCTCCTGGCCGCGCGCAGCAGCGCCGGCGAGCTGGACAGCGAGGCGCGCCGCACCGCCCAACTGGTGCAGCGCCACCATGTGTCGCAGCAGATGCACGAGCAGGTCAGCGCCCAGGCCCAGGCCGCCCGTGCCCGGGTCGCCGCGGCCCAGGCGCGGATCGGCGAGCTGACCGCGCGACGCGGCACGGCCGGCGAGGACAACCTGCGCCTGCGCCAGGCGCGTAACGCCCTGGCCCAGGCCCGTCTGCAACTGCAATACAGCAGCGTCCGGGCCGACCGCGCCGGGACCCTGAGCAACCTGCAACTGACCCCGGGCACCTACGTTCCGGCCGGTACGCCGGTGGCGGCGCTGGTGGACGACCGCATCGACATCGTCGCCGACTTCCGCGAGAAATCGCTGCGCTACGTGCGCCCTGGCGACCGTGCGGCGGTGGTGTTCGACGCGCGTCCCGGCGAAGTGTTCGGCGCGCGGGTGGCGGCCATCGACGCCGGGGTCAAGGAGGGCCAGCTGGACGCCAACGGCGACCTCGCCGCGCCGGTCACCTCCGACCGCTGGGTCCGCGACGCTCAGCGCCAGCGCCTGCACGTGGTGCTCGACGAACTTCCCGAAGGCCTGCTGCCCACCGGTGCCAAGGCCACCGTGCAGCTCTATCCCGGCGACGGCCTGAGCCACCTGCTCGGTCGCGCGCAGATCGTCGCCATCAGCCTGCTGCACTACGTCTACTGACGCCATGCCGGCCAAGCTCGCGATGTCCGCCAACGACCTGCGTCAGTGCCTGCGCATCGCCGGCGGCGGCACCCTGGGGTTCTTCGTCTGCAAGCTGATGAACTGGGACTACGGCTCGTTCTTCGGCGTCTACCCGATGCTGCTGCTCGGCCTGACGCCGGTGATCAACCTGCACATCGTCCGCCAGTTCCTCGCCAACTCCGTGGTGATCAGCGTCGAGGTACTGGTGCTGTACGGGTTGTTCGGCGACCGGCCGCTGCTGATGACGCCTATCGTCTTCGGCCTCTTCGTCTACCGCTTCGCCCTGATGGCGCGCGGCCCGCTGTTCTTCTTCGGCGCACTGAGTTCGGTGTTCCTCTCGATGCTGCTGCACTTTGCCAGCTATCCGGACGTCGATCTGTTCGACATGCTCGCCAGCAACATGGTCGCCACCTGGCTGACGGTGGCCATCGCCGTGCTGATGTTCTACCTGTTCCCCGACGTCGAACCGCGGCCGCCGCGCCAGGCGCCGGCCAAGGACGCCCCCAGCCGGCGCCACGAGACGCTGCTCGGGGCCACGGTGGCGACCCTGTCCTTCGTGGTCTTCCAGACCTTCGACCTGAAGGACTCGCTGTCGGCGCAGATCGCCTCGATCTTGGTGTTGTTTCCCATGCACTGGAAGGGCGTGCACTTCGCCGGGCGCATCCGCGCCCTCGGTACGCTGCTCGGCTGTGCGCTGGCGGTGGGCTTGCAGGTGCTGCTCTACGATCACTACGACATCCTGCCCTTCGTCGCCCTGTTGCTGTGGATCTCGGCGATGTTCTGCGCGCGCATCCACATGCTGGAGAACGGCGTACCGGGGATCGGTTTCGGCGCGCTGACCACCCTGGCGATCGTCCTCGGCCAGTACCTGACGCCGACCCACGACATGATGTACAGCGTGCTCTACCGATTTACCTCGGTGTGCTTCGCGGTGCTGATCACGCTGATGACGGTGCTGGTGATCCACCTGTTCCTCAACCGCTTCGCCGCCACCCGGCACTACAGCCACTGAGGCCTCAGGCGCGCCGGCCCGGCCAGTTGACCAGCGCGACGCCGAGCATCACCAGCAGCATGCCGCCGATCGCCGCCGGCGCCAGGCGCTCGTCGAACAGTAGCCAGGAGGCCAGCGCGGTCACTGGCGGCACCAGGTAGAACAGGCTCGCCACCTTTGACGCGGCGCCATGCCGGATCAGCGTGTAGAGCAGGCCGACGGCGCCGAACGAGAGTCCCAGCACCAGCCAGCCGAGGGTCAGCACGAACGGCGTGCTCCACTGCACCTCGCGGCTTTCGAAAAGCAGCGCGGCGAGGCCGAGCAGGGCGCCGCTGGCCAGGTACTGGACGACGCCGCCGGTGCGCAGGTCCATGCCGCCGCAGAAGCGCTTCTGGTACAGCGTGCCGCAGGTGATCGCCGCCAGCGCCACCAGCACCGCGGCCCAGGCCAGGCCGTCGGCGCCACCGTGGATGCGGCCGAGCACCACCAGGGCTACGCCAGCCAGGCCGAGCGCCAGTCCCAGCCATTGCCGGCGGCTGACCCGCTCGCCGAGCCAGACGCCGGCCAGAGCCGCGGTAGCCAGCGGTTGCAGGCCGACCAACAGGGAGGTCAGGCCGGCCGACATGCCGTGCTCGATGGCGAGGAACACCCCGCCCAGGTACAGGCCATGGACCAGCAGGCCGGCGACCGCGACATGCCCGGCCAGCCGTGCCGAGCCCGGCCAGGGCGCACCGCTGAGCAGGGCGAAGGCGGCCAGCAGGGCGGCCGCGAGGAGCAGGCGGATGGCCAGGAAGGTGAAGGGCTCGGCGTACGGCAGGCCGAACTTGGCGCCGAGGAATCCAGTGCTCCAGAGCAGCACGAAGAGCAGCGGCATGCCGCTGCCGAGCCAGGCGGGTGTGCGCATGCAAGGTCCTCGTCGGGAGGTGGCGGGACGGTCGTGGCGCCCCGCGCGTGTCGGTGTCAGTCCAGCAGCGAGAGGCCTCGCTCCAGGTAGGCGCGCATTTCCGCCTCGGGCACCATGCCGCCGCCGGTGGCCCAGACCAGGTGGGTGGCATTGGCCAGGCGCGCCGAGGTCAGCCCCATGCGTTCGCGATAGCCCTGCGGCTCACGGGTGACCCGGGCGATGCCCGGCGCGCCGGCCAGGGCCGAGGGTTCCAGGCGGATGCCCTGGCTGCGCTCGAGCAAGGCGAGCAGGCGGAACAGTTCGTCGTCGTCCACCGTGTAGTAGCCGTCGAGCAGGCGCTGCATGGCGCGGCCGACGAAGCCCGACGGACGCCCCACCGCCAGGCCATCGGCGGCGGTGCGGTTGTCGATGCTGAAGTCCTGCACCGAAACCTGCTCGTGGCGGCCGGTATAGACGCCGAGGAACATGCAGGGCGAATGGGTCGGCTCGGCGAACAGGCAGTGCACCGCGTCGCCGAACGCCAGCTTGAGGCCGAAGGCCACCCCGCCGGGACCGCCGCCGACCCCGCAGGGCAGGTGGACGAACAGCGGGTGCTCGCTGTCGACGCGGATGCCGGCGGCGTCCAGCTGGCCGCGCAGTCGCTCGGCGGCGACGGCATAGCCGAGGAACAGGTCGCGGGAGTTTTCGTCGTCGACGAAGTGGGTGTAGGGATCGCCGGCCGCTTCGCGGCGGCCCTGTTCCACCGCGACACTGTAGTCGGAGGCGTACTCCACCACCGTCACGCCGTGGGCGCGCAGCTTGTCCTTCTTCCACTGGCGGGCGTCGGCGGACATGTGCACGCTGGCCTGGAAGCCCAGCGCGGCGCCGATGATGCCGATGGAAAGGCCCAGGTTGCCGGTGGAGCCCACGGCTATCCGGTGGCGGGCGAAGAATGCCCGGCAATCCGCCTCGGCCAGCCGCGAGTAGTCGTCGTCGAGGCCGACCAGGCCGTGCTCCAGGGCCAGGCGCTCGGTATGGGCGAGCACTTCATAGATGCCGCCGCGGGCCTTGATCGAGCCGGAGATCGGCAGGTGGCTATCGCGTTTCAGCCAGAGCCGGCCGGGCAGTTCGGCGGCGTAATGCTGGCGCAGGGCATCGTGGAAGGCGGCGACCTCGACCAGGTCGGACTCGATGATGCCGCCGCTGGCGGCGGTTTCCGGAAACAACCGGGCGATCAGCGGGGCGAAGCGCTGCAGGCGGGCGCTGGCGTCGGCCACGTCGGCGGCGCCGAGGCCGACGTCGGCCAGGGCTTCGGCGCTCGGCGCGATGGCCGGGTTGAACCACTCGCTCGGGCGCAGGGCGATCAGGTCGGCCAGGCGCGGGAATTCGGCGAGCCAGTCGGCCTTGGGTGTTCCGAGAGTCAACGGCAGTACTCCTGTGGCGGGTAGGGCGGCGAAGGCACAGAGGATATACGCCTGGCCGGCGTTTTTCCTCGTACCCGGCAGGCAAGGCAGAACGCCTCTGCGGCGAAAGGCTTTGCACACGCGAGAATGTGCCGCATGCTTGATATCTTGAACAAGCGATGCGTATTTTGTACGCGGCCGCCGCCCGGTGCGGCATCCGCGATACCAACAAGGATAAGAAGTCATGACTATCGAAGGCCAAGGCTCACTCGCCGAACGGCTGGCTGGAGTTGAAGAAATCGAATGCGTCACCCCCGACCTCAACGGGGTGCCGCGCGGCAAGGTGATGACCGGCGAGGGCTTCCTCAGCGGCCGGCGCCTGCAGCTCGCCCGTGGCGTACTGCTGCAATGCATCATGGGCGGCTACCCGCCGGCGCGCTTCTATGGCAGCGACGATGGCGACCTGGCGCTGGTCGCCGAGCCGACCCAGGTCCATCGCCTGCCCTGGAGCAACACTCCGCGCGCCTTCGCCATCTGCGACGCGCAGGAACTGGATGGCACGCCGTCCGGGTTGTCCACCCGCGGCCTGCTCAAGCAGGTGGTGGCGCGCTACGCCGCCCACGGCTGGCAACCGGTGGTGGCCACCGAACTGGAGTTCTTCGTCTTCGCCCCGAACACCGATCCCAACGAGCCGTTCCAGGCCCCGCTGGGGCCGGATGGCCGGCGTGAGCTGGGCTATTCGGCCTTCAGCGTGTCTTCCAACAACGGCCTGCGGCCGTTCTTCGAGGACGTTTACCGCTGCATGGATGCGCTGGGCCTGGTGCGCGACACCTTCATGCACGAGATGGGCACCAGCCAGTTCGAGATCAACTTCCTGCATGGCGACCCGGTGCTGCTGGCCGACCAGACTTTCCTGTTCAAGCACCTGCTCAAGGAGGTCGCGCTCAAGCACGGCCTGATCGTGGTGTGCATGGCCAAGCCGCTGGCGAAGACGCCGGGCAGCTCGATGCACATCCACCAGAGCATCGTCGAACTGGACGGCGGGCGAAACATCTTCAGCGAAGCCGATGGCGAGCCTTCCGCCGCGTTCCGCCACTTCATCGGCGGCCAGCAGGCCTGCCTGGCGGACTTCACGCCCTTCTTCGCGCCGCACGTGAACTCCTTCCAGCGCCTCTGCCATCCCTACGCTTCGCCGAACAACGCCTGCTGGTCCCACGATAACCGCGCCGCCGGCCTGCGCATCCCGGCCAGCGGACCGTCCGCGCGGCGCGTCGAGAATCGCCTGCCGGGCGCCGACGCCAACCCTTACCTGGCCATCGCCGCCAGCCTGGCCGCCGGCCTCTACGGCCTGGAGCACGAACTGGAGCCGAGCCCGGCGATCCAGGGCGAGTTCGAGGTGCCGGAGGAACTGACCCTGCCCTGCACCATGTACGATGCCCTGCGGCGCCTGAAAGGCAGCGCGCTGGCGCGCGAACTGTTCGGCAGCGAGTTCGTCGAAGGCTACGTGGCGACCAAGAGCATGGAACTGACCAGCTTCTTCGACGAGATCAGCCCCTGGGAGCGTCGTGTCCTGGCAGCCCAGGCCTGATCCACCGTGGTACTTTCCTAGCCCTGTGTCACCCCCTGCCGCCTCGCGGCGGCAGGGTCGTGGTGTCGGGTGCCGGCTTCGGCATCCCGCGTCCTGTCCCGGGGCCTCCCCGGGACTCCAACGCTGTGCGAGCCGGGCAGTCCGCGAGCGGCGCCGGCTCCCTTGTACGGGACCGGAGGTCCGATGCGGCGGATTTTCTTCTCTTTTCGCGCTCTCTATTTCGCTACCCTGCTGATGCTCACCGGCTCCGGCCTGCTCAGCACCTACCTGGCGCTGCGCCTGGCGGCGGACAAGGTCGACGGCCTGTGGGTCGGCGCGCTGATGGCAGCCAACTACTTCGGCCTGGTGCTGGGCGGCAAGGTCGGTCACCGGCTGATCGCCCGGGTCGGCCACATCCGCGCCTACGTCGCCTGCGCCGGGGTGGTCACCGCCGCGGTCCTCGGCCATGGCCTGCTGCCCTGGCTGCCGGCGTGGATCGCCTTGCGCATGGTGATGGGCCTGGGCCTGATGTGCCAGTACATGGTGATCGAGAGCTGGCTCAACGAGCAGGCCGATGCCAGCCAGCGCGGCGCGGTGTTCGGCGGCTACATGGCGGCTTCCTACCTGGGCCTGGTGCTCGGCCAGATGATCCTGGTGGCGCATCCGCAACTGGGGCCGGAATTGCTGATGCTGGTGGCCTTCTGTTTCGCCCTGTGCCTGGTGCCGCTGGCCCTGACCCACAAGATCCACCCCGCGGCGCTGCGCCCGGCGCCGCTCGAACCACGTTTCTTCATCCGCCGGGTGCCGCAGTCGCTGACCACCGTATTGGTCTCGGGGCTGGTGGTCGGCTCCTTCTATGGCCTGGCGCCGCTGTACGCCAACCAGTTGGGGTTGCCCAACGAGGAGGTCGGCCTGTACATGGGCGCCTGCATCTTCGCCGGGCTGCTGGTGCAGTGGCCGCTCGGCTGGCTGTCCGACCGTCGCGACCGCGCCTGGCTGATCCGCGCCTGCGCCATCCTGCTGTGCCTGTTCGCCTTGCCGCTGGCATTGTTGCAACAGATGCCGCTGGCGTTGCTGCTGGCCCTGGGAATCGCCGCGAGCATGTTGCAGTTCACCCTCTATCCGCTGGCAGTGGCCTTTTCCAACGACCATGTGGAGACCGAGCGACGGGTTTCGCTGACCGCCATGCTGCTGGTGACCTTCGGCGTCGGCGCCTGCATCGGGCCGCTGGCGGCCGGCGCGCTGATGCGGCTGTTTGGCGCTAACATGCTATATGCGTTCGTCAGCGCCTGCGCGCTGATCCTGGTCTGGCGGGTCCATCCGGAGAAGGTCAGCGGCCTGCACCGGGTCGACGACGCGCCGCTGCACCACGTGCCGACCCCGGACAACATGACCAGCTCCCCGCTGGTCGCGGCGCTCGACCCGCGGGTAGACGAACAGGCGGTGCAGGAACAGATGGTCGATGGCGAGCCCGACGCGCCGCAGGCCGACGGCGCGATGCAGAACTGAATTCCGCTCGCCGCGGGAGCCGATAGGCAGGAGAGGTTGCGATGAGTCCGACGCTTTCCCTTCACCTGATGGTGCGCAACCTGCCGCCAGGGCAGCGGCGGCCGAAGATCGCCCAGGCCATCGGCGAGGAGAGCGCGGGACGCTTGCAGCGGGTATTGCTGGAACGCGCCCTGCGCCTGCCCGATCGCGGTTTCAGTGCCCGCATCCTCTGGTTCGACGACGATCTGGACAGCGATCTGCAGGCGCTGGCGGTGGCGTTGGGCTGGAGCCTGATGAGCCAGCCGGCCGGCGATCCCGGCGAGCGCATGCGGCGTATCGCGGCGCTAGGGTTGGCGGAAAGCGAGGCGGTACTGCTGATTCGGCACGACTGCCCGGTGCTGGACGGCGACTACCTGGAAGCGGCCTGCACCGCCCTGGGCCGCCACCAGGCGGTGCTGGGGCCGGTGGAGCGGGGCGGCTACGCGCTGCTCGGCCTGACCCGGGTCGACCCGCTGTTGTTCGAAGCGATGCCCTGGGGCGGAGACCGCCTGCTGGCGCTGACCTGCGAGCGTCTCCGGCAACTGGGCTGGGAGCATCACCTGCTGCCGGCGCTCTGGGACGTCGACCGTCCCGAGGACCTGCCGCGCCTGGCGGCGCTGGGAGTGGTCCTGTGAGACTCAGAACAGTTCGTCTTTCTCGAAGCGCCGGGCTTCGCGTTGCAACTGGTAGACGAAGCGATCCACCTGGCGCTGGGCGAGGCCGCTCATCTCGCTGAAGCGGACGCCGGCGAAGGTCGCGTCGAGCTTTTCGTCGAAACGCACGTGACGCAGTTCGATCGCGCTGCTGATCGCGCCCTGTGGCAACTGGGCGCTGAAGTCTTCGTAGATCTCGCCGGGATGCAGGCGTTCGGCGACATTGCCGGCGAAGCGCAGCTTGGCGCCGGTGGCGGAGATATCCAGCAGTTGTCCGCTCAGCGGCGCGCGGAGTTTCTCCCCGGCGATTTCCGCGGCGATCGGCTGGCTCTGCTTGATGCTGGCGCGGTAGGCGTTGCGGCGCTGGTGGTAGAGCACTTCGGCGGGAAGGGCGGCCCAGTAGCAGGGGACGCCGTCGTGTTCGCCGAACTGCACCGGGCGCTCGCATTCCCAGGCGATACGCACGCCTTCGTGGAAGGCTTCGACGCGAAACGCCTCGCCGTTCTGCAGGAAACGTTCGCCGGTGTTGGGGATGAGTTCGTCCAGCGCGACCATCCCGCGGTCGCGGTCGATGTCCACCAGGAAGCTCTGGAAGCGCTGGTTGCGATCGGCAAAGGTGATCAGCAGGGAGTCGCGGCTATCCTGCAGTAGGCGCAGGTTGGCCTGGATTTCCACGGGGGCCTTGAGCACCTTCGGGGGTTGCGGCCCCGCTTCTTCGACGAACGGGTTGGGCACCTTCAATGCTCTCCTGGGGCACGAATGCCTCAATGATAGCACTGTGCCTTGATACGTGTGCTGGTCGGGTTCAGGCCTGGCTGAGCGGGCGTTGCCGGCTGCTCGAGGCGGTGCCGCCGCGGCTGTCGTACAGGCTAGGGGCGTCCTGGCCGCGGAGGATGTTCAGCAGGCTGCCGGTGGAAGCCTGGTTGGCGCGGATGATCCGCCCGTTGCGCAGGTTGGCCTGCTGGCAACGCTCCAGCAGTTCGCCCAGTTCGTCGCCGCGCGCCAGCAGCTCGGCGCCATCCGCACGCTCGCGGGCGTAGCGGGCAAGGCCTTCGCGGTCGAGGGAAACGCCGGCTTCGCGGAGGATTTCCGCGCGGGCCCGGCCATTTCGCTCCAGTTGCTGCATCAGTGGCTGCTTGGCCCCGAGAAGCTGTTGCAGGACCGGCAGTTCGCGCCGTTCCAGGGCCTGGAATTCTTCGTCGACCAACTGCAGGAGTTGGCTGGCGTGGCCGATATCCTCGGCGAACAGATCGAGCAGGGTAGGGGAGTCAGGCATCTCGGGCTCGGGAGTTCATTCGGCGTCCAATGTCCTCCAGCGCGTCCTTCGAGGTCAGCGCTGGGATTCGAAGTCGAGCAGCTTGCTGGCAACACGCTCGCTGTCGACTTGATAAGTGCCATCGGCGATCGCTTGCTTGATCCGGGCAACCTTATCGTTGTCGACCACCGGCAGGGTCTGCAGCTGGTCCGTGACTTTCTGCATGTTCTGGGCGGTTTCGCTGATCTGCACCGACTCGCCGCTCTTCGGAGCGGAAGTCGCGGCCTGGCCTGCCTTGTCGGCGCCAGTGGCGTCGGGACGCCCCGCGGCGGTGCTGCCGGTACGGCCGGTGGTGGCTGGCGTGCTGCCGGGATTCAGCCGGTTGAAGTCGATGACCATGGTTGTAAACCTCGAAGGTATTGGACGCTTGCCTAGCTTTTCGGCGAAGGCTTGAAAAACTTTAGGACTTATTTTCGTGCGTCGTTTCCCAGTTTAGAGAAACCCGCCGGGGTAGCGCCAGCGCTACCGGCCACGGCTTTCCCTCTACATATTCACCTCGACCGTGCCGGGTTCTATCACGCGGGCCTTGATTATCCGCTGCGAGCGCAGGTTGCGCACGCGGATCTGCTGGCCCGGGGCGCCATCGGACAGCGCCTCGCCGGGCATCTTGACGTTGATGGTGGCGGTGCGTGCGAGGATCACCACCTGGTCGCCCTTGCGCACGGCCTCGGCCTGCTCGAGGAAGACCGGCGCCAGCACCTGGTCGTTGACCACCGGTCGGCGCAGCTTCTGCCCGACGACGCGGGCCGGATCGGTCAGGTAGCCCTGGGTCAGCAGGCCGACGTCGCGCTCGACCAGGGCGATGTCGGCATCCTCCAGCACGTGCGCGCGCTTGAGTGGCTGCACCGCGACCACTACCTGGCGGAACAGTTTCACCTGGGCCGGCATGAAGATGGTCCAGGGCGCACTGCCTTCGCAACCGATGCGCACGGTGACCCTGCCGATCGGTTGTGCCGGACTCTCCTGGCTGAGCGTCAAGTCCCTGTCGCATTCGGCCAGGCGCAAGCGCGGGTCGACGCGATTGACCTGAATCTGGTAGCGCCCGTCGAGTCCGCTATTCTGCAGATATTCTTCTACCTTGAATTCAAGAAACCCCTGGGTGGAGCCGATAAGTACCTCGGGAGCGGTAAAACCCTGGGCCTGGCTGTTGTTAGCCGCGCACAGGTAGCCGAGCCCGAGCAAAACGGGTAAAAACCGTAGAGAAGTATGGCTACGGGCCATTATTCGTCGAAAAACTGTCGTTGCCTGTTTCATGCAACGGGTTAAGCAATGGTCGTGCCGGAGTCCGGTACGACCGTCTGAGGGGAGCGCCAATGGCCGGTGTTTTGGATTCAGTCAACCAGCGTACGCAGTTGGTCGGACAGAACCGTCTGGAGCTGCTTCTGTTCCGTCTGGACGGTAACCAGCTCTACGGCATCAACGTGTTCAAGGTGAAAGAGGTGTTGCAATGCCCGCGCCTGACGGTGATGCCCAAGTCCAGCCCGGTGGTGCGCGGGGTGGCGAACATCCGTGGAGGCACCATTCCGATCCTCGACCTGGCGCTGGCCACCGGCCGCCGCGGGTTGCAGGACCTGACCAACAGCTTCGCGATCATCACCGAGTACAACACCAAGGTGCAGGGCTTCCTGGTGCGCTCGGTGGAGCGCATCGTCAACATGAACTGGGAAGAGATCCATCCGCCACCCAAGGGCGCCGGCCGCGAGCATTACCTGACCGCGGTGACCCGGGTGGACAAGCAGTTGGTGGAAATCATCGACGTGGAAAAAGTGCTCGCGGAGGTCGCACCGACGTCCGAGGAAGTGTCCCACGGCGTGGTGGACGCCGAGACCCAGAGCCGCGCGGTGACCAAGCGGGTGCTGGTGGTGGACGATTCGTCGGTGGCGCGCAAGCAGGTGACCCGTTGCCTGGAGGCGGTCGGCGTGGAAATGACCGCGCTCAACGACGGGCGCCAAGCCCTGGAGTACCTGCAGAACATGCTCGCCGAGGGACGGCGTCCGGAAGACGAGCTGCTGATGCTGATCTCCGACATCGAAATGCCGGAAATGGACGGTTATACCCTGACGGCGGAAATCCGTAGCGATCCCCGCCTGCAGAAACTGCACATTCTCTTGCATACTTCGTTGTCCGGGGTCTTCAACCAGGCGATGGTGAAGAAGGTCGGTGCGGACGACTTCCTCGCCAAGTTCCGTCCGGACGATCTGGCGGCGCGGGTGGTGGAGCGGATCAAGGCGGTGGACGCGGGCTGAGCGATCGGCCCTCGACAACAATGTGAATACGGGCGACCGGCTGCGTTCCGGTTGCCCAGGGCGAAGAGGCTTATGCGTGTCGGCAGCTAATGCGGATTTCGAGTTGTTCAGGGTCTTCCTCGAGAAGACCTGCGGCATTGTGCTGGGCAGCAACAAGCAGTACCTGGTCTCGAGCCGGCTGAACAAGCTGATGGAGCAGCAGGGCATCAAGAGCCTGGGAGAGCTGGTGCAGCGCATCCAGACCCAGCGCGGCGGCCTGCGCGAGATGGTGGTGGACGCGATGACCACCAACGAGACCCTGTGGTTTCGCGATACCTACCCGTTCGAGGTGCTCAAGCAGCGGGTTCTTCCCGAACTGATCAAGGCCAACGGCGGGCAGCGCCTGCGGATCTGGTCGGCGGCCTGTTCGTCCGGCCAGGAGCCGTACTCGCTGTCGATGGCCATCGACGAGTTCGAGAAGACCAACCTGGGGCAGTTGAAGGCGGGTGTGCAGATCGTCGCCACCGACCTGTCGGGGTCGATGCTCACCGCCGCCAAGGCCGGTGAATACGACACCCTGGCGATGGGCCGCGGCCTGTCCCCGGAGCGTCTGCAACGCTATTTCGACGCCAAGGGACCGGGGCGCTGGGCGGTCAAGCCGGCGATCCGCAGCCGCGTCGAGTTCCGCGCCCTGAACCTGCTGGACAGCTACGCCAGCCTCGGCAAGTTCGACATGGTGTTCTGCCGCAACGTGCTGATCTATTTCTCCGCCGAGGTGAAGCGCGACATCCTGCTGCGCATCCATGGCACGCTCAAGCCTGGCGGCTACCTGTTCCTCGGCGCCTCCGAGGCGTTGAACAACCTGCCCGACCACTACCAGATGGTGCAGTGCAGCCCGGGCATCATCTACCGGGCCAAGTAGCGCAAGGAAGCGGACCCGCGCCAGGTTGCGCCGGGGGTGACCTGGCAGCCTGGCGCGGGTCCGCTTGGGACGGGCAGGTGGGACGAGACTTTCGCCCACTGCCCAGGCTCCGAGCGCCACGCGCGGCGGCGCCGTCGCAGCCCGCTCGGCACAGGACGGCTGGCTCGGAGCGGGGCAGTTTAGGACTGCGCGATCTAGTTGTATTGACAGATATTTCTGATAGTCAGGTGATCTGGCAAGTTGCCGCTTTGCCGGGGAACTGCTTACATGATTCAAGCGTTCCCTCGATCCGCCACGCCTACCAGGAGACTTCCATGGCCGTCACTGCGCTGCCCTCGGCCGATGGGCAAGAGTTGACCATCCAGATCCAGGGGCGCTTCGACTTCGGGGCCCATCAGGATTTCCGCGACGCCTACGAGCGCGTCGCGATCACTCCGCGACGCTATGTCGTCGACCTGCGCAACGCCACCTACCTGGACAGCTCGGCCCTCGGCATGCTCCTGCTGCTGCGCGACCACGCCGGCGGCGAGAACGCGCAGATCAGCCTGGCGAACTGCAGCCCGGAAGTGCGCAAGATCCTCGCCATCTCCAACTTCGAGCAGTTGTTCAAGATCAGCTGAGATGAATCCCCCGGCGGCGCGGATCGAGAGCCTGACGATTCTCATCGCCGAGGACAACGCGGCCGACCGCCTGCTGCTGTCGACCATCGTCAGCCGCCAGGGGCACCGCGTGCTGACCGCCGGCAACGGCCTGGAGGCGGTGGCGCTGTTCGAGACCGAGCGGCCGCAACTGGTCCTGATGGACGTGATGATGCCGGTGATGGACGGCTTCGAGGCGGCCCGGCGGATCAAGCAGCAGGCTGGCGAAGAGCTGGTGCCGATCATCTTCCTCACCTCCCTCAGCGAAACCGAGGCGCTGGTGCAGAGCCTGGAGGCGGGCGGCGACGATTTCCTCTCCAAGCCGTACAACCGGGTGATCCTCGAAGCCAAGATCAACGCCATGGGACGCCTGCACCTGCTGCAACGAACGGTGCTGGAGCAGCGCGACCTGATCGTCCGGCACAACGAGCACCTGCTCAACGAACAGCGGGTGGCCAAGGCGGTGTTCGACAAGGTGGCCCATTCCGGCTGCCTGAACGCCAGCAACGTGCGCTACCTGCAATCGCCCCTCGCGCTGTTCAACGGCGACCTGCTGCTGGCCGCCTACAAGCCGTCCGGCGGCATGCACGTGCTGCTCGGCGACTTCACCGGCCACGGCCTGCCGGCGGCGATCGGCGCGATGCCGCTGGCCGAGGTGTTCTACGGGATGACCGCCAAGGGCTATCCGATGTCCGACATCCTCCGCGAGATGAACGCCAAGCTGAAGCGCATCCTGCCGGTCGGCGTGTTCTGCTGCGCCACCTTGCTCAACCTGAGCTTCCAGCGCGAACTGGTGGAGGTCTGGAACGGCGGCTTGCCGGACGGCTACCTGCTGCGCGCCGCCAGCGGCGAGCGGGTCGCCCTGGTGTCCCGCCACCTGCCGCTGGGAATCCTCGAGCCGGCGGCGTTCAGCGACCGTTGCGAAACCTATCCGCTGGATATCGAAGATCGGATATTCCTGTTTTCCGACGGTGTCCTCGAGGCCAGCAACAAGGCTGGCGAGATGTTCGGCGAGGCGCGGCTGCTCCAGCTGTTCGAGCACAATCGCCAGCCGTCCGCGCTGTTCGACGAGATCCAGCGCAGCCTGGCGCAGTTCCGCGGCGCGGTGCAGGACGACGTGAGCATGCTCGAGGTGCGCCTGCAGCCGGATAGCGGCCTGCAATGCCCGCCGCTGGCGTTTTCCGATAGCGGCGTGAGCAGTCCGCTGGACTGGTCGGTGAGCTTCGAATTCCGCGCCGAAACCCTCAAGCACTTCAACCCGTTGCCCCATGTACTGCAACTGCTGCTCGAGGTCCACGACCTGCGCGCGCGCGGCGGCGCGCTGTATACGGTACTCGCCGAACTCTACTCGAACGCCCTGGAACATGGCGTCATCGGCCTCGATTCGACGATGAAGAGCGACGCGGCGGGATTCGCCCGCTATTACCAGGAGCGGGTCAGCCGCCTGCAGGCCTTGCGCGACGGGTACGTGCGGCTGCACCTGGACCTGGCGCCGCATGGCGCGGGGGGGCGTCTGCTGGTGCGGGTCGAGGACAGCGGCGAAGGTTTCGACGTGGAGCGCGCGCTGAATGCCGTGGAGCGTCAGGAACGCCTCTGCGGCAGGGGTTTGCGCCTGATCCGCGAATTGTCCGATCGTTGCCAGTGGTCGGCCGACGGAAAGGTGGTGTCCGTGGAGTTTTTCTGGTCGCCTCAGGCATAATCGCGCTTTCGTCGCGGTGCTCCTAATGGGTAGGGCATCGGAAGTCGACTTCAGGGAGCGATCGAATGTCCGCGCCGCATCTCGATGATCGTGTTCTGGCTTCGTTGCAGGAGGTCATGGAGGACGAATATCCGGTCCTGCTGGATACCTTCGTGCTCGACTCCGAGGAGCGCCTGCGCAGCCTGCATGCCGCCCTCCAGGCCGGCGATGCCCAGGCTTTGCGGCATACCGCGCACAGCTTCAAGGGAGGCAGCAGCAACATGGGCGCGGTACTCCTCGCCGGCTACTGCAAGGAGCTGGAAGAAAGCGCCAGGCGCGGCGAGCTGCAACGGGCGCCGGCGCTGATCGAACAGATGGAGCGCGAATTCGCCATCGTCCGCATCCTTTTCAAACAGGAACGTCAGCGCTATCGCTGAGGTTTTCGTCCTTTCCGGCGACAAGGTACCGGCCCGATCGAGCCTCCCTGGCGTATAATGCGCCGCTCGATTTGGAGTCCTTCATGCGCGAGCAAGCCCTACGCATCCTCAAAGACGTTTTCGGTTACGACGCCTTCCGTGGCAACCAGGCACGGATCATCGAGCGGGTGGCCGAGGGTGGCGATGCGCTGGTACTGATGCCCACCGGCGGTGGCAAGTCCCTGTGTTTCCAGGTCCCGGCGCTGCTGCGCGAAGGCCTGACGGTGGTGGTGTCGCCGCTGATCGCGCTGATGGAGGACCAGGTCGCCACCCTGGACGAACTCGGCGTGCCGGCGGTGGCGCTGAACTCCACCCTCAACCCCGAGCAGCAGCGGGACATCGCCGAGCGCCTGCAGCGTGGCGAGATCAAGCTGCTCTACCTGGCACCGGAACGGTTGGTCCAGCCGCGCATGCTGGCCTTCCTGCAACGACTGCCGGTCGGCCTGTTCGCCATCGACGAAGCGCACTGCGTGTCGCAATGGGGCCATGACTTCCGTCCCGAATACCTGCAGCTCGGCCAGCTTGCCGAGCTGTTCCCGCAGGTGCCGCGGATCGCCCTGACCGCCACCGCGGACATGCGTACCCGCGAGGAGATGATCCAGCGCCTGCACCTGCAGAACGCCGAGCAGTTCCTCTCCAGCTTCGACCGGCCGAACATCTTCTACCGCATCGTGCCCAAGGAGCAGCCGCGCAAGCAGTTGCTCGGCTTCCTCTCCGAGCGGCGCGGCGATGCCGGTATCGTCTACTGCCTGTCGCGGAAGAAGGTCGAGGAGGTCGCGGAATTCCTCGGCAACCAGGGCTTCCCCGCGCTGCCGTATCACGCCGGACTGTCCAACGAACTGCGTGCCCACCACCAGAAGCGCTTCCTCAACGAGGAAGGCTTGATCATGGTGGCGACCATCGCCTTCGGCATGGGCATCGACAAGCCCAACGTGCGATTCGTCGCCCACCTCGACCTGCCCAAGAGCCTCGAGGCCTATTACCAGGAAACCGGTCGCGCCGGCCGCGACGGCCTGCCGGCCGACGCCTGGATGGCCTACGGCCTGCAGGACGTCCTGCTGCTGCGGCAGATGATGCAGAGTTCCGAGGGCGACGAGCGGCACAAGCGCGTCGAGCGGCACAAGCTGGAAGCCATGCTGGCGCTCTGCGAGGAAACCCGCTGCCGGCGCCAGGCGCTGCTGGCCTATTTCGACGAGGAGATGCCGCAGCCCTGCGGGCATTGCGACAACTGCGTGGACGGCGTGGAAACCTGGGATGCCACCGAATCCGCGCGCCAGGCGCTGTCGGCGATCTACCGCAGCGGCCAGCGCTACGGCGTCGGCCATCTGGTGGATATCCTGCTCGGCCGCGAGACCGAGAAGATCCGCAGTCTCGGCCACCAGCACCTGGCGGTGTTCGGGATCGGCAAGGGGCGCGGCGAAGACGAGTGGCGGACCCTGTTTCGCCAGTTGGTCGCGCGCGGCCTGGCCGACGTCGACCTGGACGGCTTCGGCGGCCTGCGCCTGACCGAGGCCTGTCGTCCGCTGTTGCGTGGCGAGGTGCGGCTGGAGCTGCGCCGCGACCTCAAGCCACAGCGCGCCAAGGGCTCCTCCAGCGGCGGCGCCAGCGCCGCCAGCCAATTGGTGCGCAGCGAAGAGCGGGAAATGTGGGAGGCCCTGCGCGCGCTGCGGCGCAAGCTGGCCGAAGAGCATTCGGTGCCGCCCTATGTGATCTTCCCCGACGCGACCCTGCTGGAAATGCTCCGCAGCCAGCCGCGCTCGCTATCCGACATGGCCCAGGTCAGCGGGGTCGGCGCGCGCAAGCTGGAGCGCTACGGCCAGGCCTTCCTCGATGTCCTCACCGACTCGCCGGCGGCGCCCGCCGCGCCGCCGCAGGACCTGCGCCACGAATTGGCCAGCCTGGCCTGTGCGGGGATGACCCCGGCGCAGATAGCCCGCCAGCTCAATTGCAGCGAGAAGAACGTCTACGCGATGCTCGCAGAGGCCATCGCCGGCCAGCAGGTGAGCCTGGAGCAGGCGCTGGATCTGCCCGAGGAACTCCTCGGCGAAATCCAGGACGCCTTCCTCGAGGAAGACGGCGAACTGCCGCCGGTGGCGGCGCTGGAGGAGCGTTTCGGCAAGCGGGTGCCGAGTGGCGTGCTGCACTGCGTGCGCGCCGCCCTGCAGGTGGAACTGGAGTCGTGATATGGCCATTTGCCGGTATTTTCTGACGCCAATCTTGTGACGTCCTTCGCAAGCGTCTACTGTGACGCCAAGCCCTCCAAGAGAAGAGGTGTGCGTGACACAGAAGGACCGGTTGGACGACTCCCGTTCCAACCTCTATGCGGACCAATTGAACCGCGGTTTCCGCGGCCTGCGTTTCCTTCCCGAACTGGAGCGTGACTACCGGCGCTACATGCTGGAGGACAGCTTCGCGCTGAAACGCATCGCCCTCAGCGTCGGCATGCTCGTCTGGCTGGCGTTCATCGGCATCGACCTGCTGATCCTCGCTGGTCCCCCGCTGTGGGGCGTACTGGCGGTGCGCCTTGGCGTGCTGGTCCTGCTACTGGTCTGCGGCTGCCTGATCATGCTGCGCCGGCACATCCAGCTGATGGTGCCGCTGAGCATCGCCTGCGTCCTCGCCCTTGGCGTCGGTGCGGCGGCGGTGGTCGGCCTGGCGCACCGGGCCGATCCCGGCTATCCCTACGAAGGCCTGCTGCTGGTCAGTTTCGCCGCCTATTTCCTCGCCGGCCTGCGGTTGTCGCAGGCATTGAGCTGTGCGTTGGTCGTGCTGCTCGCCTACCTGGGTTTCGAGTGGTGGGCGGGGGCCCAGGAACCGCTGGGCAACAACCTGCTGTTCCTGCTGTTCGGCAACCTGATCGGCGCGGTCGGCTGCTACCTGCTGGAGTTCAAGTCGCGCGAGCATTTCCTCATCAGCCGTCTGCTGCGGGTGATGGCCGACCACGACAGCCTGACCGGCCTGCACAACCGGCGCAGCTTCAACCAGCACCTGGACCGCCTCTGGCGCCAGGCCCAGCGCGAACAGAAGACCCTGGCGCTGCTGCTTTGCGACGTCGACCATTTCAAGGCCTATAACGACCGCTACGGCCACCAGGCCGGCGATGCGGTCCTGCAGCGTATCGGCGCGGTGTTCGAGGCGAATGCCAGGCGTCCGCTGGACATGGCGGTGCGCCTGGGCGGCGAGGAGTTCGCCCTGTTGCTGTACGGCGCCAACGAGCATGAGGCGAGGCTGCGCGCGGAAGCGCTGCGCGCGCAGGTGCAGGCGCTGCGCATGGAGCACGAGGCGTCGGACACGGCGCGCGAAGTGACCCTGTCGGTCGGCGTGTCCTGCCTGTGGCCGACCCCGGGCAACGACCTGAAGCGCCTCTACGATCTCTACGAGCATGCCGATCGCGCGCTTTACGAAGCCAAGGCGTTCGGCCGCAACCAGGTGGTGGCCTGAGTCCATGGCCGATTTTGTCCCTGTGGCTGGCGCCGCCGGTGACTGCGGGACGAAGCGGCGAATGCTAGGTTCGACAGGAAAAAATGGCAGGCACGGCCGCTCTTCGCAGAGCTGCCGGCCCCGCCGCGAGACGACTTCCGGACGGACCCCATGCAGCGCTTGATCCAGGCCAACGGCCAACCGCACTACGGCATCTTCCCGAGTGCCCCGCAGCACATCAATTACCGCGATTTCGACTTCCGTTCGCCGATGGGCCGGCGCGTGGGGGCCCTGGGCAAATGGCGACGCTTCCATCAGTTCCAGTACTTCGGCCTGATCAGCCCGGAGCTGATCGGCGGCTGCGCCCTGGCCCAGCTGAGCTTGCTTGGCGTCGGCTTCGTCTACCTCTACCAGCCTTCCAGCGGACGCATGCTGGAGCGGCGCTTCAAGCTGCCGCTGGGGTTCGGAACCCGGTTTTCCCAGACCCCGGACGACGGCGTCTGCGAACTGCGCCAGGGGCGCAACCTGCTACGCCTGGAGAACCGTACGGCTCCCCGGGAGAAACGCCTGCTGGTGGAACTCGACGATGGCACCCGCATCGACGCCTGCTTCAGCGAGGAGGCGCCGAGCTTCCAGCCTATGTGCCTGTGTACGCCGACCGCGGTGAACGGCTGGGTCTATGCGCAGAAGGTGGCCGGCGTGCGCTGTCGCGGCGACGTGCGCAGCGCCCTCGGCGACCACGACCTGCAGGCGCTGGACGCCTTCGCCCATCACGACTGGTCGGCGGGCTACATGCGCCCGGAAACCTTCTGGAACTGGGCTTGCCTGTCCGGCGAGGCGGACGGCTTGCGGGTCGGCCTGAACCTGTCGTGCGGGGTCAACGAGACCAGCTTCACCGAGAACTGCTACTGGCTGGACGGCGAACTGCTGAAGGTCGACAGCGTGCGCTTCGACTTCGACCGCGACCAGCCGCTGCGGCCCTGGACCATCCGTTCATACGATGGCCAGGTAGAGCTGCGCTTCGAGGCCCACGGCATGCACCAGGAGCGGCTGAACCTCGGTCTGCTGGCGAGCAACTTCAAGCAGATCTTCGGTTGTTTCAGCGGTGTGCTGCGCCCGCGAGGTCGTGCCGAGGTGAGGATCGAGCGGCTCTGGGGCTTCGTCGAGGACCAGTACGCCAAGTGGTAGACAGGGCCTGGCCTGGGCATATCGTGCGACAATTTGTCATTGTACGGGGGGAAATTGGACGGGCATTATTAGCCGACTAATAATTAGTCAAATGAAATATCGGACCTCCTTTTTCCTATGGCTCAGACAGACAAGCACTATTTCGGCACCTTGCTAGCCCAGACTTCCCGTGCTTGGCGCGCTGAACTCGACCGCCGCCTCAGTCACCTCGGCCTGTCCCAGGCGCGCTGGTTGGTGTTGTTGCATCTGGCGCGCCATCGCGATTCGCCCACCCAGCGCGAGTTGGCCCAATCGGTCGGGGTCGAAGGCCCGACCCTGGCGCGACTGCTCGACGGCCTCGAGTCCCAGGGCCTGGTACGACGCCTGGCGGTGGCGGAGGACCGGCGGGCCAAGCACATCGTGCTGACGCCCAAGGCCGATGTGCTGATCGCCGATATCGAGGCCATCGCCGCCAGCGTTCGCAACGACGTACTGACCGGCATCGACGAGTCCGAGCAGGCGCTATGCCAGCAGGTGCTCTTGCGAATCCTGGCGAACCTGGAAAAGCGCTGAGCACTGCGTCACGAAATTCCGCTAGAATCGCCATTTTTATGGCATCACCTCCAGGGCTTTCGTTCGAAAGCCCTCTACAGAGGTTTTCGTCGGTTTTCTGACGAAAAATCTTGACCGTTTCCACGGCATTCCTCTATTCAGTGATGGCAAAAAGCCATGTCTCGCGCCATGTGGTGCGTTCAGCCCTGTACGGGGCGAAATTCGGGCTAACGTGAAATAGATGTAGCAGTCGACCGCTGGCCGGCTGCGTGCTCGAAGTGCGGAGAAAAGAACGGAATGCCCGGTAAAGCCTTGCGTGTCATGCTGTGTGCCTGGTCGTGCCTGTTGGCCGGCCAGGCGAGCGCCCTGGGAGTGGGGGACATCACCCTGCATTCGGCGCTCAACCAGCCGCTGGATGCGGATATCGAACTGCTCGACGTTGGCGATCTCGGCGCGGACGAGATCGAGGTCCGCCTGGCGGGCGCCGACGTCTTCGCCGCGGCCGGGGTGGAACGCTTGCAGTTCCTCAACGAGCTGCGTTTCAGTCCGGTGCTCCAGGGGCGCGGTGGCAATCGCATCCATGTGTCCTCGAGCCGACCGGTGCAGGAGCCCTACCTGAATTTCCTGGTGGAGGTGGCCCGCCCCAACGGCCGCATCGTCCGCGAATTCACCGTACTGCTCGATCCGCTCGGTTATACGCCGCGTATGCTTCCGGCCGCGCGCAGCGGGATCGAGCCGCAGCGGCAATCCTCGACGCCGGCGCCTGCGCCGCGTAGTGCCGCGGTCGTCGTAGACCCGGCACTGCTGGAGCCGGGCGACGACTACCTGACTCGCCCCAGCGACAACCTCTGGGCCATCAGCGGACGCCTGCGTGGTGCCGGCAACGCCGATCGCGCGCAACTCATGGAGGCCCTGTACCAGCTCAATCCGCAGGCCTTCGTCAATGCCGACCGGCACCGGCTCAAGGCCGGCGCGCGCCTGCGCCTGCCGGCCGGCTACCAGGCGGAGCGAGGCGCGCCCGGCGCCGTGAAGGAGGCGGCCGTGGAAGTCCTGCCGCCAGCCGATGCCGCCGTGGTGGAAAACGCTCCGGCGGCTCTCGTCGAGGCGCAGCGCCAGGCGGATGCCGAGGCCGAGGCGCTGGCCCGGCAACGGGAGGAACTGAGCCAGCGGATGGACGATCTGCAACGCCAGTTGCAGGCCTTGCAGGAACAACTGCAGCAGCGCGATCGCCAGGTCGCCGAACTGCAACAGCAACTGGCCCGGCGCCAGGCGGTGCGGCCCGCGGCGCCGCCGCCCGCCGCGGCCGCGCCTTCGGTTGCGCAACCGGTTGAAACGCCGACGGACTCGCAGCACTGGCGCTGGATGATCGTCCTGCTGCTGGTCCTCGCCCTGCTCGGCGTATTGCTGTTGCGTCGCCGCCGCGAAGAGACTCCTGTCCCGGCGGTCGAACCGAAGCGCCGGGTCGCCCTGAACCTGCCGCTGCGGCGTGCGCCGCGCCCCCCGGCGGCCGCACCGGCGCCGGCAAAGGTCGAGGAACAGGCCAGGCCGCCGGTCGCCGTTCCCTCCAGCCCGCCGCCGTCTCCTCCGCCTGCTCCGGCCGCCGCTCCGCGCGCCGCCATGGCTGCGGCGGACAAGCTGGACGGCGCCGACATCTATATCGCCTACGGTCGCTACGGACAGGCCCGCGACCTGCTGCGTCAGGTACTCGCCGAGCAGCCGCAGCGCCTGAGCGCGCGGATGAAGCTGTTGCTGGTGCTGGCTGAGCTGGGCGATGCGGCCGGCTTCGACGCGCTGGCCGAGGAAACCCTGGCCAGTGGCGGCAACCCGGAGGCCATCGACGAGTTGCGCGGACGCTACCCGGCGCTGCTACAGATGCCGGCGACCGAGACGCCGGCGGCAACCAAGGACGACGACTGGAGCGACCTGCCGCTGGCCGACCCGCCCGCCGCGCAGCAGCCGGATGCGACCTCGGGCGCCGACGGCTTCGGCGACCTCAACCTCGATCTCGATCTCGACTGGGGCGCCCTGGAGAATCCCCTGGACAACCCCGACCTGCCGCGCCGCGCCGCTGCCGGCAAGGCGGAACCGGCGGAGGAGGAGCCCCTGGCGTTCGAGAGCAATCTCCATGAACTGCCGGATGTCGCCGAGTACGAACACCTCGAACTCGACCAGCCAGAGCCGGCCACGGTGCCGCCGGAGGAGGCCTCGGCCAGCCTGGACCGGGCCCGCGCCTGCATCGACAGCGGCGATCTCGACCAGGCCAGCCGCATCCTGCGCCTGGTGGTGGCGCACGGCGACCCGTGGCAGAAGGCCGAGGCGCGCGAGTTGCTGGCGCTGATCGCCTGAACTCCGCTCAGAAGTTCTGCCCGAGGTTCAGGTAGAACGCCTTGAAGTTCTCGTCGTTGATCCCGTAGCTGAAGGTCAGCGGCCCCAGCGGCGTATCGAAGCCGATCATCAGGCTGGCGGCGTTGATGTAGCCGCTGTCGTATTCGTTGTCGTTGTTCCAGATGCGTCCGCGCTCGATGCTGCCGCCCAGGTACAGCGGGAAGTCCAGCGGCAGGAAGGAACGTTCGGTGAGGCGCCGGTAATAGACGATCCGTCCCAGGCTGTAGTTCTGCCCGGACAGCGCGTCGCGGCGGAAGCCCGACAGCTCGCGGGCGCCGCCGAGGGTGAAGCTGGAGGTGACCACCTCGGCGTCGTCCAGGGTGCGCCCGTAGCCGCCGCCGAACACCCAGGTGTCGGCGCCGAAGCTGAGCGCCTTGTTCAGCCGCAGGTCCCACTGCCGGTAGCTGTCGTCCGAGCCGAGGGACTTGTCGTAGCGGCGCATGGTCAGGCCGATCTCCTCGCCCTCGTGGGGGAAATTGACGTCGTCGACGGTATCGAACGAGTACTTCAGTTCGTAGTAGCCCTCGGTGAAGTCGATGTCCGGCAGGCTCGGGTCGCCGATGCGCACGTCGGCCTTGCCGTAGGCCTGCACCGCGCCCAGGCGGATTTCGCCGTTGTTGGCGATCTGCCGGCCGACGTTGAGGCCGTAGCCGTAGCGCTCCAGGCGATAGCGCAGCAGCGGGTCGTTGTCCTCGGTGACGTCGACGTTCTGTGCCTCGTGGAACAGGAAGGGCGCGACGAAGTAGCGCGAGCCGACGTCGAGCGGCTGGTAGAACTCGCTGTAGAGTTCCTGGCGGTCGCCGAGCTGGACCCGGGTCAGCCACTCGGCGCCGAGCCGGTTGAGGCCGTTCATGCGGTAGCTGCCGCCGAGGTTGAAGGTGCTTTCGCCGCGCATGTCGTCTGACAGGTTGAGGCCCAGGCGAAGGAAGTCGGTGCCGCCTTTCTTGCCGGTGGCGTGGATCACCAGGGTGTTGAGCTTCTTCTCCTTGACCACCCGGTACTGCACCTGGTCGAAGTAGTCGAGGCCGTAGAGGGTGCTCATGTCGTCCTGCAGGCGGCCGAGGTCGAGGCGCGTGCCGAGCGGCTGGCGGATGTAGTGGCGGATCACCTCGTCGCTGACCTTCGAGTTGTTCTCCACGCGGATCGCGTCGATCACCGGCTTGCGCTGGTTCGGCGTGCGCGCCACGTCGAGCGCTTCGCTGTTGAGGTCCTTCGGCTTGCGCAACTCGGCGAGGCGCGCGGCGAGCACCGTGGTGGCGCGGTAGCCGGCGTCGATCAGTTGCGGCACGCGGCCGAAGTCGGTGGTGCCGTAGCCGGACAGCGGCGGCTGGATCAGCACGTCGCCGGGCTTGAGCGTGGCCAGCTGGGCTTCGGAGTTCTTCCGGGTCATCAGGGTGATCGACTGGTTCATCACGTCGAGCACGGTGCTCAGGTCCTTGCGGTCGCGCAGCGGGTTGCCGATGTCGACCACGATCACCACGTCCACGCCCATGTCGCGCGCCACGTCCACCGGGATGTTGTCGACCATGCCGCCATCCACCAGCAGCCTGCCGTCGATCTCCACCGGGGCGAACACGGCGGGGATCGACATGCTGGCGCGGATCGCCTGGGGCAGGTGGCCCTTGCGGAACACCACTTTCTCGCCGGTTGCGATATCGGTGGAGACGGCGCGGAAGGGGATCGCCAGCTTGTCGAAGTCGCGGTTGTCGCTGGTGTGCACCAGCAGGCTTTCCAGCACCATCGCCAGGTTCTGGCCCTGGATCACCCCCAGCGGCAGGCCGAGGGTGCCGTCGTCGCGGAAGCTGATCTTCTGCTTGACCAGGAAGTCGCGGTCGTCCTGCTTGCGCCGGAACGGCACGTCCTTGCGCGGCGGTGCGTCGGACAGTGCCTGCTGCCAGTCCATCTCCAGGGCGATGCGCTCCAGTTCGGCGGGGGTGTAGCCGGAGGCGTACAGGCCGCCGACCACCGCGCCCATGCTGGTGCCGGCGATGGCGTCGATCTGGATGCCCTGTTCGTCGAGGGCCTTGAGCACGCCGATATGGGCCAGGCCACGGGCGGCACCTCCGGAGAGGACCAGGCCGATCTTCGGCCGGGCCTCCGTGGCGAGGGCGGACAGGGGAAGCAGGAGCAGCAGTACGAGCAGCAGGCGGCGCATGAGAACGATCCGGAGCCGGGTGAAAAGGCGGCTATTATAGGCGCGACCGTTTCCCCTGAGCCGCCGACATGCCCACCGCCAAGCCCGAAATCGTCATCACCTATTGCACCCAGTGCCAGTGGCTGCTGCGTGCCGCCTGGCTGGCCCAGGAACTGCTCAGCACCTTCGCCGACGATCTCGGAAAAGTCTGCCTGGAGCCCGGAACCGGTGGCGTCTTCCGTATCACCTGCGACGGCGTGCAGGTCTGGGAACGCAAGGCCGACGGCGGCTTCCCCGAGGCCAAGGCGCTCAAACAGCGGATTCGCGACCGCATCGACCCGCAACGCGACCTCGGGCACAACGATCGTCCTTCCCGCTGAACCGCTGCCGTCCGCCCATGGCTTGTTGCAGGTCAACGGGCGGCGCGGCGCATAGGCATAGCCTGGGGGCATTCATCCTGTCGAAGGGAGTGCCCATGAGCATCATCGTCACCGGCGCCGCCGGCTTCATCGGCAGCAATCTGCTGCAGGCGCTGAACCGGCGCGGCGAGACCGACATCATCGCGGTGGACGATCTCACCGACGGCGAGCAGTTCCGCAACCTGGCGGACGCCGATATCGCCGACTACCTGGACCAGAACGACTTCCTCGAGCGCTACGCCCGCGGCGACTTCGGCACGGTCCGCGCGCTGTTCCACCAGGGTGCCTGCGCCAGCACCCTGGAAAGCAATGGCCGCTACATGATGGAGAACAACTACCGCTACAGTTGCCGCCTGCTGGAAAGCAGCCTGGAACTCGGCGTGCCGTTCCTCTACGCCTCGTCGGCGGCGGTCTACGGCGCCGGCCGGACCTTCCGCGAGGCGCGCCAGTACGAGCGGCCGCTGAACGTCTATGGCTATTCCAAGTTCCTCTTCGACCAGCGTGTGCGCCGGGCGCTGCCGCAGGCGCGCAGCCAGGTGGTCGGCCTGCGTTACTTCAACGTCTACGGGCCGCGCGAGGAACACAAGGGGCGGATGGCCTCGGTGGCCTACCACTGCTACCAGCAATTGCGCCGCGACGGGCGGGTCGAACTGTTCGGCGAACACGGCGGCTTCCCGCCCGGCGGCCACCTGCGCGACTTCGTCGCGGTGGAGGACGTGGCGCGGGTCAACCTGCATTTCTTCGATCATCCGCAGCGTTCGGGAATCTTCAACCTCGGCAGCGGCCAGGCGCGGACCTTCAACGAGGTCGCCCTGGCGGTGATCAATAGCGTCCGCGCCAACGCCGACCAGCCGCCCCTGTCGCTGCAGCAGGCGGTGGAAAGCGGCCTGCTCGGCTACCGCGAGTTCCCCGAGTCGCTGCGGGCGCGCTACCAGAGCCACACCTGCGCCGACCTGGAGCTGCTGCGCGAGGCGGGCTACCGCGACGATTTCCAGAGCCTGGAAGAGGGCGTCGCCGGCTACTGCCGCTGGCTGGCGCGCAGCGCCTGAGGGATCTCGCTCAGCGGCCCAGCGCCCCGCCCACCGGGGCGCGGGCGAAGCGCAGCTCCGGCAGCAGGGTCAGCAGCGCCAGCACCCCGAGGGCCGCGCCGACCCAGAGCGCGCCCTGCAGGCCGAATCCGCCGGCGATGCCCAGGCCGCCGATCCAGGAACCGGCCATCACGCCGAGCATGATGCAGGCGGTGTGCACCGAGTTGACCAGCATGTTGTTATGGCCGACCCGTGCGCCGCGAGTCACCAGCGCCGGGTTCATCGACACCCCGGTCAGGCCGATCACCACCAGCGCCGCCACCGCCACCGCCGGAACCTGTCCGAACAGGGCGAAGGCCACCATCGCGGCGATGGCCGCCAGCAGGCCGAAAGCCAGGACCGCGATGGTATGGCGGTCGGCCAGGCGGCCGACGATGTTGTTGCCCACCAGCGTCGCCAGGCCGTAGACCACCAGCAGCAGCGGTACGGTCGAGGCGGAGAAGCCGCTGACCTCGGTGAGGATCGGCACGAAATAGGTGAAGCCGGCGAAGGTGGCGCCGATCAGCAGCAGGCTGGTGGCGTAGACCCACCATAGATGGGCGTTCCTGAACACCTTCAGTTCCTCGCGCAGCGAACCGCTGCCCGCCGACCCCGGGATCGCCGGCATCAGCTGCAACACCAGCAGGCCGACCAGCACCGCTACCAGCGCCACCGCGAAGAAGCTCGCGCGCCAGCCGTACCATTCGCCCAGCCAGGTGGCGACGGGCAGGCCGAGCACGGTGCCGACCATCAGGCCACCGAGCACCAGCGACGACGCGCGGCCGAACTGGTTGCCTTCGACCAGTTCGGCGCAGGCGGTCAGCGCCACGCCGAAGAAGGCCGCGGCGGCGACCGCGGTGACCAGTCGCGCCGCCACCATCACCGCATAGCCCGGCGCCAGGGCGCCGATGACCTGGCCGACCACGAACAGCGCGATCAGGCCGAGCAGGGCGTTCTTGCGCGGCACCCGGAGCAGGGCGGTGGTCAGCAGCGGGCCGCCGAGCGCCATCGCGCCGGCGTAGAAGGTGACCAGGTAGCCGATCGCGGCGAAGGACACGCCGAATTCGGCGGCCAGCGCCGGCATCAGCCCGGCGACCATGTATTCGCTGGTGGTCAGGGCGAAGATCGCGGCACCGAGCACGTAGACAATCAAAGGCATGTTTCCAGCTCCCGAGCGGTTCAGACGACGATGAAGCGAGCCACGGCGAGCTGCCCGTGCCGTGGCCGCGCGATGAATGTACGACGGCGACTCATGCCGCCGACGAACCGAAGCCCTGGTCGGCGCCTTCGGGCAGCACCGTCACGCAGTGGGCGAACAGGTTCGAAGCGCTGCGCACCACGGTCAGCCCGCACTCGGCGAGCAGGGCGTGGAGGCAGGCGCGCGAATACGAGCGCGAGTAGAAGCCGTCGCTGCCGGTGAACACGGTGCCGTCGTCCCGCGCGTGCAGCTCCAGGCCCTGCACCCCGCAACGGCGGTAGTAGCTCTGGCGGACGCGGGTGGCCTCGGCGCTGTCGCCGAACACCGAAACCACCGCCGCCACGCTGCGCTCGGCGAGGGAGTCGAGCAGCCGTTTCGGCTCGCGGAAGTTGCCCAGCAGGTTGAACGGCAGCAGGTAGAGTGCGCGCGAGCCGACCGAGGCACCGCGCCTGGTGTGGTTGAGGATGTCGTCGACCACCGTGTCCGCGCGATCGCTCATGCCCTCGCGCTCGATCCGCGTGCGCAGCGTCTCGATCGCCCGCTGGTCGAGGTCGACGCCGAGATAGCGGGCATTGAGCAGGCGCGCGATTTCCAGCGCCCGGCCGTCGTAGCAGCCTAGCTCGACCAGTGCGTCGCAGCGCAGGTAAGCCATCGCCTCGAAGGTCATCAGGCTTTCCATTTGCAACAACGGCAGCACGTCGTCCGGAAAGTTGGCCAGGGTCATTATCGTCCTCGGTCCGAACTCCAGCTCGTAGAAAGCCGACTCCCGATGCGTCCCGATCGTGAGATCCATGTTCTGACTCACCTCTTCCTCCAGCGAATCTCGCTCTGGTGTTGGTTGATCGAAGGCGATGCGCGTTCCCGTGTCCCGGCACCGCCTTCGCCTGGCAGAGAAGCGACGGAACGCCGGCGTTCGCTGGCCTCAGGCGGCGCGGTGCTTCTCGACCAGCTGGAACAGTTCGTCCACCGTTTCCAGCAGGTCGAGTTCGTCGTCGACCCCGGTGACGCCGAACTCCTTGCGCAGCTTCAGCGACAGCTCGCTGACCACCAGCGAATCGAAAGCCAGGTCTTCCATCCTGCTGTCCCGGCTGATTTCCTCCTTCGGCACGCCGCTGGCGACGCTGAGCACGGTGAGGAGATGGTCTTCCATGTCGTTGGGCATTGTTCTTCCCTCTTCAGTCCATTGTCGGAACGATCTTCGGCCAGCGCAGGGCGACCGAACCCCAGGTCAGTCCGGCACCGAAACCGGTGAGGACCATGTTGCCGCCGTCGTGCAGGATGCCTTGGCGCAGGCCGTGGGCCAGGGCCAGGGGAATCGAGGCGGCGACGGTGTTGCCCACCTCGGCGATGTTGCTCACCACTCGCTCGACGGGAAGGTCGAGCTGGTCGGCGACCGCCGCGAGGATGCGTGTGTTGGCCTGGTGCGGGACCAGGTGATGGAGGTCCGAAGCTTGCCAGCCGACCCGGTCGAGCACCCGCCGCACCGAGTCGCTCATCTGCGTCACCGCCTGGCCGAACACTGCCTTGCCGTCCATCCGGAAGTAGTTGGAGGCCTGTCCGGAACTGCGTTCGGCGCGACTGACGGCGGGGGTCATCAGCAGGTCGAACTGGTGGCCGTCGCTGCCGAGGTCGAAGGCCAGCAGCGCGCCTTCTTCCTCGGCATCGCCGGCACGCAGCACCACCGCTCCGGCGCCGTCGCCGAACAGTGCGCGGGTCGAGCGATCGGCGGGGTCGAGGGTATGGCTGAAAGTGTCCACCCCGACCAGCAGCGCGCTGTCCGCCAGCCCGGCGCTGATCAGCGAGCCGACGCTGGCCAGGCCGTAGACGAAGCCGGTGCAGGCGGCGGACAGGTCGAACGCGAGCGCGCCGACCAACCCCAGGCGCGCTGCGACCCTGGGCGCGGTGGCCGGGCAGCAGAAGTCGCCGGTGCTGGTTGCCAGCACCACCGCGTCGACTCGCTCCAGCCCCGCCGAGGCGAGCGCGGCGGAGGCCGCCCGCAGGGCCAGGTCGCCGCTGCCGAGGTCGCCGGCGATATGCCGCTGGCGCACGCCGGTGCGGCTGCTGATCCAGGCGTCGGAAGTGTCCAGCTCGGCGGCGAGCATGTCGTTGCTGAGCACGGCCTCGGGCAGGTAGCTGCCCAGGCCGCAGACCACGGCGGCGCGCGGCATGGCTCAGGCTCCCTGGACGATCTTGGCGGCGGCCTCGACCCCGCCCAGGGCCTCGAGGTGCCGCAGCGGATTCCAGAAGTCGCGGTAGAGCAGGATCTGTCCGTCGCGGGTGCGCAGCACCGAGATGTAGTCCTGCGCCAGCTTGCCGCCGGAAACGGTGGCCACGCCGTCGCCATGGAATTCGCCGATGGCCAGGTCGGGGTCGGCGGTCTCGTAGAACTGCACGTCGGTGAAGCGCACGGTCAGGTGCTCGGGAAACAGGCGCATGTGCGCCCAGATGGTTTCGCGGCCCTCGAAGCGGGTCTTCCAGCCCGGCGGGGCGTAGGGGAATTCGAGTACGCCTTCCGGATGGAACAGGTCGCACCAGCCACGGGCATCGCCGTTTTCCAGGAGGCGCAGGCTGTGGACGAGAATTTCCTTGGCATTCATTGGGCGATCCTCTCGATCGGGTTGGCGTGGGAGGCGGTGTTCGCCGGGGCGCTGCATCCGGTGCGCACCGGCACGCTGATCAGGGCGCGGAGGAAGGTGATCGGCAGCCATTGCAGTTCCGCGTGGGGCACCGCCAACTGGAGGTCGGGGAAGCGCGCGAGCAGGCGCTGGATGGCGATCCGCCCCTCCAGCCGGGCCAGCGAGGCGCCGACGCAGTAGTGCACGCCGAAGCCGTAGCCGAGATGGCCATCGGTGTTGCGGGTGAGGTCGAGGCGGTCGGGATCGTCGAAGCGCTCGGCGTCGTGGTTGGCGGTCAGGTTGGAGACCAGGATGTATTCGCCGGCGGGAATGGTGACCCCGTCCAGTTCTACGTCTTCCACGGTGAAGCGCAACATCGAGGCGCGCACCGGGCTGTCGTGGCGGACCAGTTCTTCCATGGCGTTGGGCAGGAGTTCCGGCTGCGCCCGCAGCAACGCCAGTTGCTCCGGGTTGACCAGCAGGGTGACCAGCGCGTTGCCGATCATGTTCATGGTGGTCTCGAAGCCGCTCATCATCAGCAGGTGGGCCATGGAGACGAGTTCCGCCTCGCTCAGCTGGCCGCTCTCGTCGGCGGCCTGCACCAGCCCGCTGTAGACGTCGTCGGCTGGCTGCCGGCGCTTGGCCTCGAGCAGCACGCGCAGGTAGTCGACCTGCGCATCGGCCAGGGCCTGGGCCTCCTCCGGCGACAGCAGTTCCGCCTGGCGCTCCCAGGACTGGCGGGCGTGTTCGCGCTCGGCCTCGGGAATGCCCAGCAGCTCGAAGATCACCGCGATGGTCAGCGGGATCGCGAAGTCGGCCATCAGGTCGGCCTGTTCGCGGCCGGCCATGGCGTCCAGCAATTCCTCGGTGATCCGTTCTATATGCGGTTGCAGGCGCTCCACCTGGCGCGGGGTGAACGCGCGGCCGACCAGCGAGCGCAGGCGGGTATGGTCCGGCGGGTCGAGGTTGAGCATGTGGTGGCTGAGTCCCTCGCCGATCCCCGCGCGCGGGCTGCCGGTACGCTTCGCGTAGAGTTCGGCGGCCTGCCGGGCGTCGCGGCGGACGCCCGGATGGTTGAGGACCTTGCGCGCGTCGCGGTAGCGCGTCACCACCCACACCGGATGCTCGGCGGCGCGATGCGCGGGACGCGGCGCGCCGTCCACCTGCAGGCCGTCGTAGAGCGCGTGCAGTGGCGAGATCAGTTCCTCGCCCAGTCTCAGTTTGCGATCAGGCACGTTGCTCCTCCTTCGCCGCCGGGGCGGCGGTGACGATGGGGCGGAACATCCCGTCGATCACGCTATCGGGCAGCAGCCGCGCCAGCAGGGTGCCGCGGCGCACGTCGGCGCCCACCCGGTAGCGGGTCCGCGGCTTGGCCGCGGTGAGCGCGGCATGCACCGCGGCGGCGACGTCGGCGGGCTTGGTCGCGCTGTTGCGCGCGCCGTCCTCGTTGGCCTGGAGGAAGCGCAGGTAGGTATCGCGATAGAGGTCGGCGACGGCGTCGGGGGCGTCGGCCAGGGCGCGCTCGCCCTCGCTGGCGATCTTGCCCCAGATCGGCGTCCAGATCGCCCCGGGGCTGACCACCGAGACCTGGATGCCCATGGGCGCCAGCTCGCGGCGCAGGGCGTCGCTCACTCCCTCCTTGGCGAACTGCGCGGCGGAGTAGGCGCCCAGGTAGGGAATGGCGACCGAGCCGAGGCCCGAGGTGACGTTCACCAGGCGCGCCGCGCCGCCACGGCGCAGCAGCGGCAGGATCGCCCGGGTCACCGCGAGCTGGCCGATCAGGTTGACTTCCAGCTGGCGCCGCAGCAGGTCGCTGGAGACGCATTCCAGCGGCGCGGAAATGCAGATCCCGGCGTTGTTCACCAGGCCCCAGAGCCCGGTATCGCCGACTTTCTCCGCCACCTGCGCGGCGGCCCGGCCAATGGATTCCTCGTCGGTGACATCGATCAGCAGCGTGCTGACCCGGCCGGACGGGCAGGCGTTCGCCAGGCGCTCGCCATCCTCCTGGCGGCGCACCCCGGCGATCACCTGGAAACCCTGTTCGGCCAGGTGCAGCGCGGTTTCCCGGCCGAGGCCGCTGGAGGCGCCGGTGATCAGCACGTGGCGGCCCTGGGGCGAGAGAGGTTTGCTGGTGAAAAACATGTCATTGCTCCTCGAGGGCGGATCGTTGGGGGGCGTGGATCGCCGACAGCAGGGTGCCCAGGCAATCTTCGGCCAGGCGTTCGGCGCGTTCGCCGGGGACCGCTTCGTCGATGTAGGTGAAGTTCCAGAACAGCCGGCCATGGCTGGAGTTGATGGCGGCCACGAAGTAGCCGTTCACCGAGATGCCGGTGAGGAACTGCGCGTCGGAGAGGCGCAAGGCGCCGATCCGCTCGGGGAACGGATAGCGACCGATGTTGGAGGAGCACAGGTTGATCGGCCCTTCGGCTTCCATGAAGGCCATGAATGGCCGCGCGTCGGCCATGCAGCGCGGCGCAGCGCTGGCGACCAGGGTGACCAGGTTGAAATGATGGCCCTGGCGACGGCGTTCGCCGAGGTCGTCGGTGAGCGCGCGGGCGACCTCCCAGAACGGCCGGGCGATGTCCAGCACCACCGGTACCGTGGCGACGTAGGTGCCTACTTCGTCGGGGCGCACCGGCGGCTCCAGTTCGTCGCGGAAGTCGATCGGCGAGCCGATGGCGATGTGGCTAGGGCGGCGCTGGTGGTCGTGGCCGGCGGCGATGGCCAGCGCCGCGGTCAGCGCGCCGTGTACCGTGGTGCCGTGTTCGCGGGCGCGTCGTTGCAGCTGTTCCAGCTGCGCGCCGTCCAGCTCCCGGTGCAGCAGGCGGGTACGCCGCGCTTCCAGCGGCACCGGGTGGCTCGGCTCGATCCGGCCCGGGCGGTGGCGGCCGACCAGCGCTTCGTCCTGGGCGGTCTGCTCGGCCAGGCGCGCCGCGCCTTCGTCGCCGGTGAAGCGGCGTGGACGCAGATCCTCCGCCGGCGGCAGGGCGCTGGCGGTCCAGGGTTGCGCGGCGGGGTCGGCGGCCAGGGTCAGCCATTGTTCGGCGAGGGTCAGCACGGTAGTGCCGTCGGCGATGATGTGCGGTACCACGACCAGCAGGTCGTGGGCGCCGGCGTCGGTGGCGATCGCCACGGTACGGATCAGTGGCCCGCTGTCCGGATCGATGCGTTCCGGCAATTCGCGCTCGTTGATTTCCCGCAGCCATTGCTCCTCGCCGCCGCCGCGCACCTCGCGCAGCGGGATGGGCCGCTCGCAGGGCACCCAGCGCGGATCGAGCCCGGCATCGTGCTCGATCCGCGCGCGCAGCAGCGGATGACGCGCCTGCAACGCGTCGAGGCCGCGGCGCAGGTCGTCGATGGACAACCGGCCATGGACCCGCACCCGGGAAATCACGTTCAGCGCGGAGAACTGGTCGCTGAGCCAGTACCAGCGTTCCACCGCGGACAGCGGGCGTCGTATCTCGGCCATCATTCGACTCCTGGGAAGGTCAGTGCCAGTTCGTTCTGCCGGGCGAAGGTTCGCTCCGGAGCGAAGCGGAAGTAGAGATCGCGGGCGACGGTGCGCAGCGGATGCTCCAACTGCTCGATGCGGCTCAGCGCCCGCGAGGTCTCGACCATCGCCCTGGCGCGGTCGCGACGGCGGTTCTCGTAGGCGCGCAGGGCGGCTTGCGGGTCGTCGATGGTGGCCAGGCAGTGGGCCAGCACCGCGGCGTCTTCGATGGCGATGGCAGCGCCCTGGCCGAGGCTGGTCAACATCGGATGCGCGGCATCGCCGAGCAGGGTCACCGGGCCGTCGCCCCAGCGCTCCAGGAACGGTCGGTCCTGGGCCGGCAGGCTGCTGATGTCGGCCTCCGGGGTCGCCTCGATGACCGCCTGCACTTCGTCGGCCCAGCCGGCGTAGAGGCGCTGGATGCCCGCCTTGCCGCCGCGCCAGTCCTTCGCCTGTTCGGCCGGCATGTTGCGGGTGCCCCACCAATAGACGTTGCCTTCGCCGATGTCGGCGAGACCGAAGCGCTGCCCACGACCCCAGTAATGGGCGACGTAGCCCGGCGTCACCTTCGGATGGCGGAACGCCGGCGTGGCGCGCCAGATCACGTAGTGCCAGTCGGTGGGACGCTCCGGGCCGGTCATGGTGGCGCGGATCGCCGAGTTGAAGCCGTCCGCGCCGATCAGCACGTCGGCGTGCACTTCGCGGCCGTCGCTGCAGAGCACGGTGACGCCTTCGCCGTCGGCGTGGCGCAGGTAGCCGGTGGCGCTCACGCCCAGTTCGATGCGGCAGTCGCGGGCCTGTTCCAGCAGCGCCTGCTGCAGGCTCGCGCGGTGGATCGCCAGGCTCGGCTGGCCGAGCTGGCGGGCCAGGCCGCCGAAGTCGATGGCGCGGATCGGTCGCCCGCGCCGGGTGAGGAACCGCAGCGAGTCGAAGGCCTGGGCGCGGGTAAGGTCAGGGCGCACGCCGACCCTCTCCAGGGCGGTCAGCGCGTTGGGCATCAGCGACAGCGCCGAGCCGACCGCGCGCAGCTCCCTGGCCCGCTCGTAGAGTTCGACCTCGAAGCCGGCGGCCTTCAGGCAGGCGGCCGCGGCGAGCCCGCCGATGCCGGCGCCGGCGATGACGATCTTCAGGGGGTGTCTGCTCATGGGCGGGTCCGTTCGCTGGAGGTGGAGGGTTCGAGTAACGCGGCGATCTCTGCCGCGACCGTCTCGACATAGGGTTCTTTCATCAGCACCAGGTGGTCGCCGGGTACGTCGATCACATCGAGGCGGCCGCTGGTCCAGTGCTGCCAGCCGTTCTTCGGGTCGCCGTAGTGGGTGCCGGCGGCGTCGTGCATCGGCTTCAGCGCCAGCGGCAGCGGGCCGTCCGCGCGCAGCAGGGTCATGTCCTGGTCGCTGACTTCCGGGCGATAGCCGATGAGTGCCTGCCAGCTCGCCCGGAACAGCTCGTAGAGCCGCTGCACGGTGGCGCGCGGGGTGCCGGCGGGAAGTACGCCGGCCTCGATGGCGCGTTCGACGATGTGGTCGAGTTTCTGCTCCAGGCTCGCGCCTTCAGGCAGCGGCTCGACCTCCTCGTCGCTGCGCTCGAACCAGACCAGTTCCCAGTAGAAGAACAGCAGCAGGGCTTCGTCGCTGGCGCTGCCGGCGTGGTTGCGGTCGACGGTGATGGAGTCGAGCACGATCAGTTGGGCGACCGCCTGCGGGTCGAGCGCGCGCAGTTGCCGGGCCATCTCGTAGGCGACGAAGCCGCCGAACGACCAGCCGCCGAGGTAATAGGGGCCTTCCGGCTGCACCCGGCGGATCGCCGCGAGGTAACTGGCGGCGATGTCCTCGAGGACCGCCAGCGGCGTACTGCCCTGGCCGGTGCCGGCCGCCTGCAGGGCATATACCGGCTGGTCCGGCGGCAGTGCGCGGACCAGCGGCAGGTAGCAGAGTACGTGGCCGCCGAGCGGGTGGACGAGGAACAGCGGCGGGCGGCTGCCGCCGGCACGGATCGGTACCAGCGGGTCGAAGGCGCGCACCGCCGAGCGTTCCCGCAGGCGTTCGGCCAGGCCCTCCACGGTCGGCGTCTCGATCAGCGCGGCCATCGGCAGGTCGACGCCATAGCGCTTCTCGATCAGCAGCATGAAGCGCATCGCGCTGAGCGAGGTGCCGCCGAGGTCGAAGAAGCTGTCGCGGATGCCTACCCGGGGACGATCCAGCAACTCGCCGAGGAGTCCGGCCAGGGTGCGCTCGTAGTCGTCGCGCGGGGCCAGGTACTCGATGTTCGACCCGTGCTCCAGCGGCAGCGCGCGCAGGGCGGCGTCGTCGCGCTTGCCGCTGGGAGTGAGGGCGAAGCCGTCGACCCAGGCGAAGTGCGCCGGCACCATGTGTTCCGGCAGTTCGCTGCGCAGCGCCTGCTTCAGTTCGGCGAGATCCACCGCCTCGGGCTCGCCGAGCAGGAAGGCAGCGAGGAATGCATCGTTGCCCTGGCGCTCGCGAGCCACCACCGCCGCGCCGCGCAGGCCCGGCTGGCGCTCGGCCTGGCGCATGATCGCCAGCTCGACCTCGGCCGGCTCGATGCGGAAGCCGCGGACCTTGACCTGGGTATCGGCGCGGCCGAGCCAGACGATCTCGCCGTTGCCGAGGATGCGCCCGAGGTCGCCGGTGCGGTAGAGCCTGGCGCCGGGGCGCCAGGGATGTTCGACGAAGCGCTCGGCGGTGAGTTCGGGGGCGCGGTGGTAGCCGCGCGCGAGGCAGTCGCCGCCGAAGTACAGCTCGCCGGTAACGCCGACCGGTACCGGGCGCAGCGCGGCGTCGAGCACCTGCACCTCGACCCCGTCCAGCGGCCGGCCGATCGGCGGCAGGTCCGGGTAGTGCGCCGGATCGCCGCTCAGCGAGTGGTAGGTGACCTGGTGCGTCTCGGTGGGACCGTACTGGTTCTCCAGCAGCAGCCCGGGCATCGCCGCGCAGAACGTGCGGACGTCTTCGGTGATGCGCAACTGCTCGCCGGAGGACACCACCACGCGCAGGGCGCCGGGGCGTACGCCCAGGGTGTTGGAGGCCTCGGCGAGGCGTTGCAGGGCGACGAAGGGCAACAGCACGCGCTGGACCTGGCGGCGTTCGAGGACATGCAGCAGCGCGGAGGGGTCCATCCGCTCGCGGTTGGAGATGAGTTGCAGCTCGCCGCCGCCGCACAGCGTGGAGAAGATCTCCTGGAAGGCCATGTCGAAGCTCAGCGGCGCGAACTGCAGGGTGCGCAGCCCCGGTACGCCGCTGGCGACGCGCAATTGCCACTGGGTGTAGTTGGCCCACATCCGGTGGCTAAGCTCGACGCCCTTCGGCCGCCCGGTGGAACCGGAGGTGAACAGCAGCATGGCCAGTTCGTCGAGCTGCGGCGCGGCGAAGGTCTCGGGCTCGATGTCGGCGACCAGTTCCTCTACCGGCAGCACCCGTTCCGCCGCGGCGACATGGGCGTGCTCGGGATGCGCGACCACCCGGAACGGCTGTGCGGTCTCCAGGATCAGCGCCAGGCGCTGCGCGGGATAGCTGACGTCCAGCGGCACGCAGACCAGGCCGGCGCGCAGGATGCCCCAGATCGTCGCGATCATCTCCGGCGAACGGTTCAGCGCCACTCCGATCGCATCGCCGCGGCGCGCGCCGGCGCGGACCAGGCGGGTGGCCACGCAGCGCGCCACATGGTCGAGGTCGCGATAGGTCCAGCGTTGCTCCTCGAAGGCCAGCGCGGCGCTGCCCGGCAGCGCCTCGACCTGGCGTTCGAACAGGCTGACGACGTCGACCAGCGGCTCGGGCTGGGAAGCGGCGTCGCGGCGAGGGGCGAGGAAGGCGAAGTCGGCGGCTTCGTCGGGATGCTCGGCGAGGCGCCACAGGAGCTCGACGAAGGTCGCGCCGATCAGCGCGGCCTGGCTGCGGCTGATGCCGCGGCCGTCGCTGTCGATGCGCAGGTACATGCCGTCGCTGGGCGTGGCGATCACGTTGACCAGCAGGGCGAAGTTGGTTTCTTCCCAGACGCGGAAGTCGCGCAATTGCCACAGCGGTTCGAGGACATGCAGGTTGACGTAGTTGAAGGCGCTGCTCAGTTCGTCGCCGACGATCTGCTGGATGGCGCTGAGCGGATAGCGGCGGTGGGCGTGTCCGTCGCGCTCCTGGCGGAACAGCGCATCGGCTACCTCGATCCAGCTACACCCGGCAATCTCCGAGCGGACCGGCACGGTATTCAGGAACAGGCCGACCATGCGGTCGGCGTCGGGCAGTTCGGGGCGGCCGTTGCTGATCGCGCCGGTGACCACGCTGTCGCTGCGGGAGAACAGATGCAGGGTCAGGCAATGGGCGGCGAGCAGCAGCGATTTCAATGGCAGTCCGCGTTGCGCCGCAGTGGCCTTGAGTCGTTCGAGCAGCCCGTCCGGCAGCGCTTCGCGATGGCTGGCCGGACCTTGCGCGGCTTGCGGCTCGTGGGCGCCGAAGCCGTCGAGGCGGGTCATCCTCGCGCCCTCCAGCAGCCCGGTCCAGTACCCCACGGCGGCCGGCGAAGCCAGCGCGGCCAGCTCCTCGCGGACATGGCAGGCCAGCGCCGGCGCGGGGCCCGGCAGCGGCTCGCCACGGTAGGCGGCGACCAGCGCGACGATCAGGTTGGCCACGCTCCAGCCGTCGAGGATCGCATGGTGGAAGCTGAACACCAGGTCCAGGCCGTCCTCGCGGACGAACGCGGCGAACAGGAACAGCCCGGGCTGTTGCAGCGAATAGCGATGGAAGCGGCGTTGGCGGATGTGCTCGTCGAGCACCGTCCCGGCCTCCGGGTTGCCGCGCAGGTCCAGGATCAGCGGTTCGCTGCGCGCCTGGGCATGCACCAGTTGCAGCGGTTCGGATGCGCCGCTGAGGTCGAACGACGAACGCAGCGCGGGATAGGCGGCGACCACCCGGTCCAGCGCGTGGCGGAACGCGGCTTCGTCCCAGGCCAGATCGAAGCGGTAGTGGAACACGTCGTGGTAGACCGACGAGTCGGGGCGCTGGCGGCTATGGAAGAGCAGGCCGAGACTCAGCCGGCTGGTCGGGAAGGCGTCCTCCAGCCCTTCCAGGCGCGGCTTGTCGACTTCGGAAACCAGTTCGAACGGCTGGTAGCTTCGCTCCGCGCGCGGACGCACCAGGCGCTCGGCAAGACCCGCCACCGTCGGGTTGCGCATCAGGTCGGCGAGTTCGAAGCCCAGGCCGCGCCGCTGTGCGGCGGCGCGGATGCGCAGCATCAGGATCGAGTCGCCGCCGAGGGCGTAGAAGTCGTCGTGCACGCCGACCTCCGCCACGCCGAGGACATCGGCCCACACCGCCGCCAGTTCGGCCTCGGTCGCCGTGCGCGGCGCAACCGCCGCCACCTGTTCCGGCGGTGCCGGCAGTTGCCGGCGGTCGAGCTTGCCGTTGGCGCTGAGCGGGAGGCTGTCGATGCGCACGAAGAAGGCTGGCAGCATGAAGTCCGGCAGCGTCGCCGAAAGTCCGGCGCGCAATTGACCGGCGTCGAGTTCCGCCGCAGCCACGTAGTAGCCGACCAGGTGCGTGCCGCGTACCGCCGAATCGCGTGCCACGACCGCGGCGTCGCGTACGCCGGGAAGCGCGGCGAGGCGGTCGCGTACTTCGTCGGGTTCGACCCGGTTGCCGCGGATCTTCACCTGGTCGTCGGCGCGGCCGAGGTATTCGAGGTTGCCGTCGGCCAGCCAGCGGGCCAGGTCGCCGGTACGGTAGAGACGGCCGCCGGCGACGAAGGGGTCGGCGAGGAAGCGCTCGGCGTTCAACTCCGGCCGGTTCAGGTAGCCGCGGGCGACGCCGACGCCTCCTATATATAGCTCGCCGACGGCGCCGAGGGGCTGCGGCCTGAGCGCGCGGTCGAGGACGTACAGGCGCAGGTTGTCGATCGGCCGGCCGATCGGGACCCGCGTGGGGTTGTCGCTGGCGCACTCATGGTCGGACACGTCGACGGTGGCCTCGGTCGGCCCGTACAGGTTGACCAGTCGCACGGCGTCGCCGAACAGCCGGCGGAAGCGCGCGACCTGCAACGGCGCGAGGGCTTCGCCGCTGCAGAACACCAGGCGCAGCGAGCTTGCCGCCGCGCGGGCGGTCGGGTCGCCGTCGAGCAGGTCGAGGAACGGCGTCAGCATCGACGGCACGAAGTGGATGACCGTGACCGCGTCGCGCTGGATGCTCCGCAGCATTTCCCGCGGGTCCTTCTCGGCGCCGGGCGGCAACAGCGACAGGCGGGCGCCGGTGAAGCTCCACCAGAACAGTTCCCAGACGGATACGTCGAACGTCACCGGAGTCTTTTGCAGAAGCACGTCGCGTTCGCCGATCGGATAACGACGCTGCATCCAGTTCAGGCGGTTGACCACCGAGCGGTGTTCGACCATCACGCCCTTGGGCACGCCGGTCGAACCGGAGGTATAGATGACATAGGCCAGGTCGCTGGGCGCCACGTTGGCCGCCGGCAGGTCGCCGGTGCTCTGCGGCAGGCGTTCGAGGTGCAGCACGCGCGTCTCGCCGAGGCTCTCGCCGAGTGTCGCCGCGCGTTCGTCCACCAGCACCACGCGGGCGCCGCAGTCTTCCAGCAGCAGGCGGACGCGCTCCAGGGGATGGTCGGGATTGATCGGCACATAGGCGCCGCCGGCGCGCTGCACGCCGAGGATAGCCGGCAGCAGGTGGGGACCGCGGGCGACCAGTAGCGCTACCCGCTCGTCGGCGCTAACACCCGCTGCGCGCAGGGCGTCGGCCACGGCCTGGACCTTGGCGTCCAGCTCGGCATAGCTGAGCGTGCCGCCGTCGGCTTCCAGCAGCGCGGTGCGTTGCGGGGTGCGTGCCACCTGCTCGGCGAACAGCGTGGGCAGGGTAGCCTGCTCGGGGAATGCCTGGTCGGTGGCGTTGCGGGTGTGGATCAGTTCCTCGCGCTCGGCGGCCGACAGCGGATCGAGTTCGCCGAGGCGGCGCTCGCCGCCCTCCACCAGGGCGCGCAGGAAGGTTTCGATATGCCGCGCCGCGGCGTCCATGGGGAAGTCGGCGTCGAACACATCGCAGGCGTATTCGAAATCCACCTGCGCGTCGCTGTGCCCGTCGAACTCGGAGACCCAGATGGCCAACGCGTCCGGGTCATGGGCGTGGGTCTGCGCCACGGTCTCGACGCTGGCGTTCGGGATCGCCTGGGCGGCGGGCCAGCGCATGTAGGAAAGGGTGGTGTCGAACAGTGGCGAGGCGCCGCGCAACAGGTCGCCGAGGGGCATCTTCTGGTGGCGCAGCAGCGTCCGGGTCGCCTCGCGCAACTGCGCCAGGAATTCGTCGACGGTCTGTTCCGGCGCGGTGCGGATGCGTAGCGGCAGGGTATTGGCGAAGTGCCCGACCACTTGCTTGGCCGCGCGGTCGGCGCGGTTCAGCACCGGTACGCCGAGGACCACGTCGTCGTTCTGGTGGATCCGCGCCAGGTACAGCGCCACGGCGGCGGAGAGGAACAGGAAGGGCGATTCGCCACGATCGCGGATCGCGTCGAGCAGTGTGCGTTCCAGCGTCAGCCTGTGGCGCGCGGTGCGGCGCAGCCCGGCCGGGCGCCTGCGGGTGAAGAGGGCCGGCTCCAGGCCCTCCAGGGCGTCGGCGAAATAGGCGCGGTCGCCGCGGTACTGTTCCGAACCGGAGTAGTCGTCGGTCTCGAGTTGCGCCAGGAGGGAAGCCGTCGGCATCTGCGCCTGTGGCTCGCCTAGCTCGCCCAGGTAGCCGGCGCGCACCCGGCTGAGGAATAGCTGCAGGCCCCAGGCGTCGCTGACGATATGGTGGGTGCGCACGTAGACGTAGAGCGCCTGGTCGCTATGCAGCAGGGCCAGGTCCACCAGGCTGCGGCCGTCCAGCGGGTAGGCGTGGCGGAAGGCGTCGCGCAACCAGGATCGCACGGCGGCCTCGGGGTCGCGGTCGGCGCGCAGGTCGACGTGGCGCGCCTCGAACTCGGCATCCGTGTCCAGCCACTGGTACGGCGTACCGTCCGTCTCGCCGAGGCGCAGGCGGAACGCCTCGGTGTCTCGCGCCGCCTGCAGCAGCGCCCGTTCCAGGGCCTGGGTATCGACCTCGCCGGTGAAGCGGTCGTAGCTGAAGATGGTGTACTGGTCGAGTTCCGGAAACTGCGCGGCGGCGACCCAGATGTCCCGTTGGTAGGGCGATAGCGGCAAGCGAGCGAAACGAACCATCCCTGCGTCCTCTTCAACAATCCATCGATTCGGCGAACACGGGCACCGCACGCCTCGCCGGACAGGTTCCACCCGTCGACGTTTCAGCGCGCCGTAGCCAGCGTGGTTGGCAGGGAAGCGGCGGCACCCGAAGCAAGAGCGGGGTGTACTATTACTTTTGGCAGGCTCGAAGAAATAGCTGTTAATTCTTGCAGGGTAATCGCGTTGTTAACTGTTAATTCTGGTAGGTATTTACGAGGCAACTTACAAATCTGTTAGGTTCCGGGAAACGTGCGTCGCGGCCCTGCATGGCTATGCTTCACGAGATTACCTTCGCCGGTCTTTTCGAAGTTGAAGCAAGCCTTTCGAAAGTGTCTGGCTGATGCATAATGGGCCGCTCGGAAGAGGCGCATTAACGGATATATATCCGCGCCCTGGCGAACAACGAACGCATGCCCTGAAAGGTTTGCCGGATGGATTACCAACAGTTCCAGGAGGTTGCATGAAAACCGATGACAAGGACCGCGAAGGCGGCGACTCCCACGGCGCTATCGGCGCCAAGCTGATGGAGTACGCGCTCAAGGTCAGGAAGGTGTTCGTCACCGGCGGGGTCGACGAGAAGATGGCCAAGGACGTTGTCCAGCAGCTGCATATCCTCGCCTCGATCAGCGACGATCCGATCTACATGTTCGTCAATTCCCCGGGTGGCCACGTCGAGTCCGGCGACATGATCTTCGACGCGATCCGCTTCATCACACCGAAGGTCATCATGATCGGTTCCGGCAGCGTAGCCAGCGCCGGCGCGCTGATCTACGCCGCGGCGGACAAGGAAAACCGCTATTCGCTGCCCAATACCCGCTTCCTTCTGCACCAGCCGTCGGGCGGCATCCAGGGGCCGGCGAGCAACATCGAGATCTACCGCCGCGAGATCGTGCGGATGAAGGAACGCCTCGACCGGATCTTCGCCGAAGCCACCGGGCAGACGCCGGAGAAGATCAGCGCCGACACCGAGCGCGACTTCTGGCTGAACGCGGAAGAAGCCGTGCAGTACGGCCTGGTCAACAAGATCATCGTTTCGGAACGGGAGATCACGCTGCCTGGCCAGTGAGTTTCCGCAGGCCGGATAAATACGAAGGCGGGCGCGAAGAGCGTATTTCTCGATTCTCTTCTCGCTCGCTTTTCTTTCTTTAATTTCCGATCGATAGGGTAACTTTTCTTACTTTTATTTTGCTTGCTTTCAAAGTGCTATCGGCAAGAGTGGCTGGCTTTTGCAAAGTCTCACGTCGCGCGCCCGTTATTTTCAATCATTCTATCGAGCGCCATTTTTCAGGCTTATGGAAATTACCTTCCGTCTGCCGGCTTGTTTGACTCGACCTGACGTAACAATGGACAAGCGCCGGGAAAGTTCCAGCTTCCGCGGCGCTTGCCGGTATTTCCAGTGAATTGTTTTCAGGCGTTCGCCGCGCGCCGGGCCGCCGGCGAGTTGGCCAGGTATTCCAGGGCTTCCTGGGTATTCGCCTCGTGCTCGGGGTGGTACCAGGGATTGAAGTAGCGGGCGACGTCGCGGAAGGTGTGCGCGAGGTTCGGCAGCAGGCCCTGCTTGCCGAGCCGCCACCAGGTTCGTAGGAATCCCTGGCGTTTGGCGCCGCGCAGGCTCGGGTCCTGGTCGAGGAGGGTGCGGGTGCCGTCGGCGAGCAGGTAGACCAGTATCGCGATGACCAACAGCATGGTCAGTTGCCGGGTGACGAAGCTGCCGCCCAGGTGCACGTGCAGGTCGTGGGCGACGCTGCGGTGCTCGACTTCCTCGGCGCCGTGCCAGCGCAGCAGGTCGAGCATCACCGGGTCGCTGCCGCGGCGATCCAGCTCCCGGGCCTCCAGCACCCACTTGCCGAGCACGCAGGTGAAATGCTCCACCGCGGCGATGATCGCGCAGCGCTGGCGCAGCCACCAGCCGTCGAGGGCGCGGGTCAGGCGGTTCTGCCCAAGCGGGTAGTCGCAGAGCAGGCGTTCGAAAAGGAAATCCATCTTGTCGGTGAACGGCTTGGAGTCGATGTCGAACCTGCTCAGGTAGCGCTGGATCGCGCCGTCGTGGGCCCGCGAATGCATCGCTTCCTGGCGGATGAAACCCTGCACGTCGTCGCGCAGGCGGGCGTCGCTAACCAACGGCAGGGCCTTGTTGTAGAGGCGGCAGAACCACAGTTCGCCCGAAGGCAGGAGCATGTGCAGGACGTTCATCACCTGGGACGCTTCCGCTTCGCCGGGAACCCAGTGCAGGGGGGTATCGCTGAAGTCGAAGCGGACCTTGCGCTGGACCAGCTTGTGGTGGAATTCGCTCATGGCAGGAGGCTCTCAGGAAGTCAGGTCGAAGCGCGCGAGAAACCGCGTGGCCCAGGGCGCGAAGCGCCATTGCAGGGCGCCGAGGTGCACCTCGCTGCCCACCGAGACCACCGCCTTGTTGCGCTCCACGGCGCGCACCAGCTTTTCCCCGACGGTGTCCGGGCTGAGCCGGCGTCGCTTGTAGAAGCGCTGGATCTTCGCCTGGCGCCGCGCCTGGCGTTCGGCGTCCATGCCGACGAAGCGGGTGGCCTGGACGATGCCGGTATCGACGAAGCCCGGGCACACCGCGGTGACTCCGATCGAACGTCCGGCCAGTTCCGCCCGCAGGCATTCGCTGAGCATCAGTACCGCGGCCTTGCTGGTGGCGTAGGCGGGGTAGTTGCGCGACGGCGCGAAGGCCACGCCGGAGGCGACATTGACCAGGTGCCCCGGCTTGTTCGCCGCGACCATCTGCCGGCCGAACAGGCGGCAGCCATCGATCACGCTCCACAGGTTGACCCGCAGCAGGCGCTCCCATTCCGCAGGCGAGGTGTCGAGCATCGGCCCAGCCATGCCGATGCCGGCATTGCTGACCACCACATCCGGGACTCCGAGGGTATCGCGGACCCACTCGGCGAAGCGCTCCATGGCCTGGGTATCGCCGACGTCGACCTGGTAGGCATGGGCCGTGGCGCCAAGGGCGCGGGCCAGTTCGGCGCTGCGTTCGGCGGCTTCCAGGTCGAGATCGGCGGCGAGCAGGCTGGCGCCGCGCTCGGCGAAGCTGAGCAGGGTCGAACGGCCGATGCCGCCGCCGGCGCCGGTGACCACCACCAGCTTGCCGCTCATCGAGCGCGCGTCGGGGCGGACCTGTGCGCGTTGCAGGGCCGGCGGCGACTCGCCGGTTTCCTGGGCGTCGATGAACTCGCCAAGCCAGCCGGCCAGTTGCTCCGGCTCTGCCAGTAGTTGCCAATGGCCGACGCTCGCCTCGCGCCGCCACAGGCGTGGCGCCCACAGGCTGAGGTGCTGGAACAGCTGGGCGCCGACGTAACGGTCGCGGGTCGGTACGATCAGTTGCACCGGCACTTCGGTGTGGCGCTTGCGCGGACGGAACAGGCTGCGGATGAAGTTGCCGCGGTACAGCTTGACCCCGTGCCGGCCGTCGCTGGCTTGGGTCGGGTTGACCTGTGGATGGCGGACGCCTTCGGCGCGCTTCAGGAACTGCGGCCAGAGCCGGGCCAGGCCGACGCTCCAGAGCAGCTCGGGTACGACGGGGGTATGGAAGAAGGCGATGTACCAGGAGTGGAGCAACTGGCCGAATAGCGCTTTCAGGGCCTTCGGACTGCGCTGCCTGAGGTGTTCGCGCATCCAGAAGCCGACATGGTCCAGGCAGGGCCCGGAGATCGAGGTATAGGACGCGATCAGCGGGCGGCACTGCGGATCGGTGACGCTTTCCCAGGTCTGGATCGAGCCCCAGTCATGGGCCAGCAGGTGCACCGGGCGATCCGGGCTGGTGGCGCGAATCACCGCCTGCAGGTCTTCGCTGAGCCGTTGCAGGTGGTAGTCGCGGCTCCAGCGTGGCTTGTCCGAAGCGCCGGCACCACGCACGTCGTAGGCGACGATGCGGTAGCGCCCAGCCAGTTGGCGGATCAGCGGCAGCCAGGTCTCGTGGTTGTCCGGGTAGCCATGCACCATCAGCAGCGTCGGCTTGTCGTTGTCCGGCGCGCCCCAGCAATGAACCGCCAGGCGCACGTCGCCGGACTGCACGAACAGCCGTTCCGGCTGCAGGTCGGGGAGGGCGAGGAGCGCGTTCATGCGGCCTCCCGTGCTTGCGGCAGCAGGCCGCGCGCCTGCCAGCGGCGGACGTGCGGCAGGTCGTCATCGAGCCAGTAGGCGTCGTCTTCGGTGACCACCAGCAGTTCTTCGAACTTGGCGCCCACCCCGCGTAGCCCCAGGTGCGGCTCCACCGCCCAGAGACCGGGCGTCGGCGGGTGCTCGGAGCGCTTGCCGCTGGACCACAGCGGCGACCAGCCTTCGCGCTTGCCGGTGACCAGCGCGTTGCGCGTCAGGGTGTACAGGTTGCGCACGCCGAAGCGCGCCACCGAGGGACCGCGGCGGTTGCCGAGCTTTTCCACGCGATGGGCGAGCACTTCGAAGGGATAGGCCTTGTGCCGTGGCAGGGTGCCCTGGATCACGCAGAGCCGGTCGACCGCCTGGCTGACTTCGGCCAGGGGGCGCCGTTCGCGGACCAGGTCGAGGATGGTGCGTCGGTGTATCAGCAGGTCGTCCATCAGCCGCTCCTGCAACAGGTTGTGGCCGAGCGCGCCGGAGTAGCCGACATCGGCGGTATAGGCGCCGAGGGTCGGCGCGCAGTCGAGGATGAACGGCATGCCTTCCTCCAGGCGCTGCTTGCCGGGGTAGAAGGCCAGGTTGAAGCCACCGAGATGACGCAGGCCGTCGAAGCCCTTGAACGAGGTGCGGCTGCCGAACCAGGCGAAGGGCTGGTGGAACCAGTCGTCGACGCCGTGATCCTGCAGCCAGGTCTTCATCAGCGCCGCGGCTTCCCTCTCGCTGATGCCGGGGCGCAGTTCGCCGTGGATGGTTTCGCAGCAGGTATAGGCCAGTCGCTGGACCTGGCGGAAGTGATCGAGATCGTCGGGAGTGGGTACCCAGGCGCCTTGGGACATGGCTCTCTCCAGGCTGGCTTGTCGTTATTGTGACATTGATCGATGGCATGGTTGATGCTGGCCCATAAGCAGGCGTTGCGCCAGCCCTGGGAAGTCTCTTCACGCCGGTGTTACGGCACTTGCTACCGGCGCCGGAAGGCCCGGGGCAGAAGGCTCGGGACGTTTCCCCCGGGTTGTGGCGGCGGTGCCGGAGGAGCGGCTGACCGACGAGTCCAGTCTTTGGTTGGCGCCCGCGCATCCCGACGCCGGCAAAGAGCGTTGCACCCCCGGAGGTTGTGGCCGTTCGGCGGGCCTCGTTATGATCCGCCTCCATGAGCACACCCCTGACCCTCCTGCAGCGCCTGCTGCAACGTGGCGAGCAGCCGTCCGCCGAGGATGCCCGCGAATACAGTGTCGACGAACTGGCGCGCGCGGCCGGCAGCAGCGTGCGCAACGTGCGTGCCTACCAGGACCGCGGCCTGCTGCCGCCGCCGGAGCGGCGCGGCCGGGTCGGCGTGTATTTCGACAGCCATCTCAAGCGCCTGCGGCTGATCAACCAGTTGCTCGAACGCGGCTATTCCAGCGCCAACATCAAGGAATTGCTGGAGGCCTGGGAACAGGGCCGCGACCTCGACCACGTGCTCGGCCTGGACCAGGCGATCATCGGCGAGTGGAACCTGGAGACGCCCGGCAGCATCGGCTTCGACGAACTCCGGGCGATCTTCGGCGACGAACTGAACGACCGGGTGATCGACAAGGCCCAGGCGCTGGGCCTGCTGCTGTTCGACGGCGAGTGCATGAAGATCCCCAGTCCGCGGCTGTTCCAGGCCGGGCTGGAGCTGTACCGCAGCGGCATCCCGCTGGAGGCGTTGCTCGATCACCTCGGCGAGTTGCGTAGCGACACCGAGCACCTGGCGGCGGGGATCGTCCGCCTGATCGTCACCCACCTGGTGGACGGCCGCGGCACCGACCTGCTGCCCGGGGCGCCGGACCTGCAGGAGCTGGCCAAGGTGTTCCTGCGCCTGCGCCCGCTGGCGGAACACGTGGTCCAGGTGGAACTGGCGCGCGGCCTCAAGCTGTCGGCCAACGAAATGCTCGGCGAGCGTGTCGGCGAGATGCTGCGCAAGCTGGAAAAGCCTTCCTGACTCTTCTTCAGATCTTCCGCGCCGCCGTCTGGATCTGTTCCCGCAGCCAGGCGCCGGCCGCTTCGCGCTCGGCGTCGCCGCGCCAGATCTGCACGTAGTCGAAGCGCGGGATCGCCAGCGGCGGCTCGCAGACCGCCAGTTCCTCGGGTAGCCGCAGGCGTTCGAGGATGCGCTCGGCGATGGTCAGTACCAGGTCGGTGCCGGCCAGCAGCGCCGGGGCCACGGTGAAGTGCGGCAGGGTCAGCGCTACCTGCCGGCGCAGGCCGCGTTTTTCCAGGGCGCTGTCGACTTCCTCGGCCGGGTTGTCCTGTAGCGAGACGCGCACGTGGCGGGCCGCCAGGTAGCGGTCGAGGGACAGGCCGTCGGGGCGGTCGAACAGGCTGCGCCGACAGACGCAGACGAAACGCTCCTCGAACAGGCGCCTGGCGCGCACGCCCTCCGGAAGCAGGGGGAATACCCCCAGCGCGCAGTCCAGTTGTCCTTCGGCGACCTGCCGGGCGGTTTCCAGGCGCGGTTCCTGGACTATCCCGAAGCTCACCCCGGGCGCCAGCGCCTGTTGCTGGCGCAGCAGCGCCGGCAGCACCACTCAGGCGCCGTAGTCGGACATGCCCAGGCGGAAGTGGCGCCGGCTGCGCACCGGCTCGAAGGCCGGCCCGCCGATCACCCCGCGCACCTGGTCGAGGCTGGCCTGGAGCTTCGGCGCCAGCTCCAGCGCCAGGCTGGTCAACTGCATGCGGCTTTTCACCCGCACCAGCAGCGGATCGCCGAACAGTTCGCGGAGACGCCCGAGGGCGTGGCTGACCGCCGGCTGCGACATGGCCAGGCGCTGCGCCGCGCGGGACACGTGGCGCTCGCTGAGGAGCGCGTCGAGCACCACCAGCAGGTTGAGGTCGATACGGCGTAGGTCATGAATCTGCTGCATGGAGGATGTACCAACTATCGATTTCCATTCGCGAAGTGGATAGCAAAAACTCCGCTCCAGAGGCAATGGCCGGAGGAGGAGAATCAGCATGCCCAATTATCTGATGGTACTGATGGCAGTTTCGGTGGGCGGCATGGTGGTGCTGCAGGCCGGCAGCAACGCCTTGCTCGGGCGCCTGCTCGGCCATCCGCTGAGCGCCAGCCTGACTTCGCTGGGCGTCAGCCTCGGGGTGGTCAGCCTGGGCCTGCTGCTGGTGCGGGTGCCGCTGCCGGCTACCGCCAGCCTCGGCGGCGCGCCCTGGTGGAGCTGGCTCGGCGGGCTGTTCGGCGCGGCCTACCTGACGGTGGCGATCCTGGTCGCGCCGCGCCTGGGCGCCGCCACTTTCATCGCGTGCGTGGTGGCTGGGCAGATGCTGGTCTCGGCGCTCTGCGACCAGTTCGGCTGGGCCGGTTTCCCGGTGCGCCGTTTGTCCTGGGAGGGCTATCTCGGCCTGGCGCTGGTGGTGGCGGGGGTATTGCTCCTGCAATGGCGGGGAAGAGCGTGAGGAGAGTGCCGGCAAAGGCTGTCAAGTGGAATCTGGCCTAGACCAAAATCTTGATCTGAAATTGTGATGAAGTTGGCATGAATAGTTGTTGCAAAGCGTGTTGAAACCAAAGCGTCTTTTTCCCTCACTAGCGTCGTCGGGGTTCGAACAGCTTGCTGCCGAGTGAGCCTGCGGGCGTCATGGATGCGCTCGGCAGCCCTGTGCCACACCCTGACCTGGTGAGTCCCCCCGATGATTTCGAAAAGCAGAAGAAGCTTCATCCGCCTGGCCGCCGGTACGGTCGGCGCCACCGTCGCCACCAGCATGCTGCCGTCGAGCATCCAGGCGGCCCTGGCGATTCCCGCGCACCGCCGGCATGGCAACCTCAAGGACGTCGAGCACGTGGTGATCCTGATGCAGGAGAACCGCTCCTTCGACCACTATTTCGGCACCCTCAAGGGCGTCCGCGGCTTCGGCGACCGCATGGCGATCCCGCTGCCCGATGGCCAGCGGGTCTGGCACCAGAAGGGCAGCAAGGGCGAGATCCTGCCCTACCACTTCGACACCAGCACCACCAGCGCCCAGCGCGTCGACGGTACCCCGCACACCTGGCCGGACGCCCAGCAGGCCTGGAACGAAGGGCGCATGGACAAGTGGCTGCCGGCCAAGACCGAGCGTTCCCTGGGCTACTACAAGGAGCAGGACATCGCCTTCCAGTTCGCGATGGCCAACGCCTTTACCATCTGCGACGCCTATCACTGCTCGTTTCAGGGCGGCACCAACCCCAACCGGCTGTTCCTCTGGACCGGCACCAACGACCCGCTCGGCCAGCATGGCGGCCCGGTAACCACCAACGACCACGACAGCAACGGCCCGGTGGAGCAGGGCTACACCTGGACCACCTATCCCGAGCGCCTGCAGGCCGCCGGCATCACCTGGCGGGTCTACCAGGACATGGCCGACAACTTCTCCGACAACCCGCTGATCGGCTTCCGCCAGTACCGCGCCGCGGCGCCTGACTCGCCGCTGATCGTCAACGGCCTGAGCACCTGGAAGCTCGATGCGCTGAAGCGCGACGTGCTGGCCAACAGCCTGCCGCAGGTGTCCTGGATCGTCGCCCCGGCCAAGTACTCCGAACACCCCGGCCCGTCCAGCCCGATCTGGGGGGCCGAGTACACTTCCTGGGTACTCGACGCGCTGACCGCCAACCCGGAGGTCTGGAGCAAGACCGCGCTGCTGGTGATGTTCGACGAGAACGACGGCTTCTTCGACCACATCGCCCCGCCGGCCGCGCCGAGCCTGAACAAGGACGGCACGCTGCGCGGCAAGACCACCGCCGACGCCACCCTCGAATGGCACACCAAGGGCGATATCCGTTATCGCAACCAGCCCTACGGCCTCGGCCCGCGGGTGCCGATGTACGTGATCTCGCCGTGGAGCAAGGGCGGCTGGGTCAACTCCCAGGTGTTCGACCACACCTCGGTGATCCGCTTCCTGGAGCAGCGCTTCGGGGTCATGGAGCCGAATATCAGTCCCTGGCGTCGTGCCGTCTGCGGCGACCTGACCTCGGCGTTCAACTTCGCCAACCCGAACAACGAGCCGTTCCCCGAACTGCCCGACACCAGCCAGGCCGACGCCATCGTCGCCAGCCAGATCAAGCTGCCGAAGCCGAAGCCGCCGGCGGTGGCCGCCATGCCCAAGCAGGAAATGGGCATCCGTCCGGCCCGCGCCTTGCCCTACGAGCTGGGCGTGCATGCGCGCTACCGCAGCGGCGGAGACGCGCTGAGCCTGACCTTCGCCAACACCGGCAAGGCCGGCGCGGTGTTCCAGGTGTTCGACCTGCTCGACAGCGAGAACCCGCCGAAACGCTACACCGTTGGCGCGCGCAAGCGCCTGCACGACAGCTTCCAGGGCGACGCCAGCGGCGACTACCACCTGGAAGTGCACGGTCCGAACGGTTTCCTCCGGGTCTTTCGCGGCAACCTGCGGCGCGATCTGGCGGAGCGCAAGGCGCCGCTGCCGGAAGTGCGGATCGACTACGAGCCGCTGTTCGGCAACCTGCGCGTGCAACTGATCAACCGTGGCCGCCATCCGGTCAAGCTGACGGTCAAGGACAACGTCTATCGCCAGGGCGAGCGGCGTACCGTCAACGTGCCGCCGGGACAGCGTCGGGAAGTCCGCTATTCGCTGCGCAGCAGCGGCAACTGGTACGACTTCAGCGTCAGCGCGCAGGGGGCGGACAGCTTCCTGCGGCGTTTCAGCGGTCGCATGGAAGATGGTCGCTCCGGCTTCAGCGACCCGGGCATGGGCCTGGGCACGCTGACCTTCTGACCCGGACGGTCGCGCCGGCTCCCTGCAATGGGGCGGCCGGCGCGGACGGCCTGCGCCCTAGTCGAGGGGAACCGGGTAGAGGGTATTGAGGATCCACTTGCCGTCTTTCAGGACGAAACCGTACGAAATCTCCTTGGCCATGTACGTATCCCAGCGCGTGCAGACGCCCTGGCCGTCGGCCTGCTTGCAGGAGTAGGCATCGATCTTGCCCATGTGCAGCTTCTCCAGGGAAACCACCTGGAACTTGCTGTTGCCGCTGCAGGCCACCGGATTGTCGATGTATCCGTACTGGCGCCAGGCCGCGTCGTAGTTGCCTCTCGACTTGAACAGGGTCTTGTCTTTCTGCGACGAGCCGGACGGCGGCGTCATCCCGTAGATGTGCTGGGTCACGTGGCCGCCCATCGAGGTATTGCGCGTGGCGTCGGCGCTTTGCTGCACGCTGGTGATGTCGCGGCAGGCGGCGGCGTTGGCCGAGGAGGCCAGCAGCAGAAGGGCGGAGAAACCCAGGCCGGCGACGCACTGGCGTGCGTCGGGGCGGGGCAGTGAAAAGCGGTTCATCGGCGGCTCCTGTGAGATGGATTGCTTATGAAGGAACGCCGCCGCGCAGTTTTCGTGAAGATGCCTCAGTCGCGATAGCGCGGCGGCGGCGCGTAGCCGCCGCCGTTCCGGGCGTCGGCGGGAAATGCCTGCGGTCCGTCGGCCGGCGCCTCGCGACCGCTGGCCGGAGCGTCCAGCTCGAACAGGGCCACGCCGATCACGCCGAGGTTGCGGCTGTCGCCGGCCGCGCTGTTGCTGGCGTAGGCATCGTCGGGACTGGCGAAGCGGAATGCCGCGACTTCCCGTTCGCTCTTGCGGAAGCCCTCGATCACCAGGTTCTCGCCCGGTTCCAGCACATAGCCGCGGTTCTTCAGGCTGCCCGGCTGGCCGTTGAGCACGTCCAGGCCGTCTACCGTGGCGACCACCTCGTAGGTCGCGCTGCCGAGGTTGTTCAGCCACAGTCGGTAGCGCTGGCCTTCACGACCCTGGAGCTGCAGGGTGCTGCGGTGCTGCACCAGGTCGAACTTGCCGCCATCCTCGTCGAGTACGGCGAAGCCGACCCGGCCCTTGGCCAGGGGCAGTTCCTTGATGGCACGTCCATCGAAGCGGCTCGCGCTGTAGAACACCTGGCGGCGATCGACCGGTTGCTCCGATAGACGTCGTAGGGCCACCGAGGTGACCGGCGAGGCGACGCCTTCGCCCCATTGGGTGCCGAGCCGCTGCTCGGTCGGCGCGCCGGCCTGCTGTTGGGGCAGGCTGCAGCCGCCGAGGGCCAGCAGGCCCAGCAGCAGCGCGGATAGCAGTGGTGTACGCATGATTTTCCTCTCCCTGGATGAGCGGAGGCGCAAGCCGCCTCCCCGATGTCTCTGACCGTCGATGATGGCCGATCTTCGACGGGATTCGGAAATTTCCTAAGGGAGGTTATTGACTGACCCAGCGCTGCCGCGCCCAGGCGCTCAGGCTGTCGACCCCGAGCACCAGGACCAGCATGGCCAGGATCACCGTGGCGGCCTGGGCCTGCTGGAACAGGCTCAGGCTGAAATAGAGCATCTGCCCGAGCCCGCCGGCACCGACGAAGCCGAGCACGCTGGCCATGCGGATATTGTTCTCCCAGCGGTACAGGGTATAGGCCACCAGTTGCGGCCAGACCCCCGGCAGGGTGCCATAGGCGAATGCCGCGAGGCGTCCGCTGCCGGCCAGGCGCAAGGCCTCGGCGGGCTGCGCCGGGGTGTTCTCCAGGGCTTCGGCGAACAGCCGGCCGAGCACGCCGCCGGTGTGCAGGGCTAGGGCGAGGGTCCCGGCGTTCGGCCCGAGCCCGGCCGCCAGCACCATCAGCGCACCCCAGACCAGCTCCGGCACCGCGCGCAGCGCATTGAGCAGGAGTCGCGCCAGGCTCTGCGCCGGCACGCCGAAGCGACCTGCCGCCGGCAGCGCGAAGAGCAGGCCGAGCAGCGCCGCCAGCAGGGTGCCGATGGCCGACATGGCCAGGGTTTCCAGCAGCCCGCGGCCAATCGCCCGCAGGTGCGGGGCGGACAGGTCGGGCGGGAAGAACTCGCTGGCGTAGGCGGCCATCTGGCCCAGTCCCTTGCCGCTGAAAAGACCTGCGGTGGCCATGTCCAGGTAGGCGAACGAGGCGCCCACCGCGGCCACCACCAGCAGCGGCCAGAGCAGCAGGCGCCAGGTCCGGCTCATGCCAGCCTCCCGCGCAGGAAGCGGCTCAGCAGGTCGGCGAGGAGGACCAGCAGGAGGAAGGTCAGCAGGATGCTGGCAACCTCGCCGCCGGCGAACATCCGCAGCGACAGGTCGATCTGCTGGCCGAGGCCGCCGGCGCCGACGAAGCCCATCACCACCGAAGCGCGGATCGCGCACTCCCAGCGATAGACGGTGTAGGAAATCATTTCCCCGGCGGCGTTCGGCAGCACCCCGTAGGCGAACGCCGCCAGCCGCGATCCGCCGCCCAGCAGCAGGGCGCGGGTGGGGCGCGGATCCACCGACTCGAAGATTTCCGCGTAGACCTTGCCGAGCATGCCGGCATAGGTGATGGCGATGGCCAGCACCCCGGCGGTGGGCCCCAGGCCCACGGCGCGGACGAACAGCAGCGCCCAGACGATTTCCGGCACGCTACGCAGGAGGATCAGCAGGCCACGCACCGGCCAGCGCAGTGCCCGTGCCCACCAGGCCGGCAGGCCGCCGCGCGGCAGTGCCGAGAGCGACAGGGCGCGGGTCGCCAGCAGTGCGGCGGGAAACGCCAGGAGCCAGGCCAGGGCCATGCCGGCGGTGGCGATGGCGAGGGTTTCCAGGGTCGCGCGGCCGAGCAGGGCGAGGAACTCGGGATCGTGCGCCAGCGGCCAGAAGCCGGCGAGGAAACCGCCCATGGTGCGCGCGTTGTCGCCGCTGAACAGGGCGGGGATATCCAGTTCGCTGAGGCGCAGCCCCGGCCAGAGCAGCAGTAACGCGGCCAGGGTCAGCAGCAGGCGCGGCAGGGCGGCGGGATCGCGCGGTGGAGAAGCGGCGTTCAGCATCGTGGGATGTGCACCACGGCGGGTTCGCTGGCCGGGCTGGCGCGCTCGGCTTGCAGTTGTTCGTTGGCGTAGAGGGCGTCCAGCGCGGCGCGGTCGACTTCGCCGGCGGGCAGGTCGAAGGCGATGCGTCCGGCGCGCAGGCCGATCACCCGGGGGAAGTGTTGCAACGCCAGGTCCACCGCGTGCAGGCTGGCCAGCAGGGTGCTGCCGCGCGCGGCGGCCTCGCGGTTGAGCAGGGCCAGGGTATGGCCGGCGAGCACCGGGTCCATGGCCGAGACCGGTTCGTCGGCGAGGATCAGCTCGGCGCGCTGGTAGAGCACCCGGGCGATGCCGACCCGCTGCAACTGGCCGCCGGAAAGCTGGTCGCAGCGCTGGAACAGCTTGTCGCCGAGATCCAGGCGTTGCAGCGCGTCGTGGGCGCCGGCGCGGTCCAGCGGATAGACCAGGCTGGCCAGGCTCTTCCACAGCGGCCACTGGCCGAGGCGTCCGGCCAGTACCGCGCTGACCACCCGCTGCCGTGGCGGCAGCGGCGGCGCCTGGTGGACCAGGCCGATGCGCGCGCGCAGGCGTTGGCGGGCGGCGGCGGATAGCGCCCAGGGCTCCTCGCCGAGCAGTTCGACACGGCCGGCGCTGGGCCGCCATTGGCTGGCGAGCACCCGCAGCAGGCTGGTCTTGCCGGCGCCGGAAGGTCCGATCAGGGCCACCCGTTCGCCGGCGGCCAGGCGCAGGCGGATGTCGGCGAGGGCGCGTTGGCCGTCGGCGTGGACCAGGTCCACGCCGTCGAGGCTCAGGCTCACTTCAGCAGGCCGGCGGCGCGTGCGGACTCCTCGATGCCCTTGTAGTTGTCCGGATTGGTCTCGATGAAGCGGCTGGCGGCCTGCAGGTCGAGGATCTCCTTGTCGGCCGGTTTCGCCGGGTCGAGGGCGAGGAAGGCCTGCTTGATCTTCTCGGCCAGGGCCGGGTCGAGGTTGCCGCGCACGGTCCAGTTGTAGTCGTAGTAGGTCGGCGTGGTGGCGAAGACCTTGACCTTGGCGGTATCGACCTTGCCGCTGTCCACCAGCTTCTGCCAGACCGAGGCGTTCAGCACGCCGGCATCGACCTTGCCGGCCTGGACCCAGGCCGCGGTGGCGTCGTGGGCGCCGGAGTAGGCGACGCGGGAGAAGAACTGCTCGGGGACGATGCCGTCCTTCTGCATGAAGTAGCGCGGCATCAGGCTGCCCGAGGTGGAGGAGACCGAGCCGAAGGCGAAGGTCTTGCCCTTCAGGTCCTGCAGGGATTTCACCTGGGGATCGGCCGTGATGAATTTGCTGGTGAACTGCTGGTCCTGCTCGCGCTGCACCAAGGGGATGGCGTTGCCGGTCTTCAGCCGCGCCTGGACGAAGGTGAAGCCACCCAGCCAGGCCATGTCCAGGCGGTCGGCGGCCAGCGCCTCGACCACCCCGGCGTAGTCGGCCACCGGGACGAACTTCACCGGCATGCCGAGTTGCTTCTCCAGATAGGCGCCGAGCGGCTTGAATTTGCGCAGCAGTTCGGTGGGCGCTTCGTCGGGGATCGCCGAGACCTTGAGTTCTTTCAGGGCTTCGGCGTGGGCGAGCGCGGCGGACAGGGACAGGGCGATGCCGGCGGCGAGCGCCAGGGAGCGTTTCAACATGGGAGAGTTCTCCGGTTCAATGGCGGAAAAAACCCGGGGAGTATAGTGGTGCGCGGCCCGCTTGGGCAGCCGTCGCGGCGTTGCTCGCCGGCGCCTCGCGGGTAATATGGCGCTCCCCGTGCCCATTCGTTGCGTATTGGAGTCCGCCATGTCCGCTTCCCTGCCTTCCCTTGCCTTCGCCGGTCTCGGCCTGATGGGCGTGCCCATGTGCCGCCGGCTGCTGGCCGCCGGCTATCCGCTGGCGGTGTGGAACCGTTCGCCGGGCAAACGCGAGTTGCTCGCGGCCGAAGGCGCGAAAGCCGTCGAGGTCCCGGCCCAACTGGCCGCCGACGCGGAAATCCTGATGCTTTGCCTGGCCGATACCGCGGCGGTGCGCGAAGTGGTGTTCGGCGCCGGCGGCATCGTCGAGAACGCCAGGCCCGGGCAGTTGCTGGTGGATTTCTCCAGCGCCGAGCCGGCCGCCACCCGCGAGATGGCCGCCGAGCTGGAGGCGCGCTGCGGCGCGCGCTGGGTCGACGCGCCAGTCTCCGGCGGCACGCCGGGCGCGGAAAGCGGCAGCCTGGCGATCATGGCCGGCGGACGCGCAGCGGATATCGAGCGCCTGCGGCCGGTCCTCTCCCGGCTCGGCCAGCGCCTGACGCGCATGGGCGAGGTGGGCGCCGGGCAGGTGACCAAGGTCTGCAACCAGATGATCGTTGCCTGCAACGCCCTGGTGATCGCCGAAGTGGTGGCGCTGGCGGAGCGGGCCGGGGTCGACGCCAGCCTGGTCGCTCCGGCGCTGGCGGGCGGCTTCGCCGACTCGAAGCCGTTGCAGATCCTCGCCCCGCAAATGGCCGAGAGCCGTTACGAGCCGGTCAAGTGGCACGTACGGACCCTGCTCAAGGATCTCGATACCGCGGTGAAGCTGTCCCGCGAGCAAGGCGCGGCCACCCCGATGAGCGGGTTGGCCGCGCAGTTGATGCGTCTGCACGGCAGCCAGGGCTATCTCGAACGCGATCCGGCGACCCTGGTGGAGCAATACCGGACCGCCGTCGAGTGAACCTCAGGCCTGGTTCAGGCTGCGCAGCGGCGGCGCGGCGTCGAAGCGGTAGGCGCGGAGGAACTCTTCCAGGGCCGCCAGCGGCAGCGGCCGGCTGAACAGGTAGCCCTGCACCAGCTCGCAATGGTTCTCCCGCAGGAACGCCAGTTGCTGCGGGGTCTCCACGCCCTCGGCGACGACTTTCAGATGGAGCTTCTGGGCCATCGCGATGATCGCTTGGGCGATTTCCATGTCCCGCTGCGAGGCGGGGATGTCCATGATGAACGAGCGATCCACCTTCAGCGCGTCCAGCGGCAGGCGGCGCAGGTAGGCGAGCGACGAATAGCCGGTGCCGAAGTCGTCGATCGACAGGCTGACGCCCAGCTCGCGGAGGCGTTCGAGCAGCGGGATGGTCTGGTCGATGTTGTACATCAGCGCGTCCTCGGTCACCTCCAGTTCGAGGAAGCGCGCCGCCAGCCCGGCCTGCTCCAGCGCATGACGGACTTCGTCGACCAGGCTGGCCCGGCCGAGATTGCTGGCGCAGCAGTTGACCGCCACCCGTAGCCGTTCGTGGCCGGCCAGGTGCAGGCTGCGCAGGTCGCGGCAGGCGCGTCGCAGCACCCAGTCGTCGAGCTGGTCGATCATGCCGTTGGCTTCGGCCAGGCCGATGAAGCGGTCCGGACCGAGCAGGCCCTGGGTCGGATGGCGCCAGCGCACCAATGCCTCCAACTGGTGTACCTCGCCGTCGGCGAGGGCGAGGATCGGCTGGTAGTGCAGCTCCAGTTGGTCGTCGCGCAGGGCCTGGCGCAGTTCCTCCTCCATCTGCAGTTCCTGGGTCGCCCGCACCAGCAGTTGCCGGCTGAAGAACTGCGCGTTGTTGCGCCCGCAGGCCTTGGACTGGTGCAGGGCCAGGCCGGCGTTCTTCAGCAACTCCTCGCACTGCTCGCCGTCGTTCGGGTAGAGGCTGACGCCGACGCTGGCGGTCATCACCAGGGTGCGCCCGTCCAGGGCGATGGGTTCCTTCATCTTCTGCATCAGGCGTTGCGAGAGGATGTGCGCCTCGTGGTCCTGGGTGAGGTCGGCGAGCACGCAGAACTCGTCGCCGGCGAAGCGCGCCACCACGTCGCTATCGCGCAACACGCTGCGGATGCGTTCGGAGACGATCTTCAGCAGCTCGTCGCCGGAGTCGTGGCCGAGGGAATCGTTGATCCGCTTGAAGTGATCGAGGTCGAGGAACATCACCGCCAGGCCCTTGCCTCTCAGGCGACAGTTCTCCAGGTGCTGGACGAACACTTCGTTGAATGCCGTGCGGTTCTGCAGGCCGGTCAGGCTGTCGTAGCGAGCCATCTGGCGCAGCGAGGCGTGGGCGTGGTCGAGCTGGTTGAGCAGGGCGTTGACCCGGCTGTTTTCGCTGAGCCGGCGCTCCCGTTGTTTCTCCGACCATGCGGCCCAGATGCCGCAGGCGGCGATGGCGCTGGCGAGCACTCCGGTGAGCCAGCCCAGGCGCAGCGAGTCGGCGCTGGCTTGCAGTTCCAGCGGCGTGCCGGCGGGTACGCTGAGCACCAGCGCGGCCATCCCGGTGAAATGCATGGCGGCGATGGCGCCGGCCAGCAGCAGGCTGGCGATCAGTTTCATGTAGCGGTAGCGCGCGCTGCGCCGGCCGCGCAGGTAGGGGACCGCGGCGAGGGCGGTGAAGGCGGCGCCGATGGCGATCAGTACCGAAAGGGCGAACAGCGATGGCTGGTAGTACTGGGTGGCCACCGAGCGCATCGCCGCCATCCCGGTGTAGTGCATGGCGGCGATGCCCAGGCCGATGCAGCAGGCGGCGAGCAGGCAGGGCAGTAGGCCGAAGCGCGGGCGGGCGGTCATGTACATCGCCAGGTACGAGGCGGCGACGGCGATCAGCAGCGACAGGCCGGTGATCGGCAGGTCGTAGCGCAGGGCGATCGGCGCGTGGAACGCGAGCATGGCGACGAAATGCGTGGCCCAGATGCCGCTGCCCAGGCAGAACGCCCCGACCCATTGCCAGCGGCGCGGGTGGCTCAGGCTGTTGCCGACCCGCTCGACCATGTCCAGCGCCGTGTACCCGGCGAGGCAGGCGACGAGGAAGGCGAGCGCCACCAGCGACGGAGAATAGGTGCAGTTCTGCAGCACGTAGCCGTCGACGGGAGACTCTCCGAGGAAGCGCAGGCCTTGCCAATCCATAGCGGTGTCTCCCTGGACACGGAAAACCCGCGGACGGCGCGGGCGCGGGCTGGGGATGGGGGTGGCATTGTGCTTCCAGTATAGATAGCGGGAGCCACCTGCAAGGTCGGCATGGAAGGAAGTCGCTGGCCGCCGACATACGGCCGGTTTCGGCATCTTCCCAGGGAGAAAAGGCATAGCTGAGCTTGTTCCGGCTCCATCGCCACGGGCATGATCGCTGCGCCCGCGAGGGCTCGCGAGGCTTCACGAAATTTTGACCAGGCGCCCGATAGAGTTCGGGCGCCCCGCCACGGGGGTGGCGGCGGTCCGTTACGTTTCAGGAGTTGCTTCAATGGGTGGGGGTATCAAGCGTTTCTTGCCGGCTATCGGTTCGACCCGGCTGGTGATGCTGTTCGCGCTGGTTCTGGTGGTGTTCTACAACGCGGCGACCTGGAAGGCCCTGCATGGCCTGGTGCCGCTGCAAGGCTTGAAGGGCTTCGCGTTCTTCGCTTCGTTCGCGGCGTTCCTGTGGGCCGCCTTCACGCTCCTGCTGACCCTGGTTTCCTTCCGCCCGCTGCTCAAGCCGGCCTTGACCCTGGTCGCCCTGTGCTCGGCCGGCGCGACCTACTTCATGGGTAGCTACGGCATCAGCATCGACACGGTGATGGTGCAGAACGTCTTCGAGACCAACGCCACCGAGGCCGGCGACCTGGTCAACCCAACCCTGCTCGGCTACCTGCTGTTGCTCGGTGTCCTGCCTTCGCTGCTGATCTGGCTCTGGCCGGTACGCTACCGGCCGTTCTTCCGCGGCCTGCTGAACAAGATCCTGACGCTGCTCGGCTGCCTGCTGATCGTCGCGGTAATGGTAGGCAGCTTCTATTCCACCTACGCGCCGATCTTCCGCGAGGAAGACAAGCTGACCCACTTCATCAACCCGACCAACTACATCTACGCGGTGGGCAAGTACGCCAAGCAGCGCCTGGTGATCAAGGAGCACCTGGTGGTCGAGCCGATCGGCCTGGACGCCCGCCAGGCGCCGGCTGCGCTGCAGCGACAGAAGAAATCGCTGCTGGTGTTCGTGGTCGGCGAGACCGCCCGTGCCGACCATTTCTCGCTGAACGGCTACGCCCGCGAGACCAACCCGGAGCTGAGCAAGCAGGACATCGTCAACTTCACCCAGGTCCGTTCCTGCGGCACTTCCACCGCGGTCTCGGTGCCCTGCATGTTCTCCCAGTACCCGCGCGAGGACTACAGCGACAAGAAGGCCAAGACCCACGAAGGCCTGCTGGACATTCTCCAGCGTGCCGGCGTGCAGGTGTTGTGGCTGGAGAACAACAGCGACTGCAAGGGCACCTGCCTGCGGGTGCCCAACCGGGACATCCCGAAGAACCAGCCGAGTCCGTTCTGCGACGGCAAGAACTGCCTGGACGAGTCGCTGCTGGTAGGCCTGCAGGAGTACATCGACGGGTTGCAGGACGACGCCATCATCGTCCTGCACTCCGATGGCAGCCACGGTCCCGAGTACTACGAGCGCTACCCGAAGGAGATGGAACGCTTCCAGCCGGTATGCCGGACCAACCAGCTCGGCAGTTGCAGCAAGGAAGAGCTGGTGAACGTCTACGACAACACCATCCTCTATACCGACCACTTCCTGACGAAGGTGATCGAATTGCTCAAGCGGAATGCCGACAAGCGCGATACGGCGATGATCTACGTGTCCGACCACGGCGAGTCGCTGGGCGAGAATGGCGTCTACCTGCACGCGGCGCCTTATTCGATCGCGCCCCAGGCGCAGATCCACGTGCCGATGGTCATGTGGTTCGCCCCGCAGGCGCTGGGCAACTGGGGCATCCAGCGCAGTTGCCTGGACGGCAAGCGCGACGACAAGGACCTGAGCCACGACAACCTGTTCCACTCGGTGCTCGGCCTGCTGGACGTACAGACTTCGCTGTACCAGCCGGCGCTGGACATCTTCGCCAGTTGCCGCGCGCCCAGGGCAGCCCAGTGAGCGACGGGGGCTGAAAGAAAAAAGGCCGTGGAGGATTCCCCCCCACGGCCTTTTTCGTCGGCTTTCGCCTTATTTGTCGCGGACCAGCAGGACCGGACGCGAAGCCACGCGGATCAGGCCTTCCGCCACGCTGCCGAGCATCAGGCGGCGCATGCCGCGACGACCATGGGTGCCCATGACCACCACGTCGGCATCGCTGGCCTGGGCCTCGAGTTCGATGCGCTCGGCGATTTCCTCGCTGGCGCGCTCCTGGCAGACGCGATCGAAGGTGGCGCCTTCGACGTTGCTCGCCTCGACCTTCTCGCGGGCCTTGGCCAGGACGTCATCGGCGGCTTTCAGCGCGGCTTCGCGCAGCGGCTCGGGGTTGTAGTACACCGCGTAGTCGGGAAGGTGGCGCAGCGGGCTGTCGACGATGGTGATGACGCGCAGCTTGCCGCCGCTGAGGCCGGCCAGCTTGATGGCCTCTTCCAGGGCGCGGTCGGAGACCGGGCTGCCGTCCACGGCTACCAGAATGCGATCGTACATAAGGTGTCCCTCCAGAGTGAGTGTCCGCCCGCCGGGCGTTCTTGAAACTTCAAGGACACTGTAGACCCTCGCGGGCGGCGGACCTTTGCCGGAGGTCAATAAGTCGCAGGGCGACCGTCGCGATTCCGCTGCGACGCCCGGCTCGCGGCCATCCGCCGTTGCGGCCTTCGCTGGAAATGAAATGAAAGAAGCCATGGGGGAGGCCCATGGCTTCTCGTTTCGCGCAGCCGTTGCCGGACGTCAGCCGGCGACCAGGATGCGGATCGCCTCGAGGCGCAGGGAGGCCTTGTCGAGCAGGGCCAGGCCTTCCTCGCGCTGGGTGCGCAGGCTGTCCAGCTCGCTGTCGCGGACGCTCGGGTTGACCGCCTTGAGCGCGGTCAGGCGCGCCAGTTCCTCGTCCATGGCGGCGGCGAACTGCTGCTTGGCCCTGGCCACGCGTTCCTCGTGGCGCGGGACGATCTTGCCCTCGGCCACGTCGAACTGCTTGGCCAGCACGTCGCGCTGGGCCTGGACGAACTTGTTGGCGCTGACCCGTGGCACGCTTTCCAGCTGGTCGTTGAGGGTTTCCAGGGACACCCGGCCGGCCAGGTCGTTGCCGTTGGCGTCGAGCAGGCAGCGCAGGGCCTGCGGCGGCAGCCAGCGGCCGAGCTGGAGGGCGCGCGGTGCCACGGCCTCGCTGACGAACAGGAGTTCGAGCAGCACGGTGCCAGGCTTCAGCGCCTTGTTCTTGATCAGCGCCACCGAGGTGTTGCCCATCGAGCCGGACAGCACCAGGTCCATGCCGCCCTGAACCATCGGATGTTCCCAGGTGAGGAACTGCATGTCCTCGCGGGCCAGCGCCTGGGCACGGTCGTAGGTGATGGTCACGCCTTCGTCGTCGCCGAGGGGGAAGCCGGCGTCGAGCATCTTCTCGCTTGGCTTGAGGATCAGGGCATTTTCCGAATGGTCTTCGCTGTGGATGCCGTAGGCGTCGAACAGGCGCTCCATGTAGATCGGCAGGGCGAAGTCGTCGTCCTGCTCCTCGATGGCCTCCACCAGCGCCTCGCCTTCGCCGGCGCCGCCGGAGTTCAGCTCCAGCAGGCGGTCGCGACCGCTGTGCAGCTCCGCTTCGAGGGCTTCGCGACGGGCGCGGCCTTCGGCGAGCAGCGCGTCCCAGGCCTTGTCCTCGCCGCCGTCGAGCAGCGGCAGCAGGCGCGGGCCGAACTCGTGTTGCAGGGCGTTGCCGGTGGGGCAGGTATTGAGGAAGGCGTTCAGCGCCTGGTGGTACCACTGGAACAGGCGCTGCTGGGCGCTGTTCTCCAGGTGCGGTACGTGCAACTGGATGGTGTGTCGCTGGCCGATTCGGTCGAGGCGGCCGATGCGCTGCTCGAGCAGGTCCGGGTGGGCCGGCAGGTCGAACAGCACCAGATGGTGGGCGAACTGGAAGTTGCGGCCTTCGCTGCCGATTTCCGAGCAGATCAGCACCTGGGCGCCGAACTCTTCGTCGGCGAAGTAGGCGGCGGCGCGGTCGCGCTCGAGAATGCTCATGCCTTCGTGGAACACCGTGGCGGAGATGCCCGAACGCAGGCGCAGGGCGTCTTCCAGGTCGAGGGCCGTCTCGGCGTGGGCACAGATGACCAGGACCTTGAACTGCTTGAGCATCTTCAGGGTATCGATCAGCCACTCGACGCGCGGGTCGAAGCGCCACCAGCGATTGTTGTCGTCGCCGTCTTCCCACTGTTGCTGGAAATTCACTTCCGGATACAGGTCCGGGTGTTCGCCGGCCGGCAGTTCCTGGTACTGGCTCGGCATCGGCAACGGATAGGCGTGCAGCTCGCGCTGGGGGAAGCCCTGCACGGCGGCGCGGGTGTTGCGGAACAGCACGCGGCCGGTGCCGTGGCGGTCGAGCAGTTCGCGGACCAGGCGCGAGCGGGCGTCTTCATCGCCGCCCTCGACGCTGGCCAGCAGCTCGTCGCCCTCGCTGCCGAGGAAGCCGTGGATGGCCTTGCGCGCGCCGGCCGAAAGATTGCCGTGGTCGAGCAGTTCCTGCACCGCTTCGGCGACCGGGCGGTATTGCTCGCTCTCCCGGCGGAACGCTTCGAGGTCGTGGAAGCGGTTCGGATCGAGCAGGCGCAGGCGCGCGAAGTGGCTGTCCTGGCCGAGTTGCTCCGGGGTCGCGGTGAGCAACAGGACGCCTGGAATGATCTCCGCCAGTTGCTCGACCAGCGCGTATTCGGCGCTGACCTGGTCCTGGTGCCAGACCAGGTGGTGGGCTTCGTCGACCACCAGCAGGTCCCAGCCGGCGGCGAACAGGGCGTCCTGGGCGCGTTCGTCTTCCTTCAGCCACTCCAGGGCGACCAGGGCCAACTGGCTGTCCTCGAAGGGATTGCTGGCATCGCTTTCGGCGAAGCGCTCCTTGTCGAACAGGGCCACCTGCAGGTTGAAGCGCCGGCGCATCTCCACCAGCCACTGGTGCTGGAGGTTTTCCGGAACCAGGATCAGCACCCGCCCGGCGCGGCCGGAAAGCAACTGGCGATGGATGATCAGGCCGGCCTCGATGGTCTTGCCCAGGCCCACTTCGTCGGCCAGCAGGACGCGCGGCGCCATGCGGTCGGCGACTTCGCGGGCGATGTGCAACTGGTGGGCGATCGGCTGGGCGCGGGCGCCGCCGAGGCCCCAGAGCGAGGACTGGAGCAGTTGGCTGCGGCGTTCGAGAGTGTGGTAGCGCAGGGAGAACCAGGGCAGGGGGTCGATCTGTCCGGCGAACAGGCGGTCGCTGGCGAGGCGGAACTGGATGAAGTTGGAGAGCTGGGTTTCCGGCAGGGTGCGCTGCTCGTTCTGCGCGGTGAGGCCGTGGTAGACCAATAGGCCCTCGCTTTCCTCGACCTCGCGGACGGTCATCTTCCAGCCTTCGAAGTGCGTCACTTCATCGCCGGGGGCGAAGCGCACGCGGGTCAGCGGCGCATTGCGCAAGGCGTACTGGCGGGTATCGCCGGTCGCCGGATAGAGCACGGTGAGCAGGCGGCCATCCTGGGCCAGGATGGTCCCCAGGCCCAATTCCGCTTCACTGTCGCTGATCCAGCGTTGCCCCGGTTGATACTGCGCCATGTCCACCTCCCAAAAAAGCCGGGTATGGTACCGCAACGCGTGGCGTTGAGCGACGCTTGGCGATGGATTGCGTGTTGCGCCAGGGCTTCGTCGGAGAGCCGTCCGTCGGTACGGGAGCGACCGCCTGGCGGCTGGTTCTCAAGTCGAGCGGCGGGTCGACCGATAACCCTTGTAGAAGAACGCCGCAAACCGGCACGCTGCGAGAACCCATGACGCGGCACTACCCAGAGAGGTTGCCTGCATGCTTCCGCCGATCCCCCAGGGCCTGATCCCGGTCACCGTCCAGCAGGACCCGCCCAAGCCCCGTCCGGCCACTCCGCCGGTCGCGCCGACCCAGGCTGGCGCGGGCAGCGATGGCGTCGCCTTGCGCCAGGAGCGCGACGAGGAAAGCTGGCTGGAAGAGGAATACCGCCGTCGCCAGCGCCGCCAGGGCGGCGAGGCGCACGCGCGGAGCGACGAGGGGGGCGAGGCGCCGGCTGACGAGGCGGGGGAGAGCGCCCAGGCGGACGAGCTGCCGCGCAAGGGACAATTGATCGACATCGAAGTGTAACCCTGGTTTTCCAGGCTTCAGCAGCGGCCTTGCGGCGTAGTAACCTGCGGCCCATGGACCTGTTCGCCGACGCACCCCTGACCCTGCCGGACGCCGACCTGCGCTATCTCCCGCATTGGCTGGATGCGCCGCTGGCGAGCGCCTGGCTGTTGCGCCTGGAACAGGAAACGCCCTGGGAACAGCCGATCCTGCGCATCCATGGCGAGGAGCATCCGACCCCGCGCCTGGTGGCCTGGTACGGCGACCCGGAAGCCGCCTACCGTTATTCCGGCCAGGTCCACCGGCCGCTGCCATGGACCGCGTTGCTCGGCGAGATCCGCGAGCGCTTGGAGCGCGAGGTCGGCCAGCGGGTCAACGGCGTGCTGCTGAACTACTACCGCGACGGCCAGGACTCCATGGGCTGGCACAGCGACGATGAGCCAGAGCTGCGCCGCGATCCGCTGGTCGCCTCGCTCAGTCTCGGCGGCAGCCGCCGCTTCGACCTGCGGCGCAAGGGCCAGACCCGCATCGCCCATTCCCTGGAACTGACCCATGGCAGCCTGCTGGTCATGCGCGGCGCAACCCAGCATCATTGGCAACATCAGGTGGCGAAGACCCGCCGCTCCTGCATGCCCCGTTTGAACCTGACCTTCCGCCTGGTGTACCCCCAGCCATGAACGACGACGACAAGGTGATCGACCTCAGCGCCGAGCGCGACAAGCGCATCCACGACGTGCACGAGAAGCGCCTGCAGGAGGTCCGCAAGGCCTTCGAACAGGTGTTGCCGCTGGGCAAGCCGCGGAAGAAGCCGAAAGGCAAGCCGAAGAAGCGCTGAAGCCTCCGCCGCCGCGTTCGCCGGCGGCGCATTCCTGCGGGCAACGTGCGGCGATCGGGCAGGTTTCTCCCGGTTATCTGCGGCGTCCGACCGCATTCTCCCTCCTGCGAAACTTGACCTGGGTCAGTGTCATGCACCTGGCCGAAAAAGCCCGTCCGGGCGATTGATCCAGGTCAATATTGCGCCGCCGCGCCTCGCTAATCTGAGCCCATCGAGCAACACCCAACCGGCAACTGGAGGCCATCAACATGTTCATCGACGAAGTGGTTCTCGCAGGGATTCTTACGGTAGGCCTCATGGTCGCTTTCTTCGGTGGGGTCGGTTACTTCATCTGGAAGGATTCCCATAGCCGCAAAGGCTGATCCTCCCGGATACACAGAGCACGCAAGGCACTTAGGGCGACTTCGGTCGCCCGTTTTTTTGCGCCTGGAAAAACACCGGCGCAGCGATCGGGATACTACGAATGTCGCTGGACGATATTGTTAGCAACCTAATAATATAGGCTGCACATATCGCCTCGGCGTTCGCCGGCTATCTATGCTGATGTAGACCCCGTTTCGGAAGACCCTGTGCCCATTCACTGGAAGCCGTTCCTGGCACCCTCGACGCTGGCGCTCAAGTTCGCCATCAAGACGCTCCTGGCCGGCGGCCTGGCGTTGTGGTGCGCCTTTCGCTTCGACCTGGAGCAGCCGCAATGGGCGCTGATGACCGTGCTGATCGTGTCCCAGCCGTTGTCCGGCATGGTGGTGGCGAAGGGCTTGTTCCGCCTGCTCGGCACCCTGGTCGGCACCGCGATGTCGGTGCTGATGATCGCGCTGTTCGCCCAGGCGCCCTGGTTGTTCCTGCTGGCCATCTCGCTCTGGCTGGGGCTCTGCACGGCGGCCTCAACCTCCCTGCGCAACCACGTTTCCTATGCCTTCGTACTTTCCGGCTATACGGTGGCGATCATTGGCCTGCCGGCGGTGGACCAGCCGCTGCTGGTCTTCGAGCAGGCGGTGGCGCGTTGTACCGAGATCTGCCTGGGGATCATCTGCGCCTCGGCGGTCAGTGCGATCCTCTGGCCGCAGCGGGTCGAGCAGAACCTCGACAAGCAGGCCCACGCCACCTGGCTGCTGGGCATGCAGGCCGCGCGCGGCGAGATCGACCCGCGCCAGCGGCAGCCGCAGGGGCTGCTCAACGCGCTGAGCAAGATCGTCGAGGTCGATGCGCAGCGCGACCATGCCTGGTTCGAGGGCGAGCGCGGGCGGCGCCGGGCCGGCGCCCTGGCGTTGCTCTCGCGCGACCTGCTCAGCCTGTTGCGCACCGCGCGCGGCGTGGCCCGGCAACGGGCGCGGCTGAACGACGAGGAAGAGCGCCAGGTGGAGCGCTGGCTGGCTGCGCTGGCCAGCGCCCTGGAAGGGGCCGATCCGGCGTCGATGCAGGCGCTGCGCGAGGAGTTGGCGCAGGTCGCGGTCGAGCCGCAGTGGAGCAACGACCAGCGTTACCTGCTGACCCGTTGCTCGGTGCTGCTGCTCAAGGCGGTGAATGCCGAGAAGGGCATGCGCGCGGTGGCCAGCGGCGAGGTCGAGGGGCGGGTGGGCAGCGCCGGCACCCTGTCCTGGCACCGCGACCTGCAGATGGCGCTGTTCTACGGCGCGCGTAGCGCCCTGGCGTTGCTCGGGCTGTCGGTCTACTGGATCTATACCGCGTGGCCGGCGGCGTCCGGCGCGATGCTGCTGGCGGCGGTGGTGTGCAGCCTGTTCGCCAACCGCGACAACGCGGTGGCCATCGGCCTGAGCTTCCTGCGCGGCATCGTCTACGCGATCCCGGCGGCGATGCTGGTCAGCCAGTGGCTGCTGCCGCAGTGGAATGGCTTCCCGCTGCTCTGCCTGGCGATGGGCGTGCCGCTGTTCTTCGCCACCCTGGGCATGGCCGTACCGGTCACCGCCGGCACCGCCACCTCGTTCGCGATCCACTTCATCGTCCTGGTCGCGCCGCGCAACCAGATGGACTACGACCTCGCGACCCTGCTGAATTCCGCCCAGGGCGTACTGATCGGAGTCGGCTTCGCGGTGGTGATCTTCCGCTTGCTGACCTTGCGTCCGGGCTGGCTGACCCGACGCCTGCTGGACGCCACCTGCGTCGACCTCGGCCGCCTCACCCGGCGCCCGCTGGCGCAGGCGGAGAACTGGTTCGGCGGGCGCATGGCCGACCGCCTGTTGCGCCTGGCGCGGCACGCCAACCTGTTGCCGGAGCAGGAGCGGCGGCGTTGGGACGATGGCCTCCTGGCGCTCGACCTGGGTAACGAACTGATCCACCTGCGGGCCTGCCTGGAAGGCGCCCGTGGCGTCCTGCGCAAGGCGCGCGACCGCTTCCTCGGGGAACTGGGCGAGCTGCTTGAGGCCGGTCCCGCGGGGCCGCGCAGCGACCGCCTGGAACGGATCAGCCTGCCGTTGCGCGAAGCCCTGGAGCGCGACGCTCGCCACGACGACGAAGCCAGCCGCCTGGCGCGCGCGGCCCTGGCGCAACTGCTGTTCACCTGGCAGCAGTGGTGCCATCAGGAGGAAAGCCATGAGTCTGCATGAGTCGGCCTGGGGCGGCGTCTACCTCAGCCCGCTGTTCGTCTATGCCCTGCTGGCGCTGGCGGCCACCGCCGCGCTGCGGGTGCTGATCCAGAAAACGCCGTTGCGTCGCTGGGTCTGGCACGAGGCGCTGTTCGACTGCGCCCTGTTCATTTTGATGTTGAGTGGCATTACCTGGGCGGCCACGACCTGAATCCGTCGCCCCGAGAAGGAGATTCGCATGCGTGCATCGCTTCGCGTCGTCGTCACCCTGCTGGTGGTCGCTGCCGCTGTCCTCGCCGGCATCTGGCTCTGGCGCTACTACATGCTCTCGCCCTGGACCCGCGATGCCCGGGTACGGGCCGACGTGGTGGTGGTGGCGCCGGACGTGTCCGGCTGGGTGACCGACCTGGAGGTCAAGGACAACCAGGTGGTCAAGGTCGGCGACGTGCTGATGCGCATCGACCAGGAACGCTACCAGGCCAATCTGGAGCAGGCCCGCGCCGTCGCCGAGACCCGTCACCAGCAATACCTGTTGCGCCAGAACGAGGCGGCCCGGCGCAGCCGCCTGGGCATCGGCGCGATCAGCGCCGAGGACAAGGAAAACGCCCAGATCAATGCCGCCATCGCTCGCAGCGAGTACCAGGAAGCGCTGGCCCAGGTGAAGATCGCCGAACTCAACCTCAAGCGCAGCGAACTGCGCGCTGCGCGCAACGGCCAGGTGACCAACCTGCGCCTGGCCCAGGGCAACTACGCCACGGCGGGCCAGGCGGTGATGGCGCTGGTCGACCAGCAGTCCTTCTATGTGGTCGCCTACTTCGAGGAAACCAAGCTGCCCGGCATCCGCGTCGGCATGCGCGCCCAGGTCCGCCTGATGAGCGGCGATCAGCCGATCGACGGCACGGTGGAGAGCATCAGCAGCGGTATCACCGACCGCAACTCGACGCCGGACGGCCAGTTGCTGGCCAATGTCGAGCCGACCTTCAACTGGGTGCGCCTGGCGCAGCGCATTCCGGTGCGCATCCGCCTCGACCAGGTGCCGGCGGATGTCCACCTGAGCGCCGGGATGACCGCCAGCGTCACCGTGCAGGGGGACTGAACGGCAGCGCTTGCGTGGCGCCATCCAGCGTGCTGGCGCCAAGCGCGCAGGCCAGCGCCGCCAGCACCAGGGCGAGGCCGACCCAGGGCGTCGCGGCGACTCCCAGTGCCGCCACCACCAGGCCGCCCAGCGCCGCGCCGAGGCCCACGCCCAGGTGCATGGCCGAGGTGTTCAGGGCGACGCCGGCGGAACCGCTGGCCGGATCGCTGCGCAGCAGGAAGCTCTGCACCACCGGCGAGATCATCCAGCTGATCGCGCTCCAGACCATCAGTACCGGCAGGAACCCGATGCTGCCCAGGCTCAGCGGCACCGCCGCCAGCGCCAGGGCGAAGGCCGCCGGCACCAGACGCAGGGCGCGCCGGTGGCCGAGGCGGTCGGCCAGCCAGCCGCCGATATAGCCGCCGCTCAGCGCTGCCAGGCCGATCAGCAGGAGGATCAGGCTGATCTCGCTGGGCGAGCGAATACCGGCCATGCTCGCCAGGTACGGGGTGAAATAGGCGAACAGGGTGAAGTGCCCGCCGAGCAACAGGATCGATACCAGTTGCGCGAGCCACAGCGCGGGCTGGCGCAACTGCCGCAGGTAGCCTTCGCGGCCGGGCAGGTCGCCGGCCTGGCGTTGCGGCAGGTAGCGCCAGAGCAGCAGGCACAAGGGCAGCGAATAGACCGCGATGCCGGCGAAGATCCAGCGCCAGCCGAACCAGTCGCTGATCTGTACGCCCAGTGGCACGCCGAACACCAGCGAACCGCTGATGCCCATGAAGATCAGGCCGATCGCCCGGCCGCGCTGGGCCGGGGCGGCCAGCTCGGCGGCGAGCAGGCTGGCGAGGACGATCAGCAGCCCGCAACAGGCCGACATTCCCAGGCGAGCCAGGAGCAGGCCGAGATAGCCCGGAGCGAGGGCGGCGAGCGCGTTGCTGAGGGCGAACAGCAGCAGGGTCGCCAGCAGCAGGCGGCGGCGTTCGATGCGCCGGGTCAGCCAGCCGAGCAGCGGTGCGGCGAGGGCGAAGCCGAGGGAGAACAGGGTGGTGAGCTGGCCGGCCAGGCTGATGGAGACCCGCAGGTCTTCGGCCAGGGGCGGCAGGATGCCGATCAGGATGCTTTCCGCCAGGCCGGCGGCGAAGGTGGTCAGGGATAGCAACAGCAAGCGAAGGTCCATGGCGGCTCCGATTCCCGGTAAGGGGTTTCGGGCGGTGGAGTGCCTTCGGTTATCCCTGGTGATTGAGGTAAGACAGCGGACAGGGTAGAGCAGCGCGCGGCGGCCCGGCAAGTCCGCCGGGCCGGATGGCCCGACGGCAGGGAAGGCTGCTCAGCCGATGCTGATCGGCGGCAGTTCGGCCAGCTCGACGCTGAGCTTCTCTTCCGGCGCCATGATCTCCGCTTCGCCGTCGACCACCTGCTTGCCTGCCTGGTTGAACACCCGCGTGGCCATGCGCACGCGGTTCTTCGGCAGCTTCTCGATGACTTCCAGTTCGACCTTCAGGTCGTCGCCGAGCTTGACCGGACGGGTGAAGCGCAGGGTCTGGCCGAGATAGATGGTGCCTGGACCGGGCAGCACGGTGGCGATCGCCGCGCTGATCAGGGCGCCGCTGAGCATGCCGTGGGCGATGCGTTCCTTGAACTGGGTGGTGGCCGCGTAGGCGGCGTCCAGATGCACCGGGTTGCGGTCGCCGGAGACTGCGGCGAACAACTGCAGGTCGCGCTCGGCGATGCTGCTGGTGTACTCGGCCTTTTGCCCGACCTCTAGCTCGGCGTAGGGAATGTTCTGGACCTGGCTCATGTTCTCTCCTTTGTCGAATGATCCCGGCGGTGGCGCAGGGCCTGTTCCAGCCAGTCGATCAGGTCTTGGGTGACCGCGTCGCGGTTGCTCTCGTTGAACAGCTCGTGACGGGCCTCGGGATAGGTCTTCAGGGTCACCTGGCGCAGCCCGGCACCGCGCAGGGCGTCGGCCAGGTCGCCCAGGCGCCTGCCCTGGCTGACCGGGTCGCGTTCGCCGCCGATGATCAGCAGCGGCAGGCCGGCATCGATCTGCCGCAGGTGGGTGGGCGGGGTGATATCGGCCAGGCCGCCGAGCAGGTCCACCCACAACTGGTTGCTGCAGCGGAAGCCGCACAGCGGGTCGGCCACGTACCTGTCGACTTCCTGCGGATCGCGACTGAGCCAGTCGAAGGCCGTGCGATTGGGCTTGAACGCCTTGTTGAACGAGCCGAACGAGAGGAAGTCGATCAGCGCGCTCTTGCCCAGCGGCCCCTGGCGCCAGCGCTCGAAGCGGGCGATCAGGCGGGCGATCCGGTAGAGCGCTTGCGGCTGGTAGTTGGAACCGGAAAGGATCGCCCCTTGCAGGCTGCAGCTGTGGTGCAGCAGGTAGGCCATGGAGATGTAGCTGCCCATGCTGTGGCCCAGCAGGAAGATCGGCAGTTCCGGGTGCTGCTGGCGGATATGGTGGTTCAGGCTGGCCAGGTCGCCGACCACCTTGCCCCAGCCGCCCTGGTCGGCGAAGTGGCCCAGCTCGTCGGCTTCGGCGGTCCGGCCGTGGCCGCGCTGGTCGATCGCATAGAAGTGGTAGCCGGCAGCGTTCAGCGCGGCGGCGAGACGCTCGTAGCGACCGGCGTGCTCGGCCATGCCGTGGGACAGCATCACCGCGCCGACGGCCGTTGCGCTCGGCCAGTGGCGGGTGTACAGCGGGGTTTCGTCGCTGGCGGGGAGCCAGTAGGCAGCGGCGGGCATGTTCGTTCCTTGTGCCGGGCGGACGCGTTCCGGCGCATTCTAGCAGCGTACGCGGCTTCGTCCCGGAAAAGCGCCACCCTTGGGCACGGGCCGCTCTGGAATGGCGGGCGGCGAAGAGCGACAGGCTGGAGATTCACACTATCAATAAGGGCAGGAGGAGTATTTGCGCTGTCCGACGCAACTGCTAAGTTGCCCGATGCCCCGCACATGCGGGCCAGACCCGCTCAGGTAAGAGGACAAGAATAAATGCAACCTGAATTCTGGAACGACAAACGCCCGGCCGGCGTACCCGACAGTCTCGACTTCGCCGCCTACCGTTCCGTGGTCGAGGTCTTCGAGCGCTCCTGCAAGAAATTCGCCGACCGCCCGGCCTTCAGCAATCTCGGCGTGACGCTCAGCTACGCCGAACTCGATCGTCTGTCCGCCGCCTTCGCCGCCTACCTGCAGAAACAGACCGATCTCCAGCCCGGCGACCGCATCGCGGTGCAGATGCCCAATGTCCTGCAATATCCCATCGCGGTGTTCGGCGCCTTGCGCGCGGGGCTGGTGGTGGTCAACACCAATCCGCTGTACACCGCCCGCGAAATGCGCCACCAGTTCAAGGACGCCGGCGTGCGTGCGCTGGTCTATCTGAACGTGTTCGGCAAGCTGGTCGAGGAAGTGCTCCCGGATACGCGGATCGAGTACCTGATCGAGGCGCGCATGGGCGACCTGTTGCCGGCGCTGAAGGGTTGGCTGGTGAACAGCGTGGTGAAGTCGGTGAAGAAGATGGTCCCCGATTATCGCTTGCCCCAGGCGCTGCCGTTCAGGCAGGCCTTGAAGCAAGGCCAGGGCCATGCCCTGCAGCCGGTCAGGGTCGGCCTGGAGGATGTCGCCGTGTTGCAGTACACCGGCGGCACCACCGGGGTCTCGAAGGGGGCGATGCTCACCCACGGCAACCTGGTGGCGAACATGCTGCAGGTCCACGCCCAGCTTTCCCAGCTCGGCAAGGATGGCCTGCCGCTGATGAAGGAGGCGCAGGAGGTGATGATCGCGCCGCTGCCGCTCTACCACATCTATGCCTTCACCGCGAACTGCATGTGCATGATGGTCAGCGGCAACCATAACGTGCTGATCACCAACCCGCGCGACATCCCCGCTTTCGTCAAGGAACTGAAGAAGTGGCGTTTCTCCGCGCTGCTCGGCCTCAACACCCTGTTCGTCGCGCTGATGGAGCACCCCGGGTTCAAGGACGTCGATTTCTCCAACCTGAAGCTCACCAACTCCGGCGGCACCGCACTGGTCAGCGCCACCGCCGAGCGCTGGAAGGGCGTCACCGGCTGCACCGTGGTGGAAGGCTATGGCCTCACCGAATGCTCGCCGGTGGTGACCACCAACCCCTACGGCGAGCAGGCACGCCTGGGTACGGTGGGGATACCGGTCGTGGGCACGGCGCTCAAGGTGATCGACGAGCAGGGCAACGAGCTGCCTGTCGGCGAACGTGGCGAACTCTGCGTGAAAGGTCCGCAAGTGATGAAGGGGTACTGGCAGCGTCCCGAGGCCACCGAGGAGATTCTCGATGCCGAAGGCTGGCTGAAGACCGGCGACATCGCGGTGATCGACGAGGACGGCTTCGTGCGCATCGTCGATCGCAAGAAGGACCTGATCCTGGTCTCCGGCTTCAATGTCTACCCCAACGAGATCGAAGACGTGGTGATGGCCCATCCGAAGGTGGCCAGTTGCGCGGCGGTGGGCATTCCCGACGAGAAGTCCGGCGAGGCGGTGAAGCTGTTCGTGGTGGCCCGCGACCCCAGCCTGTCGGTCGAGGAACTCAAGGCCTACTGCAAGGAAAACCTCACCGGATACAAAATTCCGCGACAGATTGTGCTCAAGGATGCATTACCGATGACGCCTGTGGGTAAAATCCTCCGTCGTGAGCTGCGCGAAATCGCCTGATAGCCTTACAAGGCTCTGAAACGGGCATTTGCCGGGGACAGGAAAGACCGTGACCGAGACTAATGTCTCGGTCATTTTTTTGACCGAATAGGTCATGTTTGGTGCTGGTCTGCCTCTGGCAAAGCTGATAATCTCGGCGCGCCTAATAGCCCTGGGTCCAGGGTTAGCGAGCAGATCACAACAAGATGCCGCCATGAGCGGTGAAGATTAGCTGTTGCTTAGGAGTGGGCTTCCATGATCGAAAACTTCTGGAAGGACAAGTACCCAGCGGGTATTGCTGCCGAGATCAATCCCGACCAGTACCCGAACATCCTGTCGGTACTGAAGGAGTCCTGCCAACGTTTTGCCACCAAGCCCGCGTTCACCAACCTGGGCAAGACCCTGACCTACGGCGAGCTGTACAAGCTGTCCGGCGACTTCGCCGCCTATCTGCAGCAGCACACCGATCTCAAGCCCGGCGACCGCATCGCCGTCCAGTTGCCCAACGTCCTGCAATACCCGATCGTGGTCTTCGGCGCCATGCGCGCCGGCCTCATCGTGGTCAACACCAACCCGCTGTACACCGCGCGCGAGCTGGAACACCAGTTCAACGACTCCGGCGCCAAGGCGGTGGTTTGCCTGGCCAACATGGCCCATCTGGTCGAGGGCGTACTGCCGAAGACCGGCGTCAAGCAGGTGATCGTCACCGAAGTCGGCGACATCCTGCCGCCGCTGAAGCGCTTCATCGTCAACTTCGTGGTCAAGCACATCAAGAAGATGGTGCCGGCCTATAGCCTGCCGCAAGCCACCAAGCTGACCGACGCGCTGGCCAGGGGCGCCGGCAAGTCGTTCCAGGAAGCCGCGCCGCAGGCCGACGACGTCGCCGTGCTGCAATACACCGGCGGCACCACCGGGGTCGCCAAGGGCGCCATGCTGACCCACCGCAACCTGGTGGCCAACATGTTGCAGTGCAAGGCGCTGATGGGCGCCAACCTCAACGAGGGCTGCGAGATCCTCATCGCGCCGCTGCCGCTGTACCACATCTACGCCTTCACCTTCCATTGCATGGCGATGATGCTCACCGGCAACCACAACATCCTGATCACCAACCCGCGCGACCTGCCGTCGATGCTCAAGGACCTCGGCCAGTGGAAGTTCACCGGCTTCGTCGGCCTGAACACCCTGTTCGTCGCCCTGTGCAACAACGAGACCTTCCGCAAGCTGGACTTCTCCGCGCTGAAACTGACCCTCTCCGGCGGCATGGCACTGCAGCTGGCCACCGCGGAGCGCTGGAAGGAAGTCACCGGCTGCGCCATCTGCGAAGGCTACGGCATGACCGAGACCGCGCCGGTGGTATCGGTCAACCCGTTCCAGAACATCCAGGTCGGCACCATCGGTATCCCGGTGCCCTCGACCCTGTGCAAGGTGATCGGCGACGACGGCCAGGAAGTGCCCCTGGGCGAGCGCGGCGAACTCTGCGTGAAAGGTCCGCAGGTGATGAAGGGCTACTGGCAGCGCCAGGAAGCCACCGACGAGATCCTCGACGCCGATGGTTGGCTGAAGACCGGCGATATCGCGATCATCCAGGAAGACGGCTACATGCGCATCGTCGACCGGAAGAAGGACATGATCCTGGTCTCCGGCTTCAATGTTTACCCGAACGAGCTGGAAGACGTGCTGGCGACCCTGCCGGGCGTCCTGCAGTGTGCCGCGATCGGCATCCCCGACGAGAAGTCCGGCGAGTCGATCAAGGTCTTCGTGGTGGTCAAGCCGGGGGCGACCCTGACCAAGGAACAGGTCATGCAGCACATGCATGACAACCTGACCGGCTACAAGCGGCCGAAGGCCGTGGAGTTCCGCGACAGCCTGCCGACCACCAACGTCGGCAAGATCCTGCGCCGCGAACTGCGCGACGAAGAGCTGAAGAAGGCGGGCCAGAAGTAAGTCCGCCGTTGCCTGAAGAAGCCCCGCCGATGCGGGGCTTCTTCGTTGCAGGCAGTCGGTTGCGGGGTGAGCGGGCCTGTGCGGACGTGCCTGCAGCGCATCACCTGCCGGAGAAAACCCCCATGGCCCGCCTCGATCCTGCCCTGGCCGAAGAAATACGCCGTCTGCCGATCAGCCGGTGTCTGGAACTGATCCAGGCATTGCTGGATCGCGCCGGCCCCGAGGTGGAGCGCCAATGGCTGCGAGTGGCCGAGGATCGCCTCGCCGACTGCCGGGCGGGCACCGCCGATGCGCTGCCGCTGGCCGAGGTGCTCAAACGACTGGGGCGCTGAGAGGGCCATCGCCCAGCAGCAGCGTCGGCCGTATAGCGGCAGCGAGCGTTAACCGGGATTCGTCCTCTTCCGCTCAAATCTGCGACAATTCCGAATATTTTTCGCCTCGGCAGTGGCCGGAGCTTCTCCCGTCCTCCGCGACTGCGGCACGCTCACAGCATTCGAAAAGCCTACTAGATGACCGACCAGACTCCTTCCCTTGACCAACTCGTCCGGCGCCTCGACCAGGCCCAGATCAGCGACCGCCACCGCTTGCGCCGGCAGCTCCACGAACTGCGCAAGCAGCCCGACGACGCGCGCCTGGCGCAGTGGGTCGAGCGCTTCCAGGCCTCCTGCGCCAAGGTCGAGGCGCGGCGCGCCAGCGTGCCGGCGATCCGCTACGACGACAGCCTGCCGATCGCCGCCAAGCGCGACGAGATCAAGGCCGCCATCGCCGCCCACCAGGTGGTGGTGATCGCCGGCGAGACCGGCTCGGGCAAGACCACCCAGTTGCCGAAGATCTGCCTGGAGCTGGGGCGCGGCATCCACGGCCTGATCGGCCATACCCAGCCGCGTCGGCTGGCGGCGCGCAGCGTGGCGACGCGGGTCGCGGAAGAGATCGGCACGCCGCTGGGCGCGCTGGTCGGCTACCAGGTGCGCTTCGAGGACCAGAGCGACGACAGCACCCTGGTCAAGCTGATGACCGACGGCATCCTCCTGGCCGAGACCCAGCACGACCGCTACCTGGAGCGCTACGACACGCTGATCGTCGACGAAGCCCACGAGCGCAGCCTGAACATCGACTTCCTCCTCGGCTACCTGAAGACCCTGTTGCACCGGCGTCCGGACCTGAAGCTGATCATCACCTCGGCGACCATCGACCTGGAGCGTTTCTCCCGGCATTTCGACGGCGCCCCGGTGATCGAGGTTTCCGGCCGCACCTATCCGGTGGAGACCTGGTACCGGCCGCTGGCGGCGGAAACCGACGAGGAGGGCAACCGGGTCGAGGACGACCTGTCGGTGGACCAGGGCATCCTCGCCGCCCTCGACGAGATCGCCGCCCACGAACGCGAGGTCGGCAAGCGGCCCGGCGACGTGCTGGTGTTCCTCCCCGGCGAGCGGGAGATCCGCGACGCCGCGGAGATGCTGCGCAAGGCCAACCTGCGCCACACCGAGGTGCTGCCGCTGTACGCGCGACTGACCCCGGCCGAGCAGCAGAAGATCTTCCAGCCGCGCCCGGGACGCAAGATCGTGCTGTCCACCAACGTCGCGGAAACCTCGCTGACGGTGCCGGGCATCCGTTACGTGATCGACAGCGGCACCGCGCGGATCAGCCGCTACAGCTACCGCGCCAAGGTCCAGCGGCTGCCCATCGAGGCGGTGTCGCAGGCCAGCGCCAACCAGCGCAAGGGCCGTTGCGGACGGGTCGAGCCGGGCATATGCGTGCGTCTCTACAGCGAGGAGGACTTCAACGCGCGTCCGGCCTTCACCGACCCGGAAATCCTCCGCACCAACCTGGCCGCGGTGATCCTGCAGATGCTGCACCTGCGCCTCGGCGACATCGAGGCGTTCCCCTTCATCGAGCCGCCGGACGGCAAGGCGATCAAGGACGGCTTCACCCTTCTGCAGGAACTGTCGGCGGTCAACCGCGAAGGCCAGCTGACCCCGCTGGGGCGCCAACTGGCGCGCCTGCCGATCGACCCGAGGCTGGGCCGCATGCTGCTGGAGGCGGCCCAGCAGGGTAGCCTCGAGGAAGTGTTGACGGTGGCCAGCGCGCTGTCCGTGCAGGACCCGCGCGAGCGTCCGGTGGAGCGGCAGCAGGCCGCCGACCAGGCGCACGCGCAATGGAAGGACCCGGATTCCGACTTCGCCGCGCTGATCAATCTCTGGCGTGGCTTCGAGGAGCAGCGCCAGGCGCTGGGTTCCAATGCCCTGCGCAGCTGGTGCCGGAAGAACTTCCTCAACTACCTGCGCCTGCGTGAGTGGCGCGACGCCCACCGCCAACTGACCCTGATCTGCCGCGAACTGAAGCTGCCGTTCGGGCGTCCGGCCAAGGCCGAGGCGCGCAAGCCGGAGGCGAAGAAAGGCGCGTCGGCCGACAACGAACGCGAGGTACCGGGGATCGATTACGCGGCGGTCCACAAAGCGATCCTGTCCGGCCTGCTCAGCCAGATCGGGCAGAAGGCCGAGGAAGGCGACTACCTCGGCGCTCGCCAGCGACGTTTCTGGATCCATCCGTCCAGCGGCATCGCTCGCAAGCGCCCGCAATGGATCATGGCCGCGGAACTGGTGGAGACCACCAAGCTGTTCGCCCGAATGGTCGCGAAGATCGAGCCGGACTGGCTGGAGCCGCTGGCTGGGCACCTGATCAAGACCAACCACTTCGAGCCGCACTGGGAGAAGCGTCGCGGCCAGGTGGTGGCGTTCGAGCAGGTCACCCTCTACGGCCTCATCGTCATCGGTCGACGTCCGGTGCACTACGGTCCGATCGACCCGCCGGTGGCGCGCGAGCTGTTCATCCGCGAAGGCCTGGTGCGCGGCGAGATCAACAGCCGCGCCAGGTGCCTGAGCGCCAACCGGCAGTTGCTGGAAAAGCTCGACGAGCTGGAAGCCAAGGCACGCCGGCGCGACATCCTGGCCGACGAGGAAACCCTGTTCGCCTATTACGACGCGCGCCTGCCGGCGGATATCTACCAGACCGCCAGTTTCGAGAAATGGTACGCCCGCGAGCGGCAGAACCAGCCGGACCTGCTGCTGATGCGCGAGGAAGACGTGCTGGCCCGCGAAGCCAGCGAAGTCACTGCGGCGCAGTACCCGGATCGCCTGCGCCTGGGCGATCTGCACCTGTCGCTGAGCTACCAGTTCGAGCCCGGCACCGCGCGCGACGGCGTCACCGTGCGGGTACCGGCGCCGCTGCTGCCGCAATTGCCGGCCGAACGCATCGACTGGCTGGTGCCCGGCCTGCTCTACGACAAGGCGGTGGCGTTGGTGCGCAACCTGCCGAAGGCGATCCGCAAGAGCTTCGTGCCGGTACCGGACTTCGTCCGCGCCGCCCTGGAGCGCATCACCTTCGGCGAAGGTTCGCTGCCGCAGGTGCTGGGCCGCGAGCTTCAGCGCATGACCGGCGTGCGGGTAGCCGACGAGGCCTGGGCCGAGGCGGCGACGCAGTTGGACGATCACCTGCGGATGAACATCGAGGTGGTCGACGCCCAGGGCAAGTTCCTCGGCGAGGGCCGCGACCTGGCCGAACTCACCGCGCGTTTCGCCGAAGCCAGCCAGGCGGCCCTGGCGATACCCCAGGTCGACAAGGAACAGCAGCGTCCGGTGGAGGCCAAGGCCTTTGCCAGCGTCGCCGAGAAGGCCCAGCAGAAGGTCGCCGGATTGTCGATGACGGTATACCCGGCGCTGGTGGAGGAGCAGGGCGAGGTCAAGGAAGGGCGCTTCCCGACCCAGGCCGAGGCCGACTACCAACACCGCCGCGCCCTGCAACGACTGCTGTTGCAGCAACTGGCCGAGCCGGCCAAGTACCTGCGCGCCAAGCTGCCGGGGCAGATCGAGATGGGTCTGCTGTACCGCGAGCTGGGACGGGTCGAGGCGCTGGTCGAGGACATCCTCCTGGCCAGTCTCGACAGTTGCGTGCTGCAGGGCGAAAGCCTGCCGCGCGACGGCGCCGCCCTGGCCGCGCTGGCCGAGCGCAAGCGCGCTGCCTGGAACGAGCACGCCGAGCGCCTGGCACGCCTGGTGCTGGATATCCTCAAGCTCTGGCACGGCCTGCAGAAGCGCTTCAAGGGCAAGGTCGAGCTGGCCATGACCGTGCCGCTGAACGACGTCAAGGGCCAACTGGCCAACCTGGTGTATCCGGGGTTCGTCCGCGCCACCCCGCTGGAGTGGTTGAAGGAGTATCCGCGTTACCTCAAGGCCATCGAGCAGCGCCTGGACAAGGTCGCCGGCCAGGTCCAGCGCGACCGGGTGTGGAGCGGCGAGCTGGGCGAACTCTGGGCGCAATACCAGGCGCGCCTCGCCAAGCACGCCCAGGAAGGCAAGCGCGACGCCGAGTTGCAGGTGTATCGCTGGATGCTGGAGGAGTACCGGGTCTCGTTGTTCGCACAGCAACTGGGGACCCGGCTGCCGGTCTCGGACAAGCGCCTGGCCAAGCAGTGGAGCCAGGTCGAGGGCTAGTTCCAGGGATGCCGCGCGAAATGAAAAAGGCGCGCCGGTCGAAACCGGCGCGCCTTTTTCGTTCTGGTCCGATCAGTCGCGCAGGTTCAGTGCGCGACGGATGGTGAAGAACAGGTCGGTCTGGTCGGTCAGGCCGGTGACATTGGCGGCCTGCGGGCCGTAGGCGGCGATGCGCAACTGGGTGCCGGTGTGCTCCTGGGAGCCTTCCTCGGAGTTGCCGTAGCTGATCGCCAGCGGCGCGCCGTCCTTGGTCGTGAGCAGTTGGGTCAGCCCCGGCGCGGCGGTTTCCGGCGGGATGATCTGGCTGGAGTGGGCGTGGTCGGCGGTGACGATCACCAGGGTCTCGCCATCGGCCTTGGCGAAGGCCAGGGCCTTCTGCACGGCTTCGTCGAGGTCGACGGTCTCGCCGATCTGGCCGCACGGATTCGCGGCGTGGTCCTGCTTGTCGATGGACGCGCCCTCGACCTGCAGGAAGAAGCCGTTCGGATTGTCCTTCAGCAGCTCGATGGCCTTGCTGGTCATTTGCGCCAGGGTCGGGATGTCGGCGGTGCGCTTCGGGTTCGCCTCGCAGCTCACCGCCGGCTGGTTCAGGTTGCCGTGGTAGGTGGCGGTCGGACCGAGCCAGCGCACTGGCATGTTGCCCGGCGCGAACAGGCCGATCAGCGGCTGCTTCTGGTTGGCGCGGCGCACGGCTTTCAGCTCGTCGAGGTTCTCGACGATCCGGTAGCCGCGGGCTTCGGCCTGGGTGCGGAGGGTCTTGCCGGCATAGCGGCCAGCCTTGGCGGTTTCCGCGAAGGTCGCGGCGCCGCCGCCGAGGACCACGTCAGGGCGGGTCTTCAGCCATTGCTCGGTGATCGAGCCGGCGCCGCCGTTCTCCAGGGCATTGCTCGGGCACTGCTTGCTGGTGGCTTCGGGGCCGTAGCACTTGCGAGCGGTGACGTGGGCGAGCAGGGCGGCCGGGGTGGCGTCCTGCAGCTCGGCGGTGGAGACGTTGCCGGTGGCCTTGCCGTTGAGCTTGGCCAGCTCCAGCAGGTTGCGGTGTGGCTGTTCGTGGATATCCACGCCGATTGCGCCGTTGTACGACTTGACCCCGGTGGTCCAGGCGGTGGCGGAGGCGGCGGAATCGGTCACGTAGTCCGGCAGGCCGCTGTCCTTGTGCAGGGAGTAGTGGGTGTACTGGCCGGTCAGCGGCAGCGCATCGATACCCTTGAAGTAGCCGCCCGCGCCGCGCGCGTAGTTGCGCGCCACGGTGATCTCGGAGTCGCCCATGCCGTCGCCGATCAGCAGGATCACGTTCTTCGCCTTCTTCTTCGACAGCGACTGCTTCAGGGCCTGGGTCAGGTCCTGCTCGACGCGCCGTGCGCCGCCGTATTCGCTGAGTTCGCCACGGGCCTGGCGGTTGAACAGCGACGGATCGTCCTGGCGCGCCTGGGCCGGCAAGGCGCTGCCGAGCACGGCCATGGAGACGGCAAGAGAGAGGGCGAGGGGATAACCTGGGGTCATGACGCATTTCCCTATGTTGAGGAGGTGGCTGTGCGAGACGGCGGGGCCATCCGGCGAGTGCTACGAAAGTAGGGAAGGGTGATGACGGGCTTGTGACAATTTCTTTCGAAGTGTGTGGAGCGCGCGACGCATCACGTCGTGACGAGCGGGGAGCGAGCCGGTATGGTGCGCAGGTCTATTCCGGTTCGTTCAAGGAAAGCCTTCATGAGTCTGCACGGCGTTTACGATTCCCAGAACATCTTCGCCAAGATCATTCGCGGCGAAGCTCCCTGCTACAAGGTCTACGAAGACGAGGACGTGCTCGCCTTCCTCGATCTGTTCCCGCAGTCCTACGGGCATACCCTGGTGATTCCCAAGCACGCCGAGGCGCGCAACCTGCTCGAGATCGATGCGCAGAACCTGGCCAAGGTCATGGCCGTGGTCCAGCGCCTGACCCGCGCCCTGGTCGAGGAGGTGCAGCCGGACGGCGTGCAGGTCGCCCAGTTCAATGGCGCCCCCGCCGGGCAGACGGTCTTCCACATCCATTTCCACATCGTCCCGCGCTTCAGTGGCGAGAACCTCGGCATCCATGCGGCGAAGCAGGGCGACCCGGAAGTGCTCGCACAACTTCAGGAGCGTTTGGCGCAGCGTCTGCAAGGCTGATTGCGCAAGGGCCGGCCCGGGACGGGGGCGGTCCTTCGCTCGTCGGATTTCTCTGAAATATTTTGTTACATACTGTCGAGGGTCAGGCGCGCCGCGGTTTTCCGGCGATGTGCGCAACAATTTGCACAGTTTTTTTGACGTAGCATCCGCGCGATCACGCACTTCGGATCGAGCACGGCGAACAGGGACGCCAGCCGTGCAGGTTTTTCGAGAAACAGGGGACAGCGGATGTTCAACCCGGCCAACCAGACCCACTTCAGCCTCAGCCTCGACGGCCTCCGTCACGACCTGCAGGTCCTCGCCTTCAGCGGCCACGAAGGCATCAGCCGGCCCTACCGCTTCGAACTCGAACTGGTCAGCGAGCGCGCCGGCCTCGACCTCGAAGCGCTCATGCACCGACCCGCCTTCCTCGCCTTCACCCCGCAGGGCCAGGGCGTCCACGGGCTGGTCTACGGCGCCGCCCAGGCCGACGCGGGCAAGCGCCTGACCCGCTATCGCCTCACCCTCGTGCCGCAACTGGCCTACCTCGCCCAGCGCAGCAACCAGCGGATCTTCCAGCACCTCACGGTGCCGCAGATCGTCGCCCTGATCCTCGAGGAGCACGGCATCCTCGCCGACGCCTACCGCTTCCAGCTCGGCACCCGGTATCCCGAACGCGAATACTGCGTGCAGTACGACGAAAGCGACCTGCATTTCGTCCAGCGCCTCTGTGCCGAAGAGGGCATCCATTTCCATTTCCGGCACAGCGCCGAGGCGCACCTGCTGGTGTTCGGCGACGACCAGACGGTGTTCCCCCGCCTGGGCCGTCCCACCGCCTACGTGCACGACAGCGGGCTGGTCGCCGACGAACCGGTGATCAAGCGCTTCAGCCTGCGCCTGGCCAGCCGCACCACGCGCACCACTCGCCGCGACTACGACTTCGAGAAGCCGCGGCTGCTGCTGGAGGCCGGCAATCGCCCCGCTGCCGACGCCCCGGCCGAGCCGGACCTGGAGGACTACGACTACCCCGGTCGCTTCGTCGATCGCCAGCGCGGCAAGCTGCTCAGCCAGCGCGCCCTGGAGCGGCACCGCGCCGACCGGCGCCTGGGCGAAGGGGTCAGCGACCAGCCGCTGCTGGTCAGCGGGCATTTCCTGGAGATCGCCGAGCACCCGCGCGCGGAGTGGAACGACCTGTGGCTGCTCAGCGAAATCTTCCACGAAGGCAAGCAGCCGCAGGTGCTGGAAGAGAACGTTACCTCCGACACGTCGGCCAGCACGGACGACTTCCAGCAGGGCTACCGCAACCGCTTCCTCGCCACGCCCTGGGAGGTGTTCTTCCGCCCGCCGCTGGAGCACCCGAAGCCGCGCGTGCTGGGCAGCCAGACCGCGGTGGTGACCGGCCCGCCGGGCGAGGAAATCCACTGCGACCGCTACGGCCGGGTCAGGGTGCAGTTCCACTGGGACCGCGAGGGCCAGGGCGACGACAAGAGCAGTTGCTGGCTGCGCGTAGCCAGCGGTTGGGCCGGCAACGGCTATGGCGGCATCGTCATTCCGCGGGTCGGCATGGAAGTGCTGGTGGACTTCCTCGAAGGCGATCCCGACCAGCCGCTGGTCAGCGGCTGCGTCTACCACGCCGCCCACCCGGTGCCCTACGAGTTGCCGGCGAACCAGACCCGCAGCGTCTTCAAGAGCCTCAGCAGCCCTGGCGGTGGTGGCTACAACGAGCTGCGCATCGAGGATCGCAAGGGCCAGGAACAGATCTTCGTCCATGCCCAGCGCGACTGGGACGAGAACATCGAGCACGACCAGAAGATCCGCGTCGGCCACGAACGCCACGACACCGTGGAGGCGAACAGCTACAGCGAGTTCAAGGCCGAGGAGCATCACACCGTGCACGGAGAGCGCAAGGTCGAGCTGAAGGCCGATGACCACCTGACGGTCGGCGACAGCCAGCACGTGAAGCTCGGTCGTGCCTACCTGGCCAAGGCCGGGCGCGAGATCCACCTGAAGGCCGGGCAGAAGATGGTGATCGAGGCCGACAGCGAACTGACGGTGAAGGCCGGCGGCAGCTTCATCCGGCTCGACGCAAGCGGCATCGCCATCAGCGGCCCGCTGGCACGGATCAATGCAGGCGGCGCGCCGGGAAGCGGCTCGGGGATCGCGATCAAGATGCCGCGGGTGCCGGGCATGGCCGACCAGGACAGCCCCGGCGCGCCACCCGAGGCGGTCGCGGCCAACCTGCCGCCGCGACAACCGGTTTGCGAAGAGTGCCTGCTACAGGCGAAGAAAAGAGGCCAGGCGCTCGCCGAGCGCTGAGGAACCGCGATGACGCCGAACCCCCGCCATTGGGCCCGCGAGCTGTGGCAGCGCTCCCGCGATCGCGGCTTGCAGACCCACATCGATGTATTGGTCGATGCCACCGGGCTGGACGACTATCCCTTGCTCGCCGAGCACGCGCGGCAAAGCGATCCTCCGGCACTGTTCAAATTGCTGGAGCAAACCCCGGAGGCCGCCCTGGCCGACGAGGGCCCGCTGCTGCTGCGCCTGGAAGACGGCCACGCGGTCTGGCTGGACGAGCTGCTCGAGCGCATCGACTGCCGCCGCCACCTGATGCTCCTGTTCAGCCCCTGGCCGTTGCCGCGCCTGGGCGAGCACCTGCGCAGCTGCACCCAGGCCGAGTGGAACCAGGGCCGTTCCAGCGGCGTGCTGCGCTTCTACGAGCCGGGCCTGTTCATGGCCGTCAGCGACATGCTCGACCCCTGGCAGAGCCGCTACCTGCATGCCCCGGTTTCCAGCTGGCACTGGCTGGACCGCGACGGCCGGCCGAGGGCGCTGGCCGGTCATTACCAGGCCCACGAGACGCCGCCGCTGCAAGCGGCCCTCCGCCTGGAAGCGCACCAAGTCGCCGCCTTGCGCGCCTGGAGCGAGGCCGAAACCTACCGCCGCGAATACTTCGTGCTGCCCCGCGAGCATGGCCTGGGCGGCCAGGAAAGCCTGCTCCAGCATCTAGTCCAGGCGCACCTGGCCGCCGACCGCCAGGGCTTGCAGGACTTCGACCAGCGCGATGCCTTCGTCGCCCAGTGGCTGTGCGAACAGACCCCCGGCCCCGGCTTTTCCCCGGCGGGAACGAGTCGCGCATGAACGGGCGCGGCATCGGCCTTCCCGCCCTGCTTCCGGGGCCCCTGCTGGCCGCGGGCTGCCAGAGCGGGCCGGACATGCTGGCGGCGCCGGTGATGGGTTACAACCATACGTCCGCGGCGATCAATTGGTTTTCGGTGAATGGGGCGGGTGGACCGCGTTTAGGCCCTTATCAGGGGGATGGTAGCCAGGTTTGTTGCGGAGTGATTCCAAAGAAGTGGAATCCAAATTTGAAAGCTGTCGTGGAATGGGAGAAAGATCCCAAACCGCACGCCGCTATAAGGCGAGATAAATATGGACGGCTGGATAAAGATGATTACTTGAGACATGCCTCAAGCTACACCCGACACAAGATGATCGTGGATATACCTAGATATAGTGAAAAAATATGCCTGTTGCAGGTGCATTTCCTCCCGTGCGACCAGGTCGCGGTCTCAACAACCTATTACAGCCAGGGGCATCCAGAGTATCCAGATAGAAAGTATTTTCAGAAGAGAGAGTCTTCATGCAAAAGCTCTTGAATGCAAAGGGGTTAAGGACACCTGTTTGGCTGATTGCTTTACTGATAGGTTTTTTGTTTTTACAAGCGTGCCAGGCAGGCCCTGATATGGTGTCTACTCCTATCGGAGGATACAACCATACTTCGGCGGCTATTAACAGATTCAGTGTAAATGGTGCTGGCGGATTAAACCTTGGTCCATTTCAGGGGGGAGCAGGGCAGGTATGTTGTGGTGTCGTTCCTAGAGTTTGGAAGCCGGGCTTGAAGGCAACCGTAGAGTGGGAGGTAGATCCTGAGTCAGGGGATTATAAAGACTGGCCGGAAAGATATTTTCAGATGGCTGGAGAAAACGTATGAGAGAGCATGGGCTCTTGTATGTTCGTCATAAGGAAACTGTCGATATACCTTCTTGTGATAGTAAGGAGATTTGTTCGCTAAAAATACACTTTCTTCCATGTGATAAGGTTGCTACTTCAGCTGCCTGTTATACGTCGTTTCATCCTGAATATCCGAATAAAGGTTACTTTGATATGAGGGGTATGTCATGCAGAAGTTGATGAACTTGATCTGTGTGGGAAATAAAAAGTCCATTGGGCTGGTGGTTTTTCTCGGCACCTTCTTTGGGCTGGTGGCATGCCAAGCTGGGCCTGAAGTGCTGTCTGCACCTGTCATGGGTTACAACCATACTTCGGCGGCGATTAACGAATTTACGGTGAATGGTGCCGGGGGGCCAAACCTGGGCCCTCATCAGGGCGGAGGTGGGCAAGTATGTTGTGGCGTGATTCCAAAGTACTGGGTGCCGGGTTTGGAGGCGATTGTAGAGTGGGAAATTGATCCTAATCCTAAGGCTGAACTAAAGCGAGATCGGTACGGGAGTCTGGATATGCAGGACTATCGACGACATGCTAAAAATTACACGCATCACAAGGCGGTTGTTGAAATACCTAGGTATGAAAGGCCTGGGCCGATAAGAGTTCACTTTCTGCCTTGCAATCAGGTTCGTATAACTGCTGCGGCCACTTCTCCGGGGTACCCTGGATATCCTTATAACTATCCGATGGTTATGGAGAGAGTGGCAGAATGTCCGAAGAAATAAATGTCTTGCGAGAAGATATTCGTGTGACTGTCAGTGTTGCTCCTGAATTTCCGAAGGAAAGGCTTCTTCCGCTTGAGCCAAGTGTTCTCTCTAAGAATATAAGTCGGCAGGTAGAAGAAGAGCGGAAGTATAATGAGGAAAAAATCAAGGGGGATAGGGAGGGTGGCGGAGAAAGCAGTGGAATACCTTGTTGTAAGACTCTGCATGTGAGCATAGGCTATGATGGCACTAATAATAATGATCGGGCTGATGGTGCATCATTGCCGCCTTCTAGAAGTAATGTGGCAAAGCTATTTCATGCTTCTGTCGGAGAAGGTTCCGTGCAGGAAGGGTTGGGTTTCTTTCGATATTACTGCCCTGGGGTTGGTACGGTATTTCCAGATATTCGGGAATATACTCCGTCGAGTCTCGGTTTGATTGCGGCGGCTGGTGGGGAGAACAGAGTAAACTGGGGAATAACCCGCTTGGTTGATGTTTTGCAAGGAACGCTTACCCCAGAAAGTCCTCTTCTGCTAGATGAGTCTCAAACAATGATTGAGAACATGGCAACTAATGGAGTTGCCAAGGTTCTAACCGGTGGGTTATTGGAGAACGGCGAGAAAAAACGCCGAGCTGCCTTGGAGCCAAAACTCAAGGAACTGGAAGAAAAGCTTCGCCAGCGTCAGGACTCAGGGCAGAAACCGCATATCCTGGCCATGCGCTTGTATGTCTATGGATTCTCCCGTGGGGCGGCGGAGGCACGGACATTCGCCAACTGGCTGCAGGAACTGACCCGGGCCAGCGGTGCCGACGGTCGGGTGGAATACCGCTTCGCCGGCCTACCGATCTCCATCGAGTTCCTCGGCCTTTTCGACACCGTGGCCGCCGTGGGCCTGGCGGATAGCGCGCCGTTCGCCGCCGGGCATATGGATTGGGCCGACGACACCATGCGTTTGCCCGATGAGGCCCAGGCTCAGTGCCTGTCGACCATCCTGCCAGAGGACTGCTCTTTTCTGAAACGTTGCGTGCATTTGATCTCATGCCATGAGCAGCGTGCCAGTTTTCCGCTGGATTCGATTCGCCGTCGCGACCTGGATGCCAACGGACGTCGTACGGGGCCTTCCTGCTATCGGCAGGGTACGGTGGAATATGCATACCCTGGTGTTCACTCGGATGTTGGAGGGGGTTATGGCGTTGGCAACCAGGGTAAGGCGGTGGGAGGTTCGGAATTCCTGCTATCCCAGATAGCGCTGCAGCATATGTATGCGGAAGCTTTTGGTGCCGGTGCTCCTTTGCAGGTTCCCAAATCAGCCGTTCATCCGGACTTTCATGAAGTCTGGCGGGAGATGACGCCTGAAACCGAAGCGGAGTTCAGCGTCTCCGAAGAACTCGCCACCCGTTTCAACGCCTGGCAGGCCCAGGCCAAGGCCGGCCCCCTGGAAGAGGTGATCCGTCGCGAGACCGCGTTGATCACCGCCTGGCGCATCGACCGCTATGCCGGCGGGCTGCGCAACAAGGCGTTCTTCGCCAATGTCCCGCCGGACATGCCGGAAGCCCAGCAGAAGGCCTGGGAGGCCCTGCACAAGCGGCGTAGCCGGGAGTACGCGGCCGCCCAGCAGGGCGAGCCGCTCCCGCCGATGAGCGCCGCCGAACAGGCGGAGTGGGATCGCAACGTGGCGCTGATCGGCGGCGAGGACCAACTGCGCGACCTGCGGGTGGAGAAGCAGTTCGACCCGCCGCTGGACCAGCGCCAACTGCTCGGCGCCGCCGCCGAATTCGCCCATGACTACAAGGGCGACTGGGGCGTGCTCGACGACGGCATGACGGTGGGGGGAGTGATCGACCTGCTGCTCGGCGGCACCGTATTCCTGATCAACGAGGAAGACGAAGCCGAGGAATACAGCCAGATCCACCGCGACGGCAGCGCGCGCTACCACCAGTTGTTCAGCGCTCCCGACCGGGTGGCGCCGGGCCAGGAAAAACTGGTGGCGCTATTCGACGAACAGGTGCACGACTCCCGCGCCTGGTTCATGAACACTTCGGCGATAGGCCCGCGAGAACCCTTCACCGACTACTTCCGCTATCGCCTGGTGCATTTCGACAACGAGTCGAACAAGCGGCTCTCGGTACTGGCCACCGCCGGGCGGGTGGTAGGCGTCGGGGTGATGCTGGCCAGCGTCGGCCTCAGCGTCAAGCGTCGCGATCCGCGGATGCTGCTCGGGCTGTTCCTGCCATCGCTGGCGCGTCCGCTGCTGAGCGGCAAGGTCGGCCTGCCGGAGATCAGCGCCTTCGACCCGCTGACCGGGATCGCCTTGCCGATGGTCGGCGGGGCGGCGCTGGACAACCTGCGGGCCTTCACCCGCGAGCCTGGCGACAAGGTCGAGCAGATCGGCCAGTTGCCGCCACCGCCGCCGCTGGCGGTCGCGGCGGTGCAATCGCCCGCATTGCAGCAGGTGCTGCTGGCTCAGCAGACCGTGGAGGCGCTCAAGGCGCGCGACCTGGGCAGCCTGGCCGGGCTGGTGGCCAAGGCCGAACTCACCCAGGCGCCCGCGGCGGCGACCCCGGCCTGGCTCGCCGAGGCGAAGCAGGCCTTGCAGGACATGGGTACGGAGCAGGCGCAACCGCCGAGCCCCGGCTCGGCGCCGGGCTGGCTGCAGCGCGGCAAGGACCTGATGGAATCGCTTTGAACCTCGACCGGCGAACGCGGCCGACCTGTCGCCCCGGATCATTCGGCGCGGATGTCGAACCCGCTGCTGGCCTCGCTGACGATGCGGAAGCGCGCGTTGCCGTCCGCGGCGATCCGGGTTCTCAGCTCGCGGTTCAGCAGGCCCTTGCCGCAGAGGGTGTCGTCCTGGGTATCGATGCCGATACCGACCACATGCTCGCCCGCCGGCACCTGGAAGCTGGCTTCCTCGCCGACGCCGATGCGCGCGGCGACCTGGCGGTCGATAAGGAACGCCACGTAGCAGCCGCCGCCCAGGTAGCCATAGTCGCGGTGGACTTCCAGCCGGCCGCCACCGCTCACCGGTTGCTGGTAGCCGAGCAGGCGTTCGGCGGGGATCGCCCGGGTCTTCTCGGCGGGAACCGAGGAACAGCCAGCCAGGAGGAAAAGGATCGCTACGGCGTACATCGGGCGCATGAAGGCTCTCCGTCGAAAGGTTTCCTCAGGCTAGCCCAGTTTCGCTGGAGCGCGGAGCGACGGGGCGGAGTGGGCTAGAATGCCTGGCCTGTTCTCCCGGAGCTGACTACCGATGCGCCAGGCCCTGCTGATCGTCGACGTGCAACCCTGTTTCGCCCCGCCGGACTGGCTGCTGGAAGGCATTGGCCAACTGCTCGGGCGGATGCCCTCGGTGGCCAGCGTCGAGCGCCATGACGAGTCGCGTACGCCGTTCCAGCGCCAGCTCGGCTGGCGACCGCCGCTCGACGATGCCTGCCTGGTGGCGGCCGACCGGGTCTTCGTCAAGCATGGCTACCTGCCGACGGCGGAACTCGTCGACCATCTGCGTGCGCTGCGAGCGGAACGGGTGCTGGTCTGCGGCATCCAGGCCGACACCTGCGTGCTCGCCGCCGGCTTCGCCCTGTTCGACGCCGGCCTGCAACCGACCCTGGTCGGCGACCTGGTGCTCGGCTCCTCGCTGGATCGCTCGGGGGAGCTGGGTGTGCGCCTGTGGAAGCATCATTTCGGCCAGGTCGTCAGCCTGGCCGAGGTGCTGGAGGATTGAGGCTCAGTGGGGCCGGCTGAGCAGCGCGACCGTGGCCTCGGCATTCATCATCCGCGCCGCCGCCAGCGGCGTCAGCCCGGCGGCGTCCTGGGCGTCACGACGGGCGCCGTGGGCCAGCAGGCTGGCGGCGACCTCGGCCTGGTTGAACATGGCCGCCATCATCAGTGCGGTCTTGCCGTCGGCCGAGGCGCCCTCGACGTCGGCGCCGCCGGCGAGGAGCAGTTCGACCATCGCCAGGTCGCCCTTGAACGCAGCGCCGGCCAGCGGTGTCTGCCCGGCCAGGTTGCGCAGGTCCGGGTCGGCCTTGTAGGCCAGCAGCAGGCGTACCGTGTCGGCGTGGCCATGGTAGCTGGCCAGCATCAGCAGGCTATCGCCCTTGTGGTTACGCAGGTTCGGCGGCAGGCCCTGTTGCAGCAGTTGCTCGAGGCGCTGGCTGTTGCCCTGGCGGGCCAGGTCGAACAGCTGGTGGACGAACTCCTGGGTTTCCATATCCAGTTCTGGGCGAGGGCTATCGGTCATGGGGCTGCTTCCTTGTGAATACCGGGTTTGCCGAATGATAGGCGGCCTTGCCGAGGTGGGCTGTTGAGCATTGCCTATGGGGCGGGTTGGCAAATTCAATCGATGGTTGGGGTGGGAAGGTGCCAGCCTGCTGTGACCGGAAGCCGGCCTGGTTGCGTCGTCTTTACAGTTCGATACGGATATCGGTGGCGAAAACGGGGAAAATAAACCGATCGTGCGCCTATCGGCTGTGCCCGGCGCGCACTCTGGAATATCCTTGTCGCCTTCGATACCACTGAGCGGTGCGCGTGCTTGCCGAAGCGAGGCGGTGGCACACTGCGCAATGGCCGACCTTGCCCGGGCCCTGTACGAAAGCGCGCCGCCAACGTCTTTTCGTAGAGCGCCCGGCATCGCCGCGAGCGAACCCGTTTCCGGTGCCGGCCCCAGGCGGGCACCGCTATGCCTAATCGGCCCCGTTCGACGGCGGCCCAGCGAGAGAAGAGGAACAACTGTGCATAAAGCCGTCATCAGCGGAACCGGTCTTTATACTCCGCCCTACAGCATCTCCAACGATGAGCTGGTGGAGAGCTTCAATACCTTCGTGCGCCAGTACAACGACCAGCACGCCGAGGCCATCGCCAAGGGCGAACTGGAGGCGCTGGCCGAGTCCAGCTCGGCGTTCATCGAGAAGGCGTCCGGCATCAAGAGCCGCTTCGTGATGAACAAGGAAGGCATCCTCGACCCGCAGCGCATGGTTCCGTACCTTCCCGAGCGCAGCAACGACGAGTGGTCGATCCTCTGCGAGATGGCCGTGGCCGCCGCCAGGGAGGCGCTGCAGCGTGCCGGCCGCAGCGCCGCCGACATCGACGGGGTGATCGTCGCCTGCTCCAACCTGCAGCGCGCCTACCCGGCGATCGCGGTGGAGGTGCAGGCCGCGCTGGGCATCCAGGGCTACGGCTACGACATGAACGTGGCCTGCTCCTCGGCCACCTTCGGTATCCAGGCCGCCACCACCGCGATCCAGACCGGCCAGGCGCGGGCGATCCTGATGGTCAACCCGGAGATCTGCACCGGCCACCTGAACTTCCGCGACCGCGACAGCCACTTCATCTTCGGCGACGCCTGCACCGCGGTGATCGTCGAGCGCGCCGACCTGGCCGTGTCGAAGCACCAGTTCGACATCGTCAGCACCAGGCTGCTGACCCAGTTCTCCAACAACATCCGCAACAACTTCGGCTTCCTCAACCGCGCCGACGAGAGCGGTATCGGCAAGCGCGACAAGCTGTTCGTCCAGGAAGGCCGCAAGGTGTTCAAGGATGTCTGCCCGATGGTCGCCGAGCTGATCGGCGAGCACCTGGCGGCCAATGAAATCCAGGTCGCCGAGGTCAAGCGCTTCTGGCTGCACCAGGCCAACCTGAACATGAACCTGCTGATCACCCGCAAGCTGCTCGGCCGCGACGCCGAGGCGCACGAGGCGCCGGTGATCCTCGACAGCTACGCGAATACCAGTTCCGCCGGCTCGGTGATCGCCCTGCACAAGCACCAGGATGACCTGCCCAGCGGCGCCATCGGGGTGCTCAGCTCGTTCGGCGCCGGTTACTCGATCGGTAGCGTGATCCTGCGTAAACACTGATCGTGGCGGCGCCTACCGACGCCGAGCTGCTGCCGCGCCTGCTGGCCGGCGAGCAGCGAGCCTTCCGCGAGCTGGTTGGCGCCTACCAGGGCGCCATGCGGGCCGTGGCCTGGGCGATCATCGGCAGATCGCATACCGAGGAAGTGGTGCAGGACGCCTGGCTTGCGGCGGTTCGCGGACTGGACGGGTTCCAGGGGCGTTCGAGCCTGAAGACCTGGCTGCTGACCATTACCGCCAATACCGCCAAGAGCCGCTTGCGCCAGGTTCGCCGGGAAGTTTTCCTCGACGACCTGCCGGGGCCCCATGGTACGGTGGATGACCAGCGCTTTGCCGCCGACGGTCACTGGAGCCAGCCGCCGCACGCCTGGCACGAGGATTCGCCGGAAGCCCTGCTCACCGAGGGCGAACTGCGCGATTGCCTGGACAAGACCCTCAACGGTCTGTCCGAACTGCAGCGCAGCGTGCTGACCCTGCGCGAACGCCAGGGCTTGGAGCTGGAGGAAATCCGTGATCTCCTGGATATCACGCTTTCCAATGTCCGGGTGCTGCTGCATCGCGCCCGCCTGAAGGTCTTCGCCACCCTGGAGCATTTCGAGGAGACCGGCCAATGCTGAGTTGCAAGGAACTGGTCGCCCGGTCCAGCGACTTTCTCGATGGGCAACTGGACTTCCGCGGACAACTGGCGGTGCGCAGCCACCTGCTCATGTGCCGGCATTGCCGGCGCTTCATCCGCCAGATGCGCCTGACCCAGGCGACCGTGCGCCATCTGCCGGAAGGGCAGGGGCCGGAACTCGACCGCCTGGCCGCGCATCTCTCCGAGTTGCGCAAGGACGCCGCGCGGCGCTGAGCCGGGGTACCCTCGACACCAAGCCGCCGCCCGCGATTCGTGGGCGGCGGCTTTTTCGTTTCCGCTATCCGGCGCGGGCGAACCGGACCCGGCCTGGCGTGGGCGGCTCTCTCTTCCGCGTGACGAGGTCGAGGAGTGTGGCTGGGCTTGGCGGATATCGCTGCGCGATATGCGCCCTACGGAGGGGCGGCAATCCGTTTCGCTGGGCGGGCATCCGAAGTCGAGGAGAACGCCTGGGACCTGGCGGATATCGCCGACCGATATTTCTCCAGCAGGGGCAATCCCTGAGTTCAGGCAAAGGGACGGGAAATTTTTTTCGACTCCGCTGTAACGCCGCCGGGGGTGCTCCGTCCATTGGAGCGAGGACGCCATACCGGCGCCCGCTACCAACTTCAGGAGTTACCCATGAAAAAGATTTCCCTCGCTTCCTCCGTCGTCGGCGCTGCTCTGCTCGGCGTAGCCAGTGTCGGCGCGCATGCCGCGCAGAATCCCTTCGCCGTGCAGGAGCTGAGCAGCGGCTACAGCGTGGCTGCCGCCGAGAAGGCCAAGGAAGGTTCCTGCGGCGAGGCCAAGTGCGGTGCCGACAAGGGCAAGCGCGAAGCCTCCAAGGCCGGCCATGAAGGCAGCTGCGGTGCGGATCGCAAGGCCAAGGAAGGTTCCTGCGGTGGCGAGAAGAAGGCCGGCGAAGGCAACTGCGGCGCCGACAAGAAGAAGTCGTAAGGCCTGAGGAGACGGACCATGCAACGGGAATTCGTCAGCGGCGCCGGGCTAGGCCTGCGTCGCGCGCTGCTGGAGCCGCTCGGCGCCGGCGATGAGGTCCGGGTCGACTTCCTCGAGGTCGCCCCGGAGAACTGGATCGGCATCGGCGGCCGTCTTGGTCGCCAGTTCCGCGAGCTGACCGAGCGCCTGCCGTTCCTCTGCCATGGTCTGTCTCTCAACCTTGGCGGCTACGCCCCGCTGGACATGTCGTTGCTGCGCGCGATCAAGGGTTTCATCGAGCAGCATGGCATCCGTGCCTACAGCGAGCACCTGTCCGCCTGCGCCGACGACGGCCAGCTCTACGACCTGATGCCGCTGCCGTTCAGCGACGAGTCGGTGCGCCGGGTCGCCGAACGGGTCAGGGTGGTACAGGACGTCCTCGAGCGGCCGTTGATCGTCGAGAACGTCTCGGCGTATGCGCGCTTGCCGGGCGAGCTGGAAGAGGTCGATTTCGTCCGCGCGGTACTGGAGGAAGCCGATTGCCAATTGCTGCTGGACGTCAACAACGTCTACGTCAACGCCTGCAACTTCGGTTTCGACGCACACGCCTACATCGCCGCGATGCCCAGCCGGAGGATCGCCTACCTGCACATGGCCGGGCACGACGAACAGGGCGCCAGCCTGAAGATCGACACCCATGGCGCGCCGGTCTGCGATCCGGTCTGGGAACTGCTGGCACATGCCTATGCCTGCCATGGCGAACGCCCGACGCTGCTGGAGCGCGATTTCAACCTCCCGCCACTGAGCGAGCTGTATGCCGAAACCGATCGCATCCGCGAGCTGCAGCGGCGCAGCGGTGAAGCGCAACTGCGCAGCCTGGGGTACGGCACATGAACCACACGACCTTGCAACGGCGTTTCGCCGCACGTATCCGCGATCCGCAGCAGGCCTTGCCGCCCGGCATCGCGACGGAGCGCATGGCGATCTACGAGGAACTGTTCTTCAACAACCTGGACGGTTTCATCAGCAGCGGTTTCCCGGTCCTGCGCCGGTTGTTCGACGAGCCGCGCTGGCATCGCCTGGTGCGTGCCTTCATGCGCGAGCATCGCTGCCGCACACCGTACTTCAGCCAATTGGGCGAGGAGTTCATCGGCTGGCTGCAGGACGGCTACCGCGCGGAGGAGGGCGATCCGCCCTTCCTGCTGGAGCTGGCTCACTACGAGTGGGTCGAGCTGGCCCTGTCGCTGGCCGAGGCGCCTGTCGAGACGCTGCCGCAGGCCTGGTCGTGGTCGCCACTGGCCTGGCCGCTGGCCTATCGCTGGCCGGTCCATCGCCTGGGGCCGAGCCATCGGCCGGTGGAGCCGCCGGCCGAGCCGACCTGCCTGCTGGTCTGGCGCGATCCGGCGGAGCGGGTGCGCTTCCTGCACCTGTCGCCATTCGCCTATCGCCTCGCGCAGCGCCTGAGCGAGGAGGGCGAGGCGCCGGTGACGCTGCTGCCGTTGTTGCGCGAGTTGGCCGGAAGCTGCGGCCTGAGCGCCGACGCGGAGTATTTCGAAAATGCCTTCGCCTTGCTGGAGGACTGGCACGCCCAGGGCATCCTCATGGGCGAGGGCGCTCTGGAGTGATGATGAAGACTGTCTTCTTGCGTTTACAGCATGCCCTCGACGTCACCCGTCGAGCGGATTTCCTCGCCCCGCTGGCGCTGCGCCTGTACCTGGCGCCGGTGTTCTGGATGGCCGGCAGCCAGAAGCTGGCGGACATGCCGGCCACCATCGAGTGGTTCGGCAATCCCGACTGGGGACTCGGTCTGCCGTTTCCCGAACTGCTGGCCTGGCTCGCCGCGCTGAGCGAGGCCGGTGGCGCCGTGCTGCTGTTGTGCGGCCTGGCCGTGCGCTGGATCAGCCTGCCGCTGATGGTGACCATGCTGGTAGCGATCTTCGCCGTGCACTGGCCGAACGGCTGGCAGGCGATCGCCGATCCGTCCGCGCCGTTCGCCAACGCCCAGGTGCTGGAGGCCGGCGAGAAGCTGGTGCGGGCCCGGGAAATCCTGCGCGAATACGGCAACTACGACTGGCTGACGTCGAGCGGAAGCTTCGCCATCGTCAACAACGGCATCGAGTTCGCCGCGACCTACCTGGTGATGTTGCTCGCGCTGTTCTTCGGCGGCGCCGGCAAGTGGCTTTCTGCTGACTTCTGGATTGCGCGAAAATTGCGCTGAGCTTTCTACCCATATCGAATAACCCGAAAGGCCCGTAGTAGAGGGCTTTTCGCGTTATTCGCATTGGAGATAAAAAGTTCCTCTGTAATGAAACATTTATCTCCATGCAATTTGGCTGCAATCTGCCATCGCCAAGATTCCCCCCAACACAAAGGGGCCGCCTTACGGCCAGCGCGGAACAAGGGGCGCGCTGTAGCCAGGCACTCGCGTGTTGCCAATGCACACACCATTAAGGGGAAATCTTCGATGATCCGTAAGCACTCGCTCGGCTTCGTTGCCAGCGCTCTGGCTCTGGCCGTATCTGCCCAGGCGTTCGCCGGCACCGTGACCACCGACGGCGCCGATATCGTGATCAAGACCAAGGGCGGCCTCGAAGTCGCCACCACCGACAAGGAATTCAGCTTCAAGCTGGGCGGTCGCCTGCAGGCCGACTACAGCCGTTTCGACGGTTTCTATACCAAGAATGGCAACACCGCCGACGCCGCCTACTTCCGCCGCGCCTTCATCGAACTCGGCGGCACCGCGTACAAGGACTGGAAATACCAGATCAACTTCGACCTGTCGCACAACACCGGCAGCTCCGACAACGGCTATTTCGACGAAGCTTCGGTCACTTACACCGGCTTCAACCCGGTCAACCTGAAGTTCGGTCGCTTCGACCCCGACTTCGGCCTGGAAAAGGCCACCAGCTCCAAGTGGGTGACCGCTCCCGAGCGTAACGCCGCCTACGAACTGGCCGACTGGATCAACACCCACCAGGACGGCATGGGCGCCCAGGTCAACTCGACCCTCGCCGACATGGCCTACCTGTCCGCCGGCGTATCCGCCAAGGACGCCGACGACAGCGACGGCGACAGCGTCAAGCAGTTCAACTTCCGCGGCGTGTTCGCGCCGATGCACGAAGCCGGCAATGTTCTGCATGTCGGCGTGAACTATGCCTACCGCGACCTCGACGACACCGCCTTCGACTCGCGCATCCGTCCGCGCCTGGGCATGCGCGGCATCGCCACCAGCGGCGGCAACGACGCCGGTGACAACGGCAACCGCGCGACCTTCGGCGGTGTCTCCAACTCGCCGGCCGGTTCCTACAAGGACGACAGCGTCTGGGGCCTGGAAGGCGCCTGGGCGATGGGCCCGTTCTCGGCCCAGGCCGAATACCTGGCACGCAAGCTGAAGGCCGATGACAACGCCTACAAGGACATCAAAGCCAAGGGTTATTACGCACAACTGGCCTACACCCTGACCGGCGAGTCCCGCCAGTACAAGCTGGAGGGCGCCAAGTTCGACTCCGTCAAGCCGGAAAACAAGGAAATCGGCGCCTGGGAAGTGTTCTACCGCTACGACAACATCAAGGTGGAAGACGACAACGTCGTCGCCGATACCGCCACTCGCGAAGTCGGCGACACCAAGGCCAAGGCCCACAACCTGGGTGTGAACTGGTACGTCAACGATGCGGTGAAGATCAGCGCGGCCTACGTCAAGGCGAAGACCGACAAGATCACCAACAACAATGGCGACGATGACGGCGACGGCTTCGTGACCCGTTTGCAGTACGTGTTCTAAGAAGCGACAACGATCTGCTCCTGTTTTCGGCCTCGCTCCGGCGAGGTCTTTTTAATCGCTTCCTTACCCGGTTGTGGCGATGTTGGCAGCCTGCAACCGGGTCTTTCTTTCGTTACAGGTCCACCCGCAGGTACTGGCAGGAATATCCGAAAGCCAGACGGTTATCGGCAGAAACTCTTGAGTTTCATTGCAGTCATGCAATCTTCGCAAGGTTGCCGCAATATATGAAACAAGCTGTTACATCTGTCGCCCGGACCTGATGCCTCTAGGCCTGCGCCCTTATCCGGCGGCCTCTTCCAGGCGCTATCCGGCTGCCTGTCACAAAAGCTTTCGCGCTTTGCAGTCTCGCTGTCACAACCCATCCAGATGATCCCCCTCCAGCAGCGCCGGCCGGCGACAGAACCGGCCGTTTCCGCGCTGCTCAAGACCATTCGAAATCCGAACAGGGGACTTACCTGATGATTCGCAGACACTCGTGCAAAGGGGTGGGGAGCAGTGTTGCCTGGAGTTTGCTGGGCCTGGCGATTTCCGCGCAGAGCCTGGCCGGGACCGTGACCACCGACGGTGCCGACATCGTGATCAAGACCAAGGGCGGCCTCGAAGTCGCCACCACCGACAAGGAATTCAGCTTCAAGCTCGGCGGCCGCCTGCAGGCCGACTACGGCCGCTTCGACGGCTACTACACGAACAACGGCAATACCGCCGATGCCGCCTACTTCCGCCGNCGGCGGCCGCCTGCAGGCCGACTACGGCCGCTTCGACGGCTACTACACGAACAACGGCAATACCGCCGATGCCGCCTACTTCCGCCGCGCCTACCTGGAATTCGGCGGCACCGTCTACCGTGACTGGAAGTACCAGATCAACTACGACCTGTCGCGCAACGTCGGCAACGACAGCGCCGGCTACTTCGACGAAGCCTCGGTCACCTATACCGGCTTCAATCCGGTCAACCTGAAGTTCGGCCGCTTCTACACCGACTTCGGCCTGGAAAAGGCCACCAGCTCCAAATGGGTCACCGCGCTGGAGCGCAACCTCACCTACGACATCGCCGACTGGGTCAACGACAACGTCGGTACCGGTATCCAGGCCAGCTCGGTGGTGGGCGGCATGGCCTTCCTCTCGGGCAGCGTGTTCAGCGAGAACAACAACGATACCGACGGCGACAGCGTCAAGCGCTACAACCTGCGCGGCGTGTTCGCGCCGCTGCACGAGCCGGGCAACGTGGTGCACCTGGGCCTGCAATACGCCTATCGCGACCTGGAGGACAGCGCGGTGGATACCCGGATCCGCCCGCGCATGGGCATGCGCGGCGTCTCCACCAATGGCGGCAACGATGCCGGCAGCAATGGCAACCGTGGCCTGTTCGGCGGCAGTTCGGCAGTCGAGGGGCTGTGGAAGGACGACTCGGTCTGGGGCCTGGAAGGCGCCTGGGCGCTGGGTGCCTTCTCGGCCCAGGCCGAGTACCTGCGGCGCACGGTCAAGGCCGAGCGCGACCGCGAGGATCTCAAGGCCTCCGGCTATTACGCGCAACTGGCCTACACCCTCACCGGCGAGCCGCGCCTCTACAAGCTGGACGGCGCCAAGTTCGACACCATCAAGCCGGAGAACAAGGAAATCGGCGCCTGGGAGCTGTTCTACCGCTACGACTCGATCAAGGTCGAGGATGACAACATCGTCGTCGACAGCGCCACCCGCGAGGTCGGCGACGCCAAGGGCAAGACCCATACCCTGGGCGTCAACTGGTACGCCAACGAGGCGGTGAAGGTCTCCGCCAACTACGTCAAGGCGAAGACCGACAAGATCAGCAATGCCAACGGCGACGATAGCGGCGATGGCCTGGTGATGCGCCTGCAGTACGTGTTCTGAGGCGGTCGGGCCCCGTCCGGCGGGCGGGGCTCGTTTCCGCAGGATGTTACCCGCGTCATGAAATTGCCTGGTGGATGTCCGGGCGGGCCGCCCAGCTTGACCCAGGGCACAGATCGCATGGCGGCATCTGGCTATGCTGGTCCCTCGGAAACGCTCTGGGAGGGACTGATGATCGGCTGGGGACGTGCCTGTATTGGCGTCGGGGGGCTGCTATTGCTGGGCCAGTTGCTGGGGGGCGCCCTGCTGCTCGCGGACGACGGCGAAGCGACGCTGGCGGTCGAACACTTCTGGCAATTCGTCTTCCTGATCCCGGCGATCCTGGTGGCACTGGGAATGTTCGTCCTGCAGCATCACGTGGGTTCCTTCGCCCAGTTGTACCGCCGGCGTCTCGATGGCGCCTCCTACCTGCTGGTTTCCTGCGGCATCGCCCTGGTCCTGGGCAAGCTCTGCGTCCTGCTGCTCGCCTGAGCCCCTCGCGCGGCCCGGCATGTCCGGGTTTGCCCGAGGCATTCAGCTTCCTGATTTAGCCGGAGGCCGCTGAAACCCTTGGTTACACTGGCCTTCATCACACGAACAGGAAGGCAGGACCCCTATGCAAAACCGCATGATGATCACCGGTGCCGGCTCCGGGCTGGGGCGCGAAATCGCCCTGCGCTGGGCGCGTGACGGCTGGCGCCTGGCGCTGGCCGACGTCAACGAAGCCGGCCTGGCGGAAAGCCTGAAACTGGTGCGCGAGGCGGGTGGCGATGGCTTCACCCAGCGTTGCGACGTACGCGACTACAGTCAACTGACCGCGCTGGCGCAGAGCTGCGAGGAGAAGTTCGGCGGCATCGACGTCATCGTCAACAACGCCGGGGTCGCCTCCGGCGGTTTCTTCGGCGAGCTGTCCCTGGAGGACTGGGACTGGCAGATCGCGATCAACCTGATGGGCGTGGTCAAGGGCTGCAAGGCCTTCCTGCCGTTGCTGGAGCGAAGCAAGGGCAAGATCGTCAACATCGCCTCGATGGCGGCGTTGATGCAGGGCCCGGCGATGAGCAACTACAACGTGGCCAAGGCCGGGGTGGTGGCGCTTTCGGAAAGCCTGCTGGTAGAGCTGGCGCTGGTCGAGGTCGGCGTCCATGTGGTCTGTCCTTCGTTCTTCCAGACCAACCTGCTGGACTCTTTCCGCGGCCCGAGCCCCGAGATGAAGCACCAGGTCGGCAAGTTGCTGGAGAGTTCGCCGATCAGCGCCGCCGACATCGCCGACTACATCCACGCCGAAGTGGCCAAGGGCAGTTTCCTGATCCTGCCCCACGAGCAGGCGCGGATGGCCTGGAGGATCAAGCAGCAGAACCCCCAGGCGATCTATGACGAGATGACCGCGATGGCCGGCAAGATGCAGGCCAAGCGTCAGCGCCAGGCCTGAGGGGAAATGGCTGCAGGCCAGCAGGGGCGCGGCTTTGCACCATTGCGGTGCGGCGCAGATAGTGCTTGCCCAAGGCGGTGCGATCGAGTAGCTTGAATCACCGGCCTGCCTGCCGAAGTACGTTGGACCCCACAAGAAGCCTCGCTCATTTGCGAGGCTTTTTGCTTTTCCGGCCTCGCGCCCTGTGCTAGAAGGCTGCCTCTGCGAGTCCGTTCTGTTCTGGAGTACCCCTGTGGAGTCTGAATCCATCGTCTATGGCTGCATCCGCGACTGGCCGGGCGATTCGATGGAACGGCGCATGCGCCGTGCCGCCAACCGCCGCGTGCTGGACAGCCTGCCGGGCGGCGAGGCCTGGCCGTTCCTCGGACGCGAGATGTTCAGCCGCTGCGAGCAGTCCGGGGCCGGGCTCTACCAGACCCAGATCATCCACTTCGGTGCCAGCTACCAGGCCATCGAGTACGAGTGGAGCCTGTGGGTCGAGCAGTTCGAGGCGTTGCTCAGGCGCCTCTACTGGGCCAGCGCGGTGGTCCACCTGGAGACCGAAGTGAACGGCAGCCATACCTTTCGCTGGGAGTCCGAGCGTGGCTTCCATACCCCCCAGGAGAGCGACCTGCAGGTCCGCTGCGCCTGGGAGCGGGAGGGCGGGCGGCGGTGATCAACTACCTCTGGTTCGTCCTCGCGGCGTTCTGCGAGATCGCCGGCTGCTACGCCTTCTATCTCTGGCTGCGGCTGGGCAAGAGCGCCCTGTGGGTGCTGCCCGGCCTGCTCAGCCTGACCCTGTTCGCCTTGCTGCTGACCCGCGTGGAGGCCAGCTACGCCGGCCGCGCCTATGCCGCCTATGGCGGCATCTACGTCGCCGCGTCGCTGTTCTGGCTGGCTTTCGTCGAGCGCTCGCGGCCGCTATGGAGCGACTGGCTGGGCGTGGCCTTGTGCGTGGTCGGTGCCAGCGTCGTGCTGTTCGGCCCGCGCCTGTCGCAGTGACTCAGGCGGGGTGGGCGGCGCGCCCGTCACGGGCGTCGGACCCCGCCGTCCCGGGCCGCCGCACCCCGAACCGGCGGATCACTGCGAAGTGTTGCGCTGTACGTCACCTTTTTCCTGATCCAGTTCCTTGAGCATCTGCGCGTAGGCATCGCAATCGCTCGGCCGGTTCTGTTCCGAGCGGGCTTCCTGGCGCTGGCGCAACTGCTCGTTGAGTTCCCTGGCCCGTTGCGGGTTCTTCTGGGTGATCGAGGCGACCTTGGTGGCGACTTCCTTGCCCATCTTTTCCGCCTCCGCTTCGGAACAGGCGAAGACCGGCGTGGCGACCAGCAGGGCGCAGGCGCTGGCGAGGGCGAAAAGCGGTTTCATGGCGTACTCCTGTGGGGTGGTCCTGAGCGGTGGAGCCCGGTCGAGCCGACAAAGTTCAGCCGCAACGCCGGACGGCGACCGATTCGAACCCTCGCGGCGGGTTGCGGGTCGCACGCATAGAGAGGGTGCGAAGGACCCTCGTCGCTTATGCCGCAGGAGGTATGCCATGACTCACGATTGGGATCTGGTCGAACGGTTGCTGCTGGAGGTCCGGCAGTCCGCCCATGAGAACTTCGCCCCGCGCGCCCATGCCGAACGCCTGGCCGAGGAACGCTCCCAGGCCGGGCAGCGGGTCGGCGACATGGATGCGTTGAAGCAGAAGGCCGCCGACTACGAGGCGATCCTGCTGGAGGGCGGCTTCATCGAGCCGCGTCCGGAAGAGCAGGGCGGCAATGGCGAGAACTTCGTCCTCACGCCGCGCGGCGAGCGCCTGCTCGGCCTGATCGGCGGCGAGACGCCGAAGGCCGCCGAGGCTCGCCGGCTGCTCGAGGAGAACGGCAGCGAAGCGCTGCACGCCGAGCGCTTCGACCGTTTCGTCGCCGGGCTCTGAAACTGCGCCCGACGGGCGATCGGCGGGGCTTGTGAGTCGCCCGCGGCGCCACCATAGTGCGGAGCATGATGCCTATTTCATCCTCTTCCGCCCGCCGCGCCGAGCCGGCTCCGCGGCCCCTGGCGGAGTTCCATCCCGCCGTCCGCCAGTGGTTCGAACGCCACTTCGCCGCGCCCACGCCGGCCCAGGTCGAGGCCTGGCCGGCGATCCGCGAGGGGCTTTCGACCCTGGTCGCCGCGCCCACCGGTTCGGGCAAGACCCTGACCGCCTTCCTCGCCGCCATCGATGCCCTGGTGGTAGAGGGGCTGGCCGCCGGCGGCGAGCTGGCGGATGCCACCCAGGTAGTCTATGTCTCGCCGCTGAAAGCGCTGTCCAACGACATCCGCATCAACCTGGAGCAACCGCTGGCCGGCATCCGCGAAGAACTGGCGCGTCTCGGCCTGCCCGACGTCGATATCCGTAGCGCGGTGCGCACCGGCGATACGCCGCAGTTCGAACGCGGAGCGATGCGCAAGCGCCCGCCGCACATCCTGGTCACCACGCCCGAATCGCTGTACATCCTGCTCGGCTCGGAGTCGGGCCGGCAGATGCTCGCCGGGGTGCGCAGCGTGATCGTCGACGAGATCCATGCCCTGGCCGGCAGCAAGCGCGGCAGCCACCTGGCGCTGTCGCTGGAGCGCCTGCAGGAGCTGTGTCCGCGACCGCTGCTGCGGATCGGGCTGTCCGCCACGCAGAAGCCGATCGAGAAGGTCGCGCGCTTCCTCGTCGGTGCCAGCGGCAATCCGCGCGATCCGGCCTGCCGGATCGTCGACATCGGCTATACGCGCCCCCGCGACCTGGGCATCGAGGTACCGCCGGTGGCGCTGGAAGCGGTGATGTCCAACGACACCTGGGAGCTGGTCTACGACCGCCTGGCGCACCTGGCCGGCGAGCACCGCACCACCCTGGTGTTCGTCAACACCCGGCGCATGGCCGAGCGGGTCACCCGCTTCCTCGCCGAACGCCTCGGCAGCCGCCAGGTGGCGGCCCACCACGGCAGCCTGGCCAAGGAGCTGCGCCTGGATGCCGAGCAGCGCCTCAAGGCCGGGCAATTGAAGGTACTGGTGGCGACCGCCTCGCTGGAGCTGGGCATCGATATCGGCGACGTCGAGCTGGTCTGCCAGTTGTCGTCGCCGCGCTCCATCGCCGCCTTCCTGCAACGGGTCGGGCGTTCCGGGCACAGCGTCGGCGGCACCCCCAAGGGCCGGTTGTTCCCGACCTCCCGCGACGACCTGGTGGAATGCGCGGCGCTGCTCGACAGCGTGCGCCGTGGCGAGCTGGACAGCCTGGTGCTGCCGCGCCAGCCGCTGGACGTGCTGGCGCAGCAGATCGTCGCCGAAGTGGCCTGCCAGGAGTGGCGCGAGGACGACCTCTATCGCCTGGTGATCCGCGCCGAGCCCTACGCCGGGCTGGAGCGCGAGCGCTTCGACGAAGTCCTGCGGATGCTTGCCGAGGGCTACCACTCACGCCTCGGCGTGCGCGGCGCCTATCTCCATCGCGATGCGCTCAACGGCCTGCTCCGTGGCCGCCGTGGCGCGCGGCTGACCGCGCTGACCTCGGGCGGGACCATTCCCGATACCGGCGACTACAGCGTGCTGCTGGAGCCGCAGGGCCTGCTGGTGGGGACGGTCAACGAAGATTTCGCGGTGGAGAGCCTGGCCGGCGACGTGTTCCAGCTGGGCAACACCTCGTACCGGATCATCCGCATCGAGCCGGGACGGGTGCGGGTCGAGGACGCCCAGGGCCAGCCGCCGAACATTCCGTTCTGGCTGGGTGAGGCGCCGGGGCGCAGCGACGAGCTGTCGGCCAGCGTGGCGCGCCTGCGCGACACCCTCGACGAGCTGCTCGGCGAAGGCCAGGCATTGCCGGAAGGGCAGCGGCTGGAGCCAGCCATCGCCTGGCTCGGCGTCACCCTCGGGCTGGACGATGGCGCCGCGCGGCAGATCGTCGAGTACCTGGCCCGCGCCCGCCAGGCCCTGGGTGGCCTGCCCGGGAGCCGGCGGCTGGTGATGGAACGCTTCTTCGACGAATCCGGCGGCATGCAACTGATCATCCACAGTCCTCACGGCAGCCGCCTCAACCGCGCCTGGGGCCTGGCGCTGCGCAAGCGTTTCTGCCGCAGCTTCAACTTCGAGCTGCAGGCGGCGGCCACCGAGGACGCGATCATCCTTTCGCTGTCCACCAGCCACAGCTTTCCCCTCGACGAGGTCTGGCGCTACCTGCATTCGGCGAGCGCCGAGCATCTGTTGGTACAGGCCGTGCTCGACGCGCCGCTGTTCGGCGTGCGCTGGCGCTGGAACCTGACCACCTCGCTCGGTTTGCCGCGCTACACCGGCGGTCGCAAGGTGCCGCCGCAACTGCTGCGGATGAAGAGCGAGGATCTGCTGGCCAGCGTGTTCCCCGACCAGGTGGCGTGCCTGGAGAATATCGTCGGCGAGCGCGAGGTGCCCGATCACCCGCTGGTGGCGCAGACCCTTGACGACTGCCTGCACGAGGCGATGGATTGCGACGGCTGGCTGGCCCTGCTGCGCGACATGGAGAGCGGCGCGGTGGACTTGCTGGCGCGCGACCTGCCGGCGCCTTCGGCGTTGGCGGCGGAGATACTCACCGCGCGTCCCTACGCCTATCTCGACGATGCGCCGCTGGAGGAGCGGCGTACCCAGGCGGTACAGAATCGCCGCTGGAGCGATCCCGAGTCCGCCGACGATCTCGGCGCCCTGGACCTTGAGGCGATCGAGGCGGTGCGTGGCGAGGCCTGGCCGGAAGCGCGCAACGCCGACGAGATGCATGAGGCGCTGAACAGCCTGGGCTACCTCACCTCGGGCGAGGCCGAGGCCAATCCGGGCTGGGGGGAATGGCTTGCGCAACTGTCGGAGCAACGCCGCGCCGGACGCCTGGACTGCGCAGGCAGCATTCTCTGGCTGGCGGCGGAGCGCCTGCCGGCGATGCGCCTGGTGCATCCCGCGGCGAAGGTGCCCGACGCTTTCCAGGCGCCTCGCGGCTATCCGCCGCCGGACTCGGCGGAAGCGGCGACCGTGGAGCTGACCCGCGCCCGCCTGGGTGGCTTCGGGCCGCGCACGGCCGGGCAGTTGGCGGCCGACCTGGGCATCGGCCTGGCCGACCAGCAGTACGCGTTGGCCGCCCTGGAGCGCGAAGGCTATGTGCTGCGTGGCCGCTTCAGTCCTGGCGCGACGGAAGAGGAGTGGTGCGAACGCCATCTGCTGGCGCGCATCCATCGCTATACGGTGAAGCGCCTGCGCCGGGAAATCGAGCCGGTGCAGCGCGCCGATTTCATGCGCTTCCTGTTCGACTGGCAGCGCCTGGCGCCGGGCACCCGTGGCCGGGGAGCGGAGTCCCTGGCTACGGTGGTCGAGCAACTGGAAGGCTTCCAGGCCGCGGCGGCCGCCTGGGAAAGCGAACTGCTGGCAGCGCGGGTGGCCGACTACGCCAGCCATTGGCTGGACCAGCTGTGCCGTTCCGGACGCATCGTCTGGGCGCGCCTGGCCGGACGCAGCAAGGCCGCCGGCGGTCCGCTGCGCAGCGCGCCGATCGTGCTCCTGCCGCGCCGCGAGCTGGGGCTCTGGAGCGTCCTGCAGCGCGACGCGCGGGAGCCGGAACTGTCGCCGCGCGCGGCCAGGGTACTGGAGGTGCTGCGCGAGCAGGGTGCATCGTTCTTCGACGAACTGAGCCAGGACGCCCACCTGCTGCGCAGCGAGCTGGAGAACGCCCTCGGCGAGCTGGTCTCGGTCGGCCGGGTCAACGCCGACAGCTTCGCCGGGCTGCGCACCCTGCTGATGCCGGCGGACAAGCGCAGCCGCCAGGAGCGCCGCTCGCGCGGCCTGCCGGGCGGCATGCAGGACGCCGGGCGCTGGGCGCCGCTGCGCCGGGCGAAGGCGGAAGAGGTGGGGCAGCGTTTGCCGGCGGAGGTTCTCGAACATGTCGCCCGGACCTTGCTGCGGCGCTATGGGGTGGTCGCCTGGCGCCTGCTGGAGCGCGAAGCCGACTGGCTGCCGCCGTGGCGCGAGTTGCTGCGCGTCTACCATCGCCTGGAAGCGCGCGGCGAGATTCGCGGCGGGCGCTTCATCGCCGGCCTGGCCGGCGAGCAGTTCGCCTTGGCGGAAGCGGTCGGCCTGTTGCGCGAGGTGCGCAAGCGGCCGCCGGATGGGGCGATGCTGGTGGTGTCGGCGGTCGATCCGTTGAACCTGGTCGGCGGCCTGCTACCCGGCGAACGGGTGCCGGCGGTGACCGGCAACCGCCTGCTCTATCGAGACGGAGCGCCGCTGGCGGCGCTGGTAGCCGGCAAGGTGCGGATGCTCGCGGAAGTCGACGGCGAGACCGCGCAGCAGATCCGTGCGCTGCTGATCCGCCGTCACTGAGGCCCGCTCAGCGCAGGCTCAGATGGCGGCTGAGCAGGGCCCGCAACGCGGCCGGCTTGACCGGCTTGGACAGGTAGTCGAGGCCGGCGGCGTGGATCTCCGCCACCAGTTCCGGCCGCGCGTCGGCGCTGATCACCACGCCCGGCACCGGCTCGCCCAGGCGCGTGCGCAGCCAGGCCATCAGTTGCGTACCGGTCTCGCCGTCGTCCAGGTGATAGTCGATCAACGCCAGTTGCGGGCGCATCTCGCTGTCCAGCAGCGTGGCGCATTCCTCGCGGCTGCGCGCGGTCCAGACCTGGCAGCCCCAGCGGCTGAGCAGGCTGTTCATGCCGGCGAGGATGCTGTCTTCGTTGTCCACGCAGAGCACCTGGGCGCCGTTCAGCGCTTGCGCCGGTTCGGCCTTGTGGCCGTTGGCCAGGGCCGGCGGCGCCTGCCGCGCCAGCGGTACGCGGACGCTGAAGACGCTGCCCTTGCCCGGCCAGGAACGTACCTCCAGCGGATGGCCGAGGACCTTGCAGAGCCGGTCGGCGATCGCCAGGCCGAGACCGAGGCCTTTCTCCGCGCGGGTCTGGTGGCTGTCCAGGCGCTTGAACTCTTCGAAGATGACTTTCTGCTTGTCCGGTGGGATGCCCGGCCCCTGATCCCAGACTTCCAGGCGCAGGCAGCCGTCCTCGCGGCGCACGCCGAGCAGCACGTGGCCCTTGGCGTAGCGGAAAGCGTTGGTCAGGAAGTTCTGCAGGATGCGCCGCAGCAGCTTGATGTCGCTGTCCACCCGCAGCTGGCTGCCGCGCAGGCGGAAATGCAGGCCCTGCTCCTGGGCCAGCGCCTTGAACTCGACGCCGAGGGCATCGTAGAGGTTGTTCAGCGGGAACGGGTTGCGTTCGGCGCTGACCCGGCCGCTTTCCAGGCGCGAGATGTCCAGCAGGTCGGTGATCAGGTCCTCGGCGGAACGCAGCGATGAGTCGAGGTGCTGCACCAGGTCGCGGACCTCGCCGGGCAGCGCGTCCTGGTGGGCGAGGGCGGCGGAGAACAGCCGCGCGGCGTTCAGCGGCTGCATCAGGTCGTGGCTGACGGCGGCGAGGAAGCGGGTCTTCGACTGGTTGGCGGCCTCGGCGTTGCTCTTCGCCTCGCTGAGTTCCTGGTTCAACTGCGAGAGTTCCTGGGTACGCTCCTGGACCCGCTGTTCCAGCGACTCGTTGGCGCCCTTGAGGCCCTGTTCGGCCTCGCGGTAGGCGGTGATATCGGTGAAGCTCATGACGAAGCCGCCGCCGGGCATCGGGTTGCCGATCAGCTCGATGACCCGGCCGTTGGGGAACAGCCGCTCGGAGGTGTGTGGAGTGCCCTGGCGCATCCAGTACAGGCGCTTGGCCACGTGCATGTCCGGATCGCCGGGCCCGCACAGGCCGCGATCGGCGTTGTAGCGGATGATGTCGGCGATCGGTCGGCCGACGTAGATCAGCCCGTCCGGGTACTCGAACAGTTCCAGGTAGCGGTGGTTCCAGGCCACCAGGCGCAGCGACTGGTCGACCACGCTGATGCCCTGGGTGATGTTCTCGATCGCGCCCTGCAGCAGGGCGCGGTTGAATTGCAGCACCTCGGAGGCTTCGTCGGCGATCCGCACCACGTCCTCCACCTGCATCTCGCGCCCTTCGATGGCGGCCTTCACCACCGCCCGCGCCGAGGACGCGCCGAGGACCCCGGCGAGCAGGCGCTCGGTGTGCGCGATCCACTCGTTGTTGGCGGTCTGGTTCGGGGTGAAGCCCTTGCCCTGGCGGTAGGCGAAGCGGATGAAGCTTTGCCGCGCGCGTTCCTCGCCGACGAAACGCGCGGCGAGCATCAGCAGGTCTTCCACCTGCACCGCGAGCATGAAGCGCGAGTTCTGCCGCTGGGAGATCTCCTGGCCGATGAAGCGGCTGGCCTGCCAGTGCTCGGACACGCGGGTGCGCGAGAGCACCGAGACCAGGCCGAACAGGGCGAAGTTGCCGACCAGCGAGATCAGCACGCCCTGGGTCAGCGGCTCGATCGGCAGGCCGAAGGGATTGCTTGCCAGCCAGGTCAGGCCGGGGATGCGCTCCAGCGGCCAGCCGAGGCCCTTGGCCACCACCGGCAGGACCAGCGTATAGGCCCACAGCAGCGAGCCGGCGGCGAGGCCGGCGAAGACCCCGCGGCGGTTGGCCTGTTTCCAGTACAGCGCGCCGATCATCGCCGGGCCGAGCTGGGCGATGGCGGCGAAGGCGATCTGGCCGATGGTCGCCAGGCTGGCGCTGGAGCCGAGCAGGCGGTAGGCCACGTAGGCGAGCAGCAGGATCACCGCGATGCTCACCCGGCGTACGGTCAGCAGCCAGTGACGGAAGGCCTCGAAGGGCCGTTCGGTGTCCTTTTCCCGGCGTCGCAGCAGCCACGGCAGGAGCATGTCGTTGGAGACCATGGTCGACAGCGCGACGCTGGCGACGATGACCATTCCGGTGGCGGCCGAGGCGCCGCCAATGAATGCCAGCAGGGCCAGCGCCGGGTGCGCCTCGGCCAGCGGCAGGCTGATGACGAAGGAGTCCGGCATTACCCCGGCGGGCAGGTGCAATTGGCCGGCGAGGGCGATCGGCACCACGAACAACGCGGCCAGCACCAGGTAGATGGGGAACACCCAGCGCGCCAGGTTGAGGTCGCGCGGCTCGATGTTCTCCACCACGGTGACGTGGAATTGCCGCGGCAGGCACATGATCGCGGTCATCGCCACGCCGGTCTGCAGCAGCATCGCCGGCCAGTGCACGGTCTCTTCCCAGTAGTCGGCCAACTGCGGCGCGGCGCGGGCCTGGGAGAAGAGATCGGCGAAGCCGTCGTAGAGGCCGAAGGTGACGAAGATGCCCACGGCGAGGAAGGCGGTGAGCTTGACCAGCGACTCGAAGGCGATGGCCAGGACCATGCCGCGGTGGTGTTCGGTGACATCCAGGCTGCGGGTACCGAAGACGATGGTGAACAGCGCCAGCACCAGCGACACGATCAGCGCCGTGTCCTGGGCGCGGGTACCGGTGGAGTCGGCGCCGGAGCCGATCAGCAGATTCACCCCGAGGACGATGCCTTTCAGTTGCAGGGCGATGTAGGGCAGCACGCCGACCATGCAGATCAGCGCCACCACCACCGCCAGCGCCTGCGACTTGCCGTAGCGGGCGGCGATGAAGTCGGCGATGGAGGTGATGTTCTCCTGCTTGCTGATCATGATCATCTTCTGCAGCACCCAGGGCGCGAACAGCATCAGCAGCACCGGTCCGAGGTAGATCGGCAGGAACGACCAGAGCTGGTCGGTGGCCTGGCCGACCGCGCCGAAGAAGGTCCAACTGGTGCAGTACACTGCCAGGGAGAGGCTGTAGACCCAGGCGCGCAGGCGGGGTGAGAGCGGGGTGCGGCGACGGTCGCCATAGAAGGCGATGGCGAACAGGATGGCCATGTAGACCAGGGCGACCACGGCGATCAGCCCGATGGACAGCGACATGCGAACTCCGATGATGTCCCCGCGAGAAGCTGGCGTGAGGCGGGGGTCTTGCTTTCGCGCCAGTTTCGCACTTGTCGGCCCGCGCGTCAGGCCGCCTGCGACCAAGGTCGCACGCATGCTTGAGCCGGACGCGCGGAGTTGGTAGCGTGCCGGGCTGCGTGAGCGCGGACGGCCCCGGCGGCCGGCTGTCCGTTCATCGTAGCCGGTTTCGGCTGCGGCACTAAACGCGGCCGCTACGCTCTGATGGGAGCGGAGTTTTGCGTCGATGTCGAGGAGGGCGCCCATGTTCAAGCCGCTACCGATCACCCTGCAGCGCGGAGCCTTGCGTCTCGAGCCGCTGGTGGAAGCGGACATTCCCGAGCTGGTGAGCCTCGCCGAAGCCAACCGCGAGGCGCTGCAGTACATGGACGGACCGACGCGGCCGGACTGGTACCGCCAGAGCCTCGCCGAGCAGCGCGAGGGCAGGGCGTTGCCGCTCGCCGTCCGCCTCGGCGTGCAACTGGTCGGGACCACGCGCTTCGCCGAATTCCTTCCCGCCTTGCCGGCCTGCGAGATCGGCTGGACCTGGCTCGACCAGGCCCAGCACGGCAGCGGCCTGAACCGCATGATCAAGTACCTGATGCTCAAGCATGCCTTCGACAACCTGCGCATGGTCCGCGTGCAGCTCAGCACGGCGGCGAGCAACCTGCGCGCCCAGGGCGCCATCGACAAGCTCGGCGCGCAGCGCGAGGGCGTGCTGCGCAACCACCGGCGGCTGGCCGGCGGGCGGCTAGACGACACCTTCGTCTACAGCATCACCGACCACGAATGGCCGCAGGTCAAGGCGGCGCTGGAAGCCAGCTTCACCGGCTGAAGCCGGTTCCGTCGCTCCTGCGGTATGCTGGGCGGCCCGTCCGGACGGGCGAACGAGGAGACGGCAGTGCCGGACGAGACGAGCGGAGAACACACGCATTTCTGGCGCGCCGCCGAACTGGGCGGCGTCGAACTTCTGCACGCGCGCTATGTGGAGCAGCGCTTCGCGCCGCACGTGCACAGCAGCTTCGCCCTGGTCATCATCGAGCAGGGCGCGCAGCGCTTCCGCCATCGTGGCGGCGAGCACCTGGCCCCGCTGGGCAGCATGGTGCTGATCAACCCCGACGAAGTGCACACCGGCTCCAAGGCCCATGATGCCGGTTGGCTCTATCGCGGCTACTACCCGGAAATGGAGCAGATCGACGGGATTCTCGACGAGCTGGAAATCCATCATGGCGGCGTGCCGCGTTTCGCCGACAGCGTGATCCACGACCAGCCCCTGGCACGCGCCTTCGTCCACTTGCACCGCCTGCTGGCCGAGCATGCCGGCAGCCTGGAAACCCAGACCCGCTGGCGCGAGACGATGCTCGCCCTGTTCCGTCGCCACGCCCGCCTGCCAGAAGCGCCGAAGGCCGGGCAGGAGCCGTTGGCGGTGGCCCGCGCCCGCGAACTGCTGGCGGCGCGGTTGCTCGATCCGCCTTCGCTGGAGGAACTGGCGGCGGCGGTCAATCTGTCCCCGTTCCATTTTGCCCGGGTCTTCCGTCGCGCCACCGGCATGCCGCCCCACGCCTGGCTCAGGCAGCGCCGCCTGGAGCAGGCCAGGGCACTGCTCAAGAGCGGCCGGGCGCCGCTGGAGGTGGCCCTGGAGCTGGGCTTCGCCGACCAGAGCCACCTCGGTCGCCAGTTCAAGCAGGCCTACGGGGTGGCACCGGGTGAATACCGCTCGGCCTGCGCGCGCTCGTCCTTGACGACATACGAATAAGTCAAGCTCACATTTGCAAATCATTTGTATTTACGTTCTTTACGATTTGCCGTAATTTTGCGCCCCACTTTTTCCTGCGTCCCTGGGGGAGCCTCGATGTCGTCCGTGAGTTCGTTGTCGCGCCTGGCCGTCGCCATCGCGCTGGGTGTGTCCATGCAGGCGGCGCAGGCCGAAGAGGAAGCCAAGGAGCTGGGCACGGTCACCGTGGTCGGCGACTGGCTGGGCGAAGCCGACCAGGCGGTGGTGCAGAACCATCCCGGCGCGCGCAGCGTGGTGCGTCGTCGGGAAATGCTCGAGAGCGGTGCGCAGAACGTCCGCGACGTGCTGCGCAAGGTGCCCGGCGTGCAAGTGCAGGACAACAACGGTACCGGCGGCAGCGACATCTCCCTGAACGTCGGGGTGCGTGGCCTGACTTCACGCCTGTCGCCGCGCTCGACGGTGATGATCGACGGCGTGCCGGCGGCGGTGGCGCCCTACGGCCAGCCGCAGCTGTCGATGATGCCGCTGTCCATCGGCAACCTGGAGAGTATCGACGTCGTGCGCGGCGCCGGCTCGGTGCGCTACGGCCCGCAGAACGTCGGCGGGGTGATCAACTTCGTGACCCGGGCGATTCCGGAGAAGTTCTCCGGCGAAATCGGCACCACCATCGAGCATGCCGGCCACGGCGGCTGGAAGAAGCTCAACCAGGCGTTCCTCGGCGGGACCGCCGACAACGGCCTGGGCGTGGCGCTGCTGTATTCCGGGGTGAAGGGCGCCGACTACCGCGACGGCAACAACGACAACGATATCGATGACGTGCTGCTCAAGACTCATTGGCAGCTCACCGACAGCGACCAGTTGGCGGCCAACTTCCACTACTACGACGCCTACGCCGATATGCCGGGCGGCCTGACCCAGGCGCAGTACGACGACGATCCCTTCCAGTCGGTGCGCGACTGGGACAACTTCCGTGGTCGGCGCAAGGACTTCTCGCTGAAGTACACCCGCCAGGTCGACGACCTCACCCAGTTCGAGGTGCTCACCTACTACAGCGACAGTTTCCGCGGCAGCAGCATCGCCGCGCGCAACCTCAGGACCATCACCTCGTACCCGCGCGACTACCATGTGTTCGCGGTGGAGCCGCGGGTCTCGCGGATCTTCTTCGCCGGCCCGACCACCCAGGAGATCGGCATCGGCTACCGCTACCTGAAGGAAGCGATGAACGAGCGCGCCAGCCAACTGGCCCTGGTCGACAATGTGCCGACCGTGCGTCCCGGCTCGGACGGCCATACCTACCAGGACCGTACCGGCGGTACCGAGGCCAGCGCCTTCTACATCGACGACAAGATCGATGTCGGCAACTGGACCATCACCCCCGGCATCCGCTTCGAGAAGATCGACAGCGACTGGCGCGACCGCCCGGTGCTCGGCCTGAACGGCAAGCCGGTGCAGGAGAAGAAGCGCAGCAAGGACTACAACGAACCGCTGCCGGCGCTGAGCCTGATGTATCACTTGAGCGACGAGTGGAAGCTGTTCGCCAACTACTCCGAATCGTTCGGCAGCCTGCAGTACTTCCAGCTCGGCCAGGGCGGCAGCGGCAACGATACCGCCGCCGGCCTGGAGCCGGAGAAGGCTAAGACCTACGAACTGGGCACGCGCTACGACAACGGCAGTTGGGGCGGCGAGATCACGCTGTTCTACATCGACTTCGACGACGAGCTGCAGTACGTCAGCAACGACGTCGGCTGGACCAACCTCGGCGCCACCAAGCACCAGGGCATCGAGACTTCCGGCCACTATGACTTCGCCGCTCTCGATCCGCGCCTGGTCGGCCTGTCGGTCTACGGCAGCCTCACCTATACCCGCGCCACCTACGAAGGCGACATTCCCTCCTTCAAGGGGCGCGACCTGCCGCTCTACTCGCGCCAGGTGGCCACCGCCGGGGTGCGCTACGAGGTCGACCGCTGGACCTACAACCTCGACGCTTTCGCCCAGTCCATGCAGCGCGCGCCAGGGCTGAGCACCGACAGCCAGGGCAACTTCACCCACAACTACATCACCGAGCCCAGCGCCGACGGCCAGTACGGCGACATTCCCGGCTACGTGACCTGGAATGCCCGCGTCGGCTACGACTTCGGCCCGCAGGCGTCGAACCTGAAGCTCGGCCTCGGGGTGAAGAACCTGTTCGACAAGCAGTATTTCACCCGCTCCAGCGACAACAATTCGGGAATCTACGTGGGTCAGCCGCGAACGCTGTTCATGCAGGCCAGCGTCGGTTTCTGAATATTCGGATGCGACTTGGCGCATCGTCCGACGACAGGCGTCCTGCGGCAACGCGGACGCCTGTTCTATGATGGGCGCGGAATTTCCATCGGAACGCTGTGGCCTGATCCGCGGTCCATGCAGTCCAATCGATGACGGGCTTCCTTTCGGCGGCCACGCAAGGTAACAAGGACGATGACCCAACATTCGCAATTCGCCCTGCTGGGCAAGCGGCGTTTCCTGCCGTTCTTCATCACCCAGCTGCTCGGCGCCTTCAACGACAACATCTTCAAGCAGTCGCTGATCCTCGCCATCCTCTATCACCTCAGCGTCAGCGGCGACCGCAGCCTGCTGGTCAACCTCTGCGCGCTGCTGTTCATCCTGCCGTTCTTCCTGTTCTCGGCACTGGGCGGACAGTTCGGCGAGAAGTACAACAAGGACGCGCTGATGCGCGCGCTGAAGCTGGCCGAGGTGGGCATCATGCTGGTCGGCGCCGCCGGCTTCGTCTTCGGCAGCCTGCCGCTGATGTTCGTCGCGCTGTTCGCCATGGGCACCCACTCGGCGCTATTTGGCCCGGTGAAGTATTCGATCCTGCCCCAGCACCTGCACGAGGACGAACTGGTCGGCGGCAACGCGCTGGTGGAGATGGGCACCTTCCTGGCGATCCTGGCCGGCACCATCGGCGCCGGCGTGCTGATGTCCCATGCGCATTACGCGGCGGCGGTGGCCACCGCGGTGGTGCTGGTGGCCGCCTGCGGCTACCTGGCCAGCCGCGGCATTCCGCGAGCGGCGGCGGCGCTGCCGGGGTTGAAGCTCGACTGGAACATCTTCGCCCAGTCCTGGAGCATCCTCCGCCTGGGGCTCGGCCAGCGCCCGGCGGTCTCGCGCTCGCTGGTGGGCAACTCCTGGTTCTGGTTCCTCGGCGCGGTCTACCTGACGCAGATCCCGACCTTCGCCAAGGAATGGCTGCACGGCGACGAAAGCGTGGTGACCCTGATCCTCACCGTGTTCTCGGTGGGCATCGCGCTGGGCTCGATGCTGTGCGAGAAGCTTTCCGGTCGCAAGGTGGAGATCGGCCTGGTGCCGTTCGGCTCGATCGGCCTGACCGTCTTCGGCATCCTCCTCTGGTGGCACGCCGGCGGCATTCCCCCAGGCGAGGCGCCCTACGACTGGCTGGCGGTGCTGCGCCACCATGAGACCTGGGCGGTGCTGGCCGACATCCTGTTCATCGGCATTTTCGGCGGCTTCTACATCGTACCGCTGTACGCCCTGATCCAGGCGCGCACCGACGAAGACAAGCGGGCCCGGGTGATCGCCGCCAACAACATCCTCAACGCCTTGTTCATGGTCGCCGCGGCGCTGGTCTCGATCCTCTTCCTCAGCGTCGCCAAGCTGTCGATCCCGCAGCTTTTTCTCGCTCTGTCGCTGATGAACGTCGCGGTGAACGTGTACATCTTCAAGATCGTCCCGGAGTTCACCATGCGCTTCCTGGTCTGGCTGCTCAGCCACACCATGTACCGGGTCCGGCATGTGAACCTGGAGGCGATCCCGGACGAGGGAGCGGCGGTGCTGGTGTGCAACCACGTCTCGTACGTGGACGCGCTGCTGATCGCCGGCTCGATCCGGCGGCCGGTGCGCTTCGTCATGTACTACAGGATCTTCTCGCTGCCGGTGCTCAACTTCGTCTTCCGCACCGCCGGCGCGGTGCCCATAGCGGCGCGCCACGAGGACGAAGGGATCTACGAACGCGCCTTCCAGCGCATCGCCGACTACCTGAGGGACGGGGAGCTGGTGTGCATCTTCCCTGAGGGCAAGCTGACCGCCGACGGCGAGATGAATGAGTTCCGCGCCGGGATCGAGCGGATCATCGAGGAAACCCCGGTTCCGGTGATCCCCATGGCGCTGCAGGGTCTGTGGGGCAGCTTCTTCAGCCGCGACCCGAACAAGGGCTTCTTCCGCCGCCTGTGGTCGCGGGTAAGCCTGGTGGCCGGCGAATCGGTGGCGCCGGAGGCGGTGGAGCGCCTCGACCTGCAGGCGCGGGTGACGAGCTTGCGCGGCGAAGCTCGCTGATCGATCCGCAGAAACGAAAAAGCCCCGGCGATGCCGGGGCTTTTTTTGGCGAACTACAAGTTAGATAACTTGTACTTCGTCGGCTTGCAGGCCTTTCTGGCCGTTGACGACCACGAAGGAAACCTTCTGGCCTTCCTGCAGGCTCTTGAAGCCGGTGCCCTGGATGGAACGGAAGTGAACGAACAGGTCGTTACCGCTTTCCGGGGTGATGAAGCCGAAGCCTTTGGCGTCGTTGAACCATTTTACGGTGCCGTTCTGACGATTCGACATGGTGTAACTCCTGAAACAAAGTTGATTGCGGCGACGGAAATATCCGAGCCGGTAGGTACTGAGTTGCAAAGAGTACGAGGAGCCGAGGCGATGAGCGGACCGAGATCTACCACACCAGGTCACGATTCACTGTGACCCAAGCAAGCACAGTGGTCGCAGAGTACGCGATAAAACTGCGGAAAGCGATACCCCTCGGAGCATATTCGATGGATGTCTAATGGCTCAGCTTGAGGCCGACCAGTCCGCAGACGATCAGCGCGACGCTGGCCAGGCGCAGCAATGCCATGGATTCGCCGAACAGGACGATCCCGGCGATTACCGTGCCGACCGCGCCGACCCCGGTCCAGACGGCATAGGCGGTGCCCAGCGGCAGGTGCTTCATGGCCAGGCCGAGCAGGCCCAGGCTGACCAGCATGGCGAGCGCCGTGAGGACCGTGGGAAGCGGCTTGCTGAAGCCTTCGGTGTATTTCAGACCAACGGCCCAGCCCACTTCGAACAGGCCGGCGAAAAACAGGATGATCCAGGACATGGCGATCTCCAGGGCAACGGGTGGCGGGGCCGTCCCCATTCGGTCACCGGCCGGAGGCGGGTGGTGAGGTCGTCCTCACTGCGTGCGGTATTTTGCATGGTTCATCGGTCGGGACAAGGCTTCCCGACCGGGATCCAGCTCAACGCGGCGTATCTTCCATGCGCCGGAACAGGGCGGCCAGCAGCGAACCGGAGAGATTGTGCCAGACGCTGAACAGCGCGCTGGGCACCGCTGCCAGGGGCGAGAAGTGGGCGTTGGCCAGCGCCGCGCCGAGCCCCGAGTTCTGCATGCCGACTTCGATGGCCAGGGCCTTGCGCTGCGCCAGCGGCATGCCGGTCAGCTTGCCGGTGAGATAGCCGAGCGACAGGCCGAAGCCGTTGTGCAGCATCACCACGGCCATGATCAGCAGGCCGGACTCGGCGATCCGCGCCTGGCTGGCGGCCACCACCGCGGCGATGATCACCACGATGCTGAATACCGAGACCAGCGGCAGCACCTCCGCCACCTGCCGGGTGCGCTCGCCGAGCAGGCGCTGTGCCAGCAGGCCGAGGGCGATGGGCACCAGCACCACCTGGAGGATCGACAGGAACATCGCCGCGAACGACACCGGCAGCCAGGCCGAAGCCAGCAGCCAGACCAGCGCCGGCGTGACCAGCGGGGCGAGCAGGGTGGTCACCGAGGTGATCGCCACCGACAGGGCGACATCGCCACGGGACAGCCAGGTCATCACGTTGGAAGCGGTGCCGCCGGGGCAGCAGCCGACCAGGATCACGCCCACCGCGATCTCCGCCGGCAACTGCAACAGGCGACAGAGCAACCAGGCCAGGCCGGGCATGATGACGAACTGGGCCAGCACGCCGATCAGCACCCGTATGGGGTGCCGGGCGACCTCGCGGAAGTCTTCGCCCTTGAGCGTCAGGCCCATGCCGAACATCACCAGGCCGAGCAGCGGCGCGATGGCGACGGTGAGCGGGAGGAACCAGGCCGGCCGGAAGAAGGCGAGGATGGCGAACAGCAGGACCCAGAACGGGAAGCTGGCGCTGACGAAACGGCTCAGGGCGGTCAGGGCACGCATGGGCTTTCCTTGTTATTGGACGGCCGCCAGTCTGCCATGCCGGGCGCGACTCTCCCAGCGGCGGGCGCCGCCGGGAGAGCGGGGCGTCAGACGCCCTGGGGGATTTCTTCGCCGCCGAGGGCCTCGAAGAGCGCCGGAAGGAATTCGGCGAAGGTCAGCATCATCAGGGTGAAGCTGGCATCGAGCTGGCCGAGGGCGTCTTCGCCGCCGTCCTTTTCCGCCTGCTCCTGCAGCAGGTCTTCGAAGCGCAGGCGCTTGACCGCCAGCTTGTCGTCGAGGACGAAGGACAGCTTGTCCGACCAGGCCAGGGACAACTGGGTGACCAGCTTGCCGGCGGTGAGATGCAGCTGGATTTCCTCGCTGGTCAGGTCCTGGCGCTTGCAACGGACCACGCCGCCGTCCTCGTGGGTGTCGCGCAGTTCGCATTCGTCGAGCACGTGGAAGTCGCCGGCGGCTTCCTGGGTCTTGACCCAGTCGGTGAGGGTCGCGGTCGGCGCGACCTTCACGCTCAGCGGGCGTACCGGCAGGGAGCCGAGCGCTTCGCGCAGCGTCGAGAGCAGGTCTTCGGCCTTCTTCGCGCTGGCCGAGTCGACCAGGATCAGGCCGAGGCTCGGCGCGATCGCGGCGAAGGTGCTGGAGCGGCGGATGAAGGCGCGCGGCAGCAGGGTCTGGACGATCTCGTCCTTCAACTGGTCGCGTTCCTTCTTGTAGACCTTGCGCATCTGCTGGGCTTCGATCTCGTCGACCTTTTCCTTCAGTGCGTCACGCACGACGCTGCCCGGCAGGATGCGCTCTTCCTTGCGTGCCGAGATCAGGAAGAAGTCCTGGCTGACGTGTACCAGCGGTGCGTCCGGGCCTTTGCCGAACGGCGCGGTGAAGCCGTAGGTGGTCAGCTCCTGGCTAGCGCAGGGGCGGGCGGGTTTTTCGCCGAGGGCTTTCTCGAGGGAATCGGCATCCAGTTGCAGATCCTGGGTGAGGCGGTAGACGAGCAGATTGCGGAACCACATGGGGTCGTTCTCTCCGGGCACAAAGGACCCATTATTCCGCCGCTGGCGGCTCAGGCCAACCCCGGTCCGTCGCTAACTCCTTGGAACGGCAGAAAATTTTTTTCATCGAGGGGCTTGCCAGGGGCCGAATCGCTCCGTAGAATGCGCCCCACTTCGAGAGTGAAGGGTGATTAGCTCAGCTGGGAGAGCATCTGCCTTACAAGCAGAGGGTCGGCGGTTCGATCCCGTCATCACCCACCAATCTCGCAAGTTACGCGCAGCGGTAGTTCAGTCGGTTAGAATACCGGCCTGTCACGCCGGGGGTCGCGGGTTCGAGTCCCGTCCGCTGCGCCATTTCCTTCCTTCGCTGTATCTCTTGCGCTTCCTTACCGCTTCATAATTCGACGTTTTTCGACGCTTCCTTTCCGCTGTTCTTCTGTCCTCGTTCCACGCGTTCGTTCTGCTATCTCCTTCATTTTTCGAAAAGTTCGGCCTTGAACTTATCCGCGCGCACCTGTTCCTATTGCCCATAGCCACTGGTCGCGACAGCCTGCTAAGCTCGCGGCTTCATCGAATATGCCCGAGCGGCGAACAGATTAAAGGACTCAGCATGAAACAACATCGGTTGGCAGCAGCGATCGCACTGGTCGGTCTGGTTCTCTCCGGCTGCGATTCGCAGACCAACGTTGAGTTGAAGACCCCGGCGCAGAAAGCTTCCTATGGTATCGGCCTGAACATGGGCAAGAGCCTGTCCCAGGAAGGCATGGACGACCTGGATTCGAAAGCCGTCGCCAAGGGCATCGAGGACGCCCTCGGCAAGAAGAAGCAGCAGCTCACCGATGAAGAGCTGACCGAAGCCTTCGCCTTCCTGCAGAAACGTGCCGAGGAGCGCATGGCCGCCATCGGCGACGAAAACGCCAAGGCCGGCAAGAAGTTCCTCGAGGAAAACGGCAAGCGCGACGGCGTGACCACCACCGCTTCCGGCCTCCAGTACGAAATCGTGAAGAAGGCCGATGGCCCGCAACCGAAGGCCACCGACGTGGTGACCGTCCACTACGAAGGCCGCCTGACCGATGGCACCGTCTTCGACAGCTCCATCGAGCGCGGCAGCCCGATCGACCTGCCGGTCAGCGGCGTGATCCCGGGTTGGGTCGAAGCCCTGCAACTGATGCATGTCGGCGAGAAGATCAAGCTGTACATCCCCAGCGAGCTGGCCTACGGCGCGCAGAGCCCGAGCCCGGCGATCCCGGCCAACTCGGTACTGGTCTTCGACATGGAACTGCTCGGCATCAAGGATCCGTCCAAGCCGGACGCGGAGCCCGAGGCCGGTGCCGCAGCGCAGCCCGAAGCCAAGGCGGACGCGAAGAAGTAATTCTTCCGCCGCGATGCATGAAACGCCCCGTCCATGACGGGGCGTTTTCATTTGCGGATTCGGCTGAACCCAGGCGCTGCCGCGAGGGTCTGAAAAACAGGTCGAGGGCACGGCCGGTGTTACCCTTATGCACACATTTGTCGCACGTCGACCCGACCTACGGTATTGACCTCGGGTTGTCCGTTGCGCTAGGTCAAACCCTTGATTTTCAATGCTTTTAGAGCATTGTCTAAAAAGTGTCCGATCTGTCGGAAAGCCTGTAGCGACGGGCCTCTCGCCGACGGAAGGGGGGGCTGTTCACAAGGTTATCCACAGTATGCGTGGATAACCCGGAGAGCCTCGGCGGCAAGCGCTTGAGCGAGGTGGAAGGATGGATGCACCACGAGGATTCAGTCGTTACCTGGGGATCGCGGAACGTTTCCTGGCCCGTGGCCGGGTGCCCGCCTTGTTGATTGCGGTAGCACGCAAGCGCTCGCGCCTGAAGCTGGTGAAGAGCGACCTGCGCCTGCTGCAGGAACTGCTGGTGGCCTGGGTTCGCGGCGAATACCGCGGACTCAGCCGCCAGGCGTTGCTCTCGGTGATCGCGGCGCTGGCCTATTTCCTTTCGCCGGTGGATATCGTCCCCGACTTCATCTTCGGTGTCGGCCTGCTCGACGATCTCGCCGTCCTGGCCTGGGTAGTGCGTCGCTGGCAGTCCGAGCTGGATGCCTTCAAGGTCTGGCGCGACGCCCAGGCCGTCGAGACGCAGCAGGCGCTGCGAGAGCTGCCGGCTCCCAGGGCGGAGCGCGTTCAGGGTTCCTGAGGGGTTCGCAGGCTGTTTTCCAGCAGGCGCTCGATGCTGCCGTCCCTGACCATCTCGTCGAGCACCCGGTCCATACTTTCGACGGGGACCGGCAGTTGTCCGCCATAGATGCAGTGCATCCGATAGCTCTGCAGTACCAGCGGACTGACGCTCAGGCCCAGCTCGGGATGCTGGCGCGTCAGGTAGAGCAGCGGGCGGCGCATGTCCACTGCGGCGTCCAGGCGCGAACGCTTAAGCATCTGCACGCGACTGGCCAGGTCGCGGGTATCTTCGCGGCGAATTTCCCCGGCAGCGAAGGCCTGCATGAGATCGTCCGCGTAGACATAGCCTAGACTTGTACCCAGGGTCTTGCCGCGCAGCTCGGCGAAGTCGCGGATCGCCGGACGGTCGTCGCGCTGCAGCAGGACGTCCTGCTCTTCGAAGAGGGCAGGAGACCAATGGTAGCGTTCGGGTTTGCTATCCCATCCGGGGTTGGAGTTGCAGATCACGTGAATATGTCCGCTGGCCATGAAGCCGTCGATCCTTCGGTTCGGCGTTTCCACGAAACGCAGCGACAATCCCAGCCGCTGCGCGACCCGCTCCCCCAACTGGCGGGTGAAGCCGCCTTGCAGCTGGTGATCGACGATGTCCACGTAGGGCATGCCGTCGGCGGGGCTGAAGCCCCAGCGCAGCTCGCCGGCGAAGGCCTGTCCGACTCCCAGCAGGATGCACAAACCAAGACTTCTCCGGCGCACCCGTGGGCTCCTCCACCAGGCAGACTGTGTGACCAGGGCAGCAGTATAGCCAGTCCGCAGCGGCGCGGTGCCTGATAAGATGGCGGCTTGCAAGGAGACCGACATGAATGTCCAAGTGATCACGCGAGACGGCGAGGCGGAATACGCGGTGTTGCCCTGGGCCGAATACCAGGCGTTGCTGGCCGCCGCCGGTCGCCCGGCCGCCAGTGTCGCGGTGGAGACGACCGCGCCGGCGCCGCCTTCCGCGAGTCTGCTGGAGCGCCGCGAGGCGCGCGGCCTGAGCCTGGAACAGGTGGCCCGGGAGGTCGGTATCAGTCCTTCCTACATGGCGATGATCGAACGCGGCGAACGCGAGGCCAGCGAGGCCATCCTGTTCGCCCTGGAGCGTGTGCTGGGCAAAGCGACGGGGGCCTGACCTTGAGTGTGCTGATCAGCCGTAAACACTGGGATAGCCTGCTGCTGGAAATCGAAGATGCGCGTCGCCAGCGTCATCTGCTCACCTACCGGGCGCTGATCGAGCGCCTGCAACTGCCGACTCCGGCGATGACCACCCTCACCGCGGCTCTCGAGCACCTGGCATCGCTGGATGCGCGCTCGGGGCGTCCGTTGCGCAGTTCGCTGGTCATCAGCCAGGGCGCAAGCCGCTTGCCACGCACCGGTTTCTTCGAGTGCGTGGAGCGCCTCGGGCGTTTTTCCGGTCCGCCGGACGGCCCGGCCGCGGCTGGCTGGCATGCGGCGGAAGTGGTCCGTGTCTTCGAATTCGAGTATCCCGATGAACTCTGAATGGATCTGGCGCCTGCGCGCCCGCCTCGGTTACGGCGTGGCCCGGCAGTTGCTGGGCTGGCCCTGGCTGGTCAAGCAGCCGCGAGCCTGGCAGTGGATGCAGGGGCAGTTCTCGCGCATGGCCAACCTCGGACACCGCGACGCCCAGGCGTTCTACGGTCACCTGCTGCTGTTCCGTGGACAGGGCTTCGGCGCGCGCGAGGAGGGCCTGCGCCTGCTGCGCCTGGCTGCCAGCGCGGGCGATGGGAAAGCGGCCTACCAGCTCGGCGTGCAGGCGCTCAAGGGCGACAGCCGGCAAGCGCCCGACGCGCTGGCAGCCAGCCGCCACTGGGCACTAGCGGCAGAGGCGGGCCACCCGCTGGCGGCGCGCAAGCTGGCGGAACTCTACCGCGATGGAGGCCCGGGCCTGGCGCCGGACAGCGAGCGCGCCGAGCACTATGCGCAACGGGCGTCCGCGCTCGGTCTCTAGCTGAACGAACGGTTCAGGCGGCCTCGATCAGGTGCAGGCTGTAGCCTGGCACCGCCTTGGCCTGGCGCTTGGCCTCGGAGGCCAGCGTCGCCAGGTGCGCGGCATCCATTCCCTGGCAGGCTTCGGCCGGTAGATGCACCACGCCGACGGACAATGACAGCAGCGGGTACTCCTCGCGCTGGCCATGGCGGTTGTGCGCAACGAAACAGCCGGCTTCCAGGTGCTCGCGGCTGTAGAAGCGCCGGCATTGGCTCTGGAAGGTTTCCAGCAACCGGTCGATCCGTGTGCGCCAGTCCTCGGGGCCGAGCACCAGCATGAAGTCGTCACCGCCGATATGGCCGACGAAGTCGCTGCCGGGGTCGATCCGTTCGCTCAGGCACTGTGCCAGGCACAGCAGGACCTCGTCGCCGCGGGCGTAGCCGTAGAGATCGTTGAAGGGTTTGAAGCTGTCGACGTCGATGTAGCAGATCACCGCCTCGCGCCTTTGTTGCAGCAGGCGTTCGAGGCATTGCTGGATCGGCACGTTGCCGGGAAGCAAGGTGAGCGGATTGGCGTGCCGCGCCTGCTGGAGCTTTTCCTCGGTGATCAGCCTGAGCACGTCGATCACCCGGCCCATGCCCGCATAGTGCCCGCCGCGGGTGACGATGAAATCTTCCTCGATACGCTGGCGTGCGCGGCTGGTCAGCAGGCGGCTGACCTGCTGCAGGGTCTGGCCGAGTTCCACGGCGAGAAAATCGTCGCTCATCAGGCGGCTGATCGGCTTGCGCAGGAACAGGTCGCAGGCGAAGGGCCGGAGCAAGGCGTCGGTGAGCGCGTGGCGATGGACGATGCCGATGGGACGCCCCTCTTCGTCGAGGATCGCCAGGGAGTTCAGGTTGGCCTGGCGGCGGAAGATTTCCACCACTTCCTGGGTCGAGGTGCGAACGTCGACCGCGCGCTGTTCCAGCAGCAGCGCACGCAGGTCGCCGTGCTCGTCGCTGGAAGACTGGCTGGGGGCGCCAGCGCTGGGCAGCATCTGTTGTACGTCGCTCGCCGGGTGTTCCTGCGGGCGGCCGAACAGATAGCCTTGCACCAGGTCGACCCCCATCTCGCTAAGCACCGCCAGTTCCTCGGGCAGTTCGATGCCTTCGGCGATGACCTGGGCGCGAGAGGCTCGGGCCATCTTCAGGATGGAGCCGACGAACTCGCGTTTCACGGTGTCCAGGTGGATGCCGTCGACGAAGTGGCGGTCGATCTTCACGTAGTCCGGACGCAGTTCCGACCACAGGCGCAGGCTGGAGTAGCCAGCGCCGAGGTCGTCGAGGGCGATGGAGAAGCCCATGGCGCGATAGTGGTGCAGCGCGGTGTCGAGCAGGTCGAAGTCGTCGATGGGGGTCTGCTCGGTCAGTTCGATCACCACCCGGTTCGGCGAGATCCCCAGCTGTTGCAGCAATTGCAGGGTGCGGCCGGGCGGATGACCGGCCTCGAGGAGGGACTCCGGGGAGACGTTGAGGAACAGCATGGCGTCGCCCTGGATGTCGCGGAAGCGGCTGAAGGCGCGTTGTCGGCAGAGTAGTTCCAGTTCGCTCAGCCGTCCGCATTGGCGGGCCACGGCGAACAACGCCAGGGGCGAGTGCAGCGGGCTGTTGGACGGACCGCGGGTCAGCGCTTCGTAGCCGACCAGGCGTCGTTCGGAAAGCGAGAGGATGGGCTGGAACAGGCAGTGCAGGTCGCCGTGGGCCAGGATGCTGTCCAGGGCGCTCAACTGCTCGGTGACGGTCATGGAACGCTCTCGTCGCAATGAAAAAGGGCCGGTTGTGCAACCGGCCCCGTATTTCACGACAGTCCCATGACTGTTTTATGACGCTCCCGCTGAACTCAGTGCTTGGCCACCGCCGAGTTGAGGTTCAGGTAGTCCAGCAGGATGTGCCCGGACTCGGTGAGGTAGGCGTCGTCCTGCGGCTTGGTCTTGTCGTCCTCTTCCGGCAGGGCGTTCTCGTCCTCGCGCTTGAGTTCCTTCAGCGGCTCCTGGCCCTTGGACTTGCGCAGGGCGTTCTCCATGGCCAACTGGCGGTTCTCGATGCTGGTCTGCTGGGCGCGGCGCTTGGCCTCGTTCAGGCTGACGGTCTTCTCCTTCATCAGCTCCTGTGCCAGCGCCAGGCGCTCGCGGGCGTAGACGAAGTCGGCGTTGTTCTCGGTGCGCGCGTCGTGCTGGGCCTTGAGTTGCGCGAGGAACGGCTTGAACGGGTTGGCCTCGTCCTTCACCACCGGGCGGATGGTGTCCCAGGGCATCGAGTCGGGCAGGGCGCTTTCGCCGATTTCCTTGTCGTCGACGATGGACGGGTAGCTGATGTCCGGGATCACGCCCTGGTGCTGGGTGCTCTGCCCGGAGACACGGTAGAACTTCGCCAGGGTCAGCTTCAGTTCGCCGTGGTTGAGCGGCTGGATGGTCTGCACGGTGCCCTTGCCGAAGGTCTGTCCACCGAGGATCAGCGCGCGGTGGTAGTCCTGCATGGCGCCGGCGAAGATCTCCGAGGCGGAGGCCGAGAGACGGTTGACCAGCACCGCCAGCGGGCCGGTATAGAAGGCCTTGCCTTCGTCGTCGTTGAGCACGTCGACGCGGCCGTCGCTGTTGCGCACCAGCACGGTCGGGCCCTGGTCGATGAACAGGCCGGTCAGCTCGGTGGCTTCCTGCAGGGAGCCGCCGCCGTTGTTGCGCAGGTCGAGGACGATGCCGTCGACCTTGTCCTTCTGCAATTCGGCGACCAGCTTCTTCACGTCGCGGGTGGTGCTCTTGTAGTTCGGGTCGCCGGCGCGGTAGGCCTTGAAGTCCAGGTAGAAGGCCGGCAGGTCGATCACGCCGAGCTTGTAGCTGCGGCCTTCGTGGTCGACCTTGATGATGGATTTCTTCGCCGCCTGGTCCTCCAGCTTCACCGCCTCGCGGGTGATGGCGACGATCTTGCTGGTCTGGTCGTTCGGCGCGTTGCTCGCCGGAATCACTTCCAGGCGTACCTGGGAGCCTTTCGGCCCACGGATCAGCTTGACCACTTCATCCAGGCGCCAGCCGACCACGTCGACCATTTCGCCCTTGCCCTGGGCGACGCCGATGATCTTGTCGGAGGTGGCGATCTGCTTGCTCTTCGCCGCCGGGCCGGCCGGCACCAGGCGTACGACCTTGACGTAGTCGTTGTCGCTCTGCAGCACCGCGCCGATGCCTTCCAGCGAGAGGCTCATGTTGATGTCGAAGTTTTCCGCGTTGTCCGGCGACAGGTACTGGGTGTGCGGATCGTAGGACTGGGCGAAGGCGTTGATGTAGGCCTGGAAGATGTCTTCGCTGCGGGTCTGCTTCAGGCGCGACAGCTGGTTCTTGTAGCGCTTGGTGAGCTGTTCCTGGATCGCCTTGTCGTCCTTGCCGGTGATCTTCAGGCGCAGGACCTCGTCCTTCACCTTCTTGCGCCAGAGGTCGTCGAGCTCTGCGGTGTCCTTCGCCCAGGGGGCCTTCTCGCGGTCGATCAGCAGGCTCTCGTCGACGCTGAAGTCGATCTTGTCGACGCCCTTGTCGAGCATCGCCAGGGCGTAGTCGAGACGGCCTTTCAGGCGGTCGAGGTGACGCTTGTAGATGACGAAGCCGGGATCGAGATCGCCGCTCTTGAGGAAGTCGTCGAACCTGTTGCGCCAGCGATCGAACTCGGCGATGTCGCCGGCGGTGAAGTACATCCGCGCCGGATCGAGCATCTTCAGGTAGCTGTCGTAGATCTTGGCCGAGCGTTCATCGTTCAGCGGCGGCTTGTTGTAGTGGTGCCGCTTGAGCAGCTCCACCACGTTGAGGCTGGCGATGACCTGCTCGCGGTCCGGCTGCAGGCTGTCCCAGGAATTCTGGGCGCTGCCGACGGAGACGGCGGTCGAGGCGAACAGCGGCAGCGAACTGGCGCCGAGGAGGAGCAACAGGGCGGTACGGGGCAGAAAACGCTTCATGCTGATTCGACTGATCGCGGAGTAATGACGCATATTAGGCCTTATTAGCCGGCGCCGGGTTCCCTTGGCGCAATGCAAAAAGCCCGACTCTGGGTGATCGGGCCGTGACAACCCCACTATGGAGGCAGCGTGAACGCATTGCAAGGTATCGAAGGTCGTGTCGAGTGGTCGGAAATCGCCGCCCCGTCCTGCGGTCAGGGCGAAATCCGCATCCGCGTGGCGGCCGCCGGACTCAACCGCGCCGACCTGTTGCAGAAGGCCGGGCTCTACCCGCCGCCACCCGGCGCCAGCCCGGCGCTGGGGCTCGAGTGTGCGGGTGTGGTCAGCGAGGTGGGCGCGGGCAGCACCTGGCAGGTCGGCGACCGGGTCTGCGCGCTGCTCGCCGGCGGCGGCATGGCCGAGGAAGTGGTGGTGGACGCGCGCCACGTACTGCCGGTCCCGGCAGGGCTGAGCCTGGCGGAGGCGGCGGGGATTCCGGAGGTCTACGCCACGGCCTGGCTGAACCTGTTCCAACTGGCGGCGTTGCAGCCCGGCGAGAAAGTGCTGCTGCACGCCGGCGCCAGCGGCGTCGGTTCGGCCGGCATCCAACTGTGCAAGGCGTTCGGCAACCCCTGCTGGGTCAGCGTCGGTTCTGCCGAACGCCTGGCCTACTGCGAATCCCTGGGCGCCGCCGGTGGCGCGCTGCGCAAGCAGAGCCTGGAATCGCTGCGCGATTTCGCCCCGTTCGACGTGATCCTCGACCCGGTCGGTGCCCGCTATGCCGGGTTGAACCTGGAGCTGCTGCGGAGCGACGGGCGCTGGGTGATCATCGGCCTGATGGGCGGCCGCGAGGCACAACTGGACCTGGCACAACTGCTAGGCAAGCGCATCCAGTTGACCGGCTCGACCCTGCGTACCCGCGATACCGAGTTCAAGGCGCAACTGATTGCCGAGCTGGGATTGAAGGTCTGGCCATTGTTCTCCGCCGGGAAACTCCGTGCGCAGCTGGAGCGAACCTTCCCGATCGGCGACGCCGAGACGGCGTTCGAGGCGCTGGCGAGCAACCAGGTGCAGGGCAAGGTCGTGCTGGTGGTGGACCCATCGCTGGCCTGAGGAGCCGCTTCGGCACCGTCGAGGCGATGGAAAGCGCGATCCGCCCGCGCTTTCGCGGCGAGCCTGTCAGCGCCAGGCGTTGACCGGCCAGCCCATTTCCTTGGCGTAGGCGAGCAGGGTCGGGTCCGGATTGACCGTGTTCGGATGGCCGACCAGCTTCAGCAGCGGCAGGTCGTTGCGCGAGTCCGAATAGAACCAGGCGTCGGCCAGTTGGCGATCGTCTCCTTCCAGCAGGTCGAGCAGACGCAATACCTTGCCTTCGCGATAGGTGAGGGTGCCGAGGGTGCGGCCGGTGTAGTGTCCGTCGAGCACTTCGAGATCGATGGCGAGGACTTCGTCGACGCCGATCCGCGCCGCGATCGGCTTGACCAGGTGCACCCCGGATGCGGAGACGATCAGCACCCGGTCGTTGGCGCTGCGGTGGCGCGCCAGGCAGGCGCAGGCGTCGCTGTAGATCAGCGGCTCGATGACCTCCTCGACGTAGGCCTCCACTTCCCGCTCGACTTCCTCGACGCTGCGACCGATCAGCGGTTGCAGGGTGTAGTCCATGTACAGGTCCATGGACAGCTTGCCTTCGGCGTACTGCTCCATCAGTTCGGCGTCGCGGCGGACGAAGGATTCGTCGACCCAGCCGAGACTCGCCATGCGCTGGCTCCACAGGCTGGAGCAGTCGCCGTGGATCATGGTCTCGTCCAGGTCGAAGATCACCAGGCTCATCAAGCTACCTCTCGAATACTGTTGCGATCGATGACCAGCGTCAGCTGACTGCCGGCCGGATACAGGCGGTCTGCGCTGCGGTTGAGGACGTCGACGGTGAGTTCCACCCCGGCGGCCTCGACGCGGTAACGGATCACGTTGCCGAGCAGACTGTGCGAGCGTACCAGCGCCGGCACGCCTTCGCTCGGTTCGTTGCCCAGGCGCAGGGATTCCGGGCGGATCGCCACCTGGTGCGCGCAGGGCTGGCCGAGCAGGCGGCTGGCCTGTTCGGCGTCGAGCAGGTTGTAGTTGCCGATGAAGCCGGCGGCGAAGGCGTTTTCCGGCGCGGTGTAGAGGGTCTCCGCGTCGCCGCTCTGGACGATGCGTCCGGCGTTCATCAGGACGATGCGGTCGGACAGGGTCAGCGCTTCTTCCTGATCATGGGTGACGAACACCGTGGTCAGCCCCAGCTCCTGCTGGATGCGGCGGATCTGTTCGCGCAGGTGCTTGCGGATGCGCGCGTCGAGGGCTGACAGCGGCTCGTCGAGCAGCAGCAGGCGCGGGCGCGTCACCAGCGAGCGGGCCAGCGCCACGCGCTGGCACTGGCCGCCGGAGAGCTGGTGCGGGTAGCGTGCGGCGTACTCGCCCAGTTCCACCAGTTCGATGGCTTCGGCGACCCGCTGCTTCAGTTCCGCCGCCGGCACCTTCTGCATGCGCAGGCCGAAGGCGACGTTCTGTTGCACGGTCATGTTGGGGAACAGCGCGTAGCTCTGGAACACCATGGCGATCCCGCGCTTCTGCGGCGGCAAAGGCACCACATCCTCGCCGTCGATGAGGATGCGCCCGCTGTCGACCTCGGTCAGCCCGGCGATGCAACGCAGCAGGGTGGACTTGCCGCAGCCGCTGGGGCCGAGCAGGGTGACGAACTCGCCGCGGGCGGCGGCGAAGTCGATATCGCGGAAGATGCTGGTGGCACCGTAGCTCTTGTCGAGCTGTTCGACGCTGACGAACGACATGATCAGGCCTTGTCCTTGTTCAGTCGGTTGGCCGCCCAGGTCAGGACCAGGACGAACACGAAGTAGGAGACCACCACTGCGCTGGTGTAGTGGCCGCTGCTGTTGCGCATGTTGTTGAGGAACACCTGCAGGGTCTCGTAGCGGGTACCGACCAGCAGGTTGGCGAAGACGAATTCGCCGATGAGGAAGGAGAACGACAGCAGCAGGGCCACCATCACGCCCTTGCGCAGGTTCGGCAGCACGACCAGCAGCGCCGCCTTCCAGGTGCTGGCGCCGAGCAGGTGGGCGGCGTCCATCAGGTCGCGCAGGTTGATCGCCTGCAGGTTGTTGGTGATCGCCCGGTACATGAACGGCAGGGCGATGGTGAAGTAGCAGCCGACCAGCACCCAGGGCGTGCCGATCATTTCCAGCGGCCCGCTGGCATAGAGTTGCAGCAGGCCCACCGAGGAGACGATCGGCGGCACCGCGAAGGGCAGCAGGATGAGCACGTTCATCACGCCGTCCAGGCGCGGGAAGTGGTAGTGGATGACGAACATCAGCGGCAGGATCAGCAACACGCTGAACGCCAGGGCGCCGAAGCAGACCAGCAGCGAGCGGGCGAAGGCCAGCAGGAAGCGCTGGTCGCTCCACAGCGTCAGGTACCACTTCAGGGTCAGGCCGTCCGGCAGCAGGGTCGCCGACCACTGGGTGGCCAGCGAGTAGAGCAGGGTCGCCGCCAGCGGCAGGACCAGGATCAGGAACAGCGCGCAGACCACCAGGCGATGGTAGAGCGCGGCAGGACGTCGATCAGCGCGCGACATGGTAGCTCCTGCGCAGCAGCCATTGGTGGACCAGGGTGATCAGGGTCATCAGGCCGACCAGCACCATGGCCAGCGCGCTGGCCATGTTCGGGTCGGGGAACACGTCGCCGGCGACCAGCGCGCCGATGCGGATCGGGATCACGTTGAAGTTGCCGGTGGTCAGCGAGTACACCGTGGCGTAGGCGCCGAGGGCATTGGCCAGGAGGATGACGAAGGTGCCCAGCAGTGCCGGGGTCAGCACCGGGATGCCGATGTGTCGCCAGTACTGCCAGCCGTTGGCGCCGAGCAGCGCGGCGGACTCGCGCCAGTCCTCGCGCAGGGCGTCGAAGGCCGGGTAGAGCAGCATCACCCCGAGGGGGATCTGGAAATAGGTGTAGAGGATTATCAGGCCGGTCTTCGAGTAGAGATTGAAGTCGTCGATCCAGCCGGCCTGCTTGAGCAACAGGGTCAGCGCGCCGTTGAAGCCGAGCAGGATGATGAAGGCGAACGCCAGCGGTACCCCGGCGAAGTTGCTGGTCATGTTGGAGAAGGCCATGACGAAGTCGCGCAGGCGGCTGTCGACGTGGCGCAGCGAATGGCTGCCGAGCACCGCGATGAGCAGGCCGAGCAGGCTCGACCAGCCGGCGATCTCCAGGCTATGGCGGATCGCCTGGCGGTAGAAGGGCGAGCCGAACAGCTCGAGGTAGTTGGCCAGGCTCCAGGCATCGCTGGCCTTCAGGCTGTTCAGCGCGACCCAGGCCAGCGGCGCTATCTGGAAAATCACGAAGAACGCCGCGAAGGGCAGCAGGAACAGCAGCGCCAGCCATTTGCCGGAGAGTCGTTTCATGGGGCGAGCAGCTCCCGGCAGACGGGTTTGTCGTGGGCGGCGCCGAGGATTTCGCAGAGCGTGCCGCAGAGGTCGGTCTGCAGCGGTTGCGCCAGGTCGTCGCGGCTGAAGGCGTCGCCGAAGACGAACAGCGGCACCTCGCGCTCCTCCTCGAGGATGCCGCCGTGGCTGCGGTCCTCGTTCATTCCGTGATCGGCGGTGATCGCCACCTGGTAGCCGGCCGCCAGCCACTGGTGCAGGTATTCCGACAGCAGCGCGTCGGCGCGCCGCGCGGCGTTGCGGTAGGCGGTGCTGGCGAGGCCGTTCCTGTGCCCGGCGTCGTCGATGTTCATCGAGTGGACCAGCATGAAGTTCGGTGCGTGCCGGCGGCGCAGGCTTTCCGCATCGGCGAACAGGTGCGAGTCCGGATAGTGGTCGTTCCAGTAGAAGTGTCCGCGCTGGATCGGCAGTGCGCTGTCGTCGGTGTGGCGGTCGCGGGCCGGGTCGAACGGCGCGCGGTTGTACAGTTCGCTGACCCAGTGGTAGGCCGCTGCCGCGGTACTCAGGCCGGCCGCGCGGGCATAGTGGAACAGGCTCTGTTCCTGGCTCAGGCGGACCACGTCGTTGTGCAGGATGCCGCTATCGATCGGCGGCACTCCGGTGAGGATGCATTCGTAGAGCGGCCGGGACAGCGAAGGCAACTCGCATTCCAGGCGGTACGACTGGCCGCGGCCGGCGCCGCAGAGGGCCTGGAGATGCCCCATGCAGTCGCGGGCGACGCTGTGGTTGAGGCCGTCCAGCAGGACGAGGATGACGTCGTGGCGCATTCGGGGTATCCGTCGATGCGGGGCGGCCGCCGGCGAGGGCGGCCGCGCTCCGCGTCACTGCATGTTGATGATCACCGCTTCCTGCCACTGCCGCGGCAGGCGCTTGGAGGTTTCCTCCCAGGCCTTGGCGTCCTTGATCGGCTGGGCCTTGGCGTACTGCTCGTTGGGCAGCAGTTGGGCCTTCACGTCGTCCGGCAGGGTCAGGCTCTCGGCGCGGATCGGTCGCGCGTTGCCCTTGGCCAGGTTGATCTGTCCGGCGTCGCTGAAGATGTACTCGCGGGCGAGCTTGGCGGCGTTCGGGTGCTTGGCGTACTTGTTGATGATGGTGGTGTAGCCGGAGATCACCGAGCCGTCCGAGGGGATCAGCACCTCGAAGCGCTCCGGGTCGATCTGCTGGCGGTAGCTGAGGCCGTTGAAATCCCAGACGATGCCGACTTCGACCTCGCCCTTTTCCAGGGTGGCAATCACCGGGTTGGTCAGCGACAGGCGGCCCTGCTTGGCGATCTTGCCGAAGAACTCCAGGCCCGGCTTGATGTTCTTCTCGTCGCCGCCGTTGGCGATGGCCGCGGCGAGCACCCCATTGACCGCCTGCGCGGCAGCGCTGACGTCGCCGATGGTGACCTTGTACTTGCCCTGCAGCAGGTCGGCCCAGCTGTGCGGTACGTCCTTCACCAGTTGTTTGTTGACGATGAAGGCGATGGTCCCGGTGTAGGCGAGCGCCCAGTGGCCGTCCTGGTCCTTGGCCCAGGCCGGGATCTGTTCCCAGGTGCTCGGCTTGTACGGCTGGCTGACGCCCTGCTGCACGGCGATGGGGCCGAAGGCGGCGCCGACGTCGCCGATGTCGGCGCTGGCGTTGTCCTTCTCGGCCTTGAACTTGGCCAGCTCCTGGGCCGAACTCATGTCGGTATCCATGTGCTTGAGCCCATACTTGCTCTCAAGGTCCTTCCAGGTGTCCTTCCAGTTCGCCCAGCTGTCGGGCATGCCGACGCTGTTGACCTGGCCTTCCTTGCGCGCGGCCTGTTCCAGCGCCTGCAGGTCCGCTTCAGCGGCCAACGCCAGGCCGCTGCCGAGGGCGATGGCGGTTCCCAGCAATGAAGCAAGCATGCGTTTCATTCGGTGCTCCTTCGTTCGAGAGGTTCGGTCGGGCAGCCTCGGGAGTTCTCGACGCTCCTTCGGGCGGGACTGCCGCGGGTGTGGTCTAGATCAGCAAGACCCAGGCCAATCTAGAGCCGCTGGATGACGGTTTCATGTCAGCTAGCCGCGCCTGGCATCGCCGCGGCTTGCATCCGCAGAAGCGTAGACCATGCTTAAGCCCTCGATTCCATGGGCGTCGGGCGCTTCCGGGAAGACCGCTGTCTTGTGCCTGTCACGTCCACGTCATCTGGGTTTCCTAGCATCGGACGAGCCGGAGGCGCAGGGCGGGCCGGTGGAAGTGCCCCTGATTGGGGCTGGACTAGACCAATAAGGAAGCAGTCGATGCGTGACGAAGCGCTACCCACCGTAACGGCGATCTGCCGGGCGCTCAGCGAGCAGATCGGCCATGGTCTGCTGCCGGCGGGTGGCAAGCTGCCGGCCGAGCGCAAGCTCAGCGAGCTGTTCGCGACGACCCGGATCACCCTGCGCGAGGCGCTGATCCAGCTGGAGTCGCAGGGCCTGATCTACCGCGAGGAGCGCCGCGGCTGGTTCGTCTCCCCCGAGCGGCTGGCCTACAACCCGCTGGTCCGCAGCCACTTCCATGCGATGGTCAGCGAACAGGGCCGGGTGCCGGCGACCGAGGTTCTGTCGGCCCGGCAGATGCCGGCGAGCGCGGCGGTCTGCGAGCTGCTGGAGCTGCCGGCGCTGTCCAGCGTCTACCAGATCCGCCGGGCGCGGCGGGTGGACGGGCGGCTGGTGCTGTATGTCGAGCACTACCTGAACGCGCAGTACTTCCCCGGAATCCTCGGCCACGACCTGACCCGCTCGCTGACCGAACTCTATGCCAGCGAGTACGGCATCCACTATGGGCGGGTGCGTTTCGACATGGTGCCCACTGCACTGCATGCCGAGGCTGCGGCGCCGCTGAAGGTGGCGGTGGGCAGCCCGGCTCTGCGCATCAGCCGGATCAACCGCGACCAGCGTGGTCGGCTGATCGACTGCGACCTGGAGTTCTGGCGCCACGACGCCATCCATATCAGCGTCGAGGTACCGCAGTAACGCCACGCGTCGACGACCTGCGGCACCTTCTGCGAGGATGGGCTCCCGGGAAAAGGAGCCCTCGCGTGTTCATACTGCCGATTTCGTCCGACCTGCACCTGGAGCTGCTCGACCAGCCGCGCGCCGAGGAACTGTTCCGCCTGGTGCGTGCCAACAGCGAGCACCTGGCGCCCTGGATGCCGTGGGTGCCACTGACGCAGAGCGCGGACGATACCCGCCGTTTCATTGGCGAAGGCCAGCGGTTGTGGGCGGAGCGCAGGAGTTGCCGCTGCGGGATCGTCGAATCCGGATGCCTGGTCGGCGTCATCGACCTGCACGATTTCACCGAGGACAGCCGCAGCGCCAGCATCGGCTACTGGCTGGCGGCGTCCGCGCAAGGGCGCGGGCTGCTCGCCAGGGCGCTGGGGAAGACGATCGAGCTGGGTTTCCTTGGCTACGACCTGCAGCGCCTGGTGATCCGCTGTTCCACCGAGAACCTGCGCAGCCAGCGCGCCGCCGAGCGCCAGGGCTTCCGGCGCGACGGAGTGATCCGGGCCAACGAGATCATCGCCGGGCGTGCCCACGACCATGCGATCTACACGCTGTTGCGCAGCGAATGGCACGCTGCGCACGCCTGAGTGGCCCCGGGCGAATGCCCGGGGCGTGAGCGCGGCTGGCGCTCAGGGCAGCTCGCTGCTGGCGTAGAAGGCGCCGAGCACCTTGACCAGGTGCGCCAGGTCATGGCTGCCGGCCAGCTCGCGAATCGAGTGCATGGCGAAGGTCGGCAGGCCTATGTCGACGGTGCGCACGCCGACCTGGCTGGCGGTGATCGGGCCGATGGTCGAGCCGCATCCCATGTCGCTGCGGGTCACGAAGCTCTGCACCGGCACTTCGCTGTCCTGACAGAGGTGGCGGAAGAAGCCGGCGGTTTCGCTGTTGGTGGCATAGCGCTGGTTGCTGTTGATCTTGATCACCGGACCGCCGTTCAGCGCCGGGCCATGGTTGGCGTCGTGCTTGTCGGCGTAGTTCGGGTGTACGCCATGGGCGTTGTCGGCCGAGACCAGCAGCGAGCGCTGGATCGCCCGGCTGAAGGCGTCGCCTTCCGGCAGCAGGCGGCGCAGTACCTGTTCGAGGAACGGACCGTCGGCGCCGCAATGCGAACAGGAACCGACTTCCTCGTGGTCGGTGCAGACCAGGATGCAGTTCTCGTCGCCTTCGGCGTTGAGCAGAGCTTCCAGGCCGGCGTGGCAGGACAGCAGGTTGTCCAGGCGCGCCCCGGCGATGAACTCGTCGTTGAGGCCTACCACCGCGGCGGACTGGGTGTCGTAGAACGACAGCTCGTAGTCCAGTACCACGTCGGCGGTGATGCCGTGCTCGCGCAGCAGCTGTTCGTCGAGCAGCAGGCGGAAGTCGGCGGCCTCGCCCGGCGCCAGTTGGGCGATGATCGGCGGCAGTTCGTTCTGCGCGTTGATCGGCCAACCCTCGTTGGCGGCGCGGTTGAGATGGATGGCCAGGTTGGGGATTACCGCGATGGCCTTGCGGAAGTCGACCAGGCGGCTTTCCAGCTTGCCATTGGCGCGGAAGGTGACGCGCCCGGCCAGTGACAGGTCGCGGTCGAACCAAGGGGCGAAGAGGGCGCCGCCATAGACTTCGACGCCGAGCTGGAGGAAGCCGTTGCGAGCGATCTCCGGGTTCGGCTTGACCCGCAGGCAGGGGCTGTCGGTGTGCGCGCCGACCAGGCGGAAGCCGCTTTCCAGGGGCGAGCGACGGCCCAGGCGGATGGCGATCAGCGACGAGTCGTTACGGGTCACGTAGTAGCGGCCGCCGGCTTCGGTGTGCCAGGCGTCGCGCTCGTCGAGGCGGCGGTAGCCGGCGGCTTCCAGGCGGCGGGCGAGGCTGGCGGTAGCATGGAAAGGCGTGGGCGAGGCCTTGAGGAAATCGATCAGGCCCTGGTTGAGTTCTGCGCGCATAGTGGCTCCGGACGGCAATCCATGCAGTCTATCGTATTGTCCGACGGGGTTCAGGTCGTTGGCGGCGGGGCCGGCCAGAAAAAGCGGAAGCTGGTCGTTGTATGGCAAGACGGGGTACCGGAAATCGGCGGGCGGCGTCCCGGCGGGGAAGGCTCAGAACGGCGCCGGCGACTCGAAGCGCAGGCGTTCGCCGCTCTGCGGATGGGTCAGGCACAGCAGGCTGGCGTGCAGGCACAGGCGTTCGTGGGCGGCGAGGGCTTCGGGGTTGGCGTAGAGGCGGTCGCCGAGCAGCGGATGGCCGATGGAGAGCATGTGCACGCGCAACTGGTGCGAACGGCCGGTGATCGGCGTCAGCTCGACCCTGCTCCAGCGCTCATGACGCTCGACCACACGCCAGAAGGTCAGGGCGTGGCGGCCGTGCTCGAAGTCCACCACGTGACGCGGCTTGGTCGGCGGGTCGTAGCGCAGCGGCAGTTCGATGCGCCCGCTGTCCAGTTCCGGCAGGCCCCAGCAAAGGGCGGTATAGGCTTTCTCGGTCTCGCGGTCGTGGAACTGGCGGGACAGCTCGCGGTGGCTGTCGGCGTCGCGGGCGAGCACCATCAGGCCGGAGGTTTCCCAGTCCAGGCGGTGGACGATGCGGGCCTCGGGATAGCCGTTTTCCTGCAGGCGGGTGACCAGGCAGTCCTTGTTGTCATCGGCGCGGCCGGGCACCGACAGCAGCAGGGTGGGCTTGTCGACCACCAGCAGGGCGTCATCCTGGTGAACGATTCGAATCTGGGACAGCGGCATAGCGAACGGGCTCATCGCCGGGAGGCGGCAGGGAGCCTGGCGGGCAGGCTCGGTGAAACGACTGCGGCGGCCAATGGCCGCCGCAGTATGGACCCTGGGCGAATCAACGATCCGGCAGGGTGATGTTGAGTTCCAGGATCGAGCAGTTGCCCTGGTTCTCCAGTTCCACCTGGATCTGCTCCTGGTCGATCGGTACGTACTTGCGGATCACTTCCAGCAGGTCTTTCTGCAACTGGGGCAGATAATCCGGCTGTGCGCGCTGGCCACGTTCGTGGGCAACGATGATCTGCAGTCGTTCTTTCGCGATGGAAGCGCTGTTCTGCGATTTCCGACTGCGAAAGAAGTCTAAAAGGCTCATTCACGTCCTCCGAACAGTCTTTGCAGGAATCCTTTCTTCTGCACATCGAGGAATCGATGCGGTATTTCCTTGCCGAGCAGGCGGTCGACCGCATCGCTGTACGCCTGGCCGGCGTCGCTCTGCTCGTCGAGGATCACCGGCACGCCCTGGTTCGACGCCTTGAGCACGGCCTGGGATTCCGGGATCACCCCGAGCAGGCGGATGGCGAGGATCTCCTCGACGTCGTCGACGCCGAGCATCTCGCCCTTGGTGACGCGCTCCGGGTTGTAGCGGGTCAGCAGCAGGTGTTCCTTGATCGGCTCCTCGCCTTTCTCGGCGCGCTGCGACTTGCTTGCCAGCAGGCCGAGCATGCGGTCGGAGTCGCGTACCGAGGAAACCTCGGGGTTGGTCACGACGATCGCTTCGTCGGCGAAGTACATGGCCAGGTGGGCGCCTTTCTCGATGCCCGCCGGGGAGTCGCAGATGATGTATTCGAAGTCCTTGCGCAGCTCGGCCATGACTTTCTCGACGCCTTCCTTGGTCAGGGCGTCCTTGTCGCGGGTCTGGCTGGCGGCCAGGACATGCAGGTTCTCGAGGCGCTTGTCCTTGATCAGGGCCTGGGTGAGGGTAGCCTCGCCGTTGACGACGTTGACGAAGTCGTACACCACGCGGCGTTCGCAGCCCATGATCAGGTCGAGGTTACGCAGGCCGACGTCGAAGTCGACGATGACGGTCTTGAAACCGCGCAAGGCCAGGCCGGTGCCGATAGCTGCGCTGGTGGTGGTTTTACCGACGCCACCCTTACCGGAAGTGACTACGAGAATTTTGGCCAAGGTGATTCACCCCAATGAAAAACGTAAGAATTCTGGTCCCTGAAAGTGGCGGCAGTATCCGTTAAAGGCGGGTGATGTTCAACACGTCACCCGACAGGCTGACGTGCACTGCCTTGCCCCACTGCGGGCTGCGTCGCAGGTCCTCCGCGACCTTGTAGTTACCGGCGATGGAGACCAGTTCGGCGGCCAGCTGCTGGCAGAAGATTCGCGCCGTGGCGTCGCCTTTCACGCCGGCCAGTGCGCGTCCGCGCATCGGGCCGTACACATGGATGTTTCCGTCGGCGAGAAGTTCCGCGCCGGGACTGACCGCGGCCAGCACGATCAGGTCGCCGCCGGCGGCGTAGATCTGCATGCCGCCGCGCACCGGAGTCTTCACCACCTTGGTCGGGCGGCTGACGGGCTCGGCGGGCTTCTCTTCCGCCTTGGCCGGCTCGGGCCTGGCTTCACCGGCGCTCGGGCTGGGCTCTTCGGCAGGCTTGCGCGGGGCGCTGTCCTTGATGTCCAGCGGTCGTTCGCGGGCGCCCGAGGGCGGCAGCACCGGCAGGTCCAGGGCCTGGGCGGCGGCGATGTCCTCCTCGCGCCCGGCGCGGATCGCCAGGGTGCGCAGGCCGTGGCGGCGACAGACCTCGAGGAGCGCCGGCAGGTCGAGGCGGCCTTCGCCTTCGGGCAGCTTGTCGAGGGCCATGACCAGGGGGGTGTCGCGGAAGAAGTTGGGCGCTTGCGCCACCTTGTCGGCGAGTTGCCGTTCGAGCCTCGCCAGGTCGTTGTGCGCCAGTTCGAGGATGGTCACCGCGAGCATGCTGCCCTTGAGCTGGAATACGGGGTCTTGATCGAGGAGGTCGGCTTGGCTCATGGGGCTTGTCGGTCGTTGAATTGCAGGGACTTATAACGAGAACGCCGGATGCCCGCAAGCGTGGCAGATAGCCGGGGCGGCATCGATCGGCAACGCGGCGTCCCGCCGGGACGGCGGGCAGGGTAGAATGGCGGGCTTTGATCGTCGTCGGAACCGTCCATGGATCGCCCCCGTTTCTCCAGCGCTTTCCTCCATCCCCGCTACTGGCCGCTCTGGTTCGGCCTGGGGCTGCTCTGGCTGGTGGTGCAGTTGCCGTATCCCGTCCTGCTGATGCTCGGCCGTGGCCTGGGGGCGCTGATGTACCGCTTGGTCGGCTCGCGCCGCGAGATTGCCGCGCGCAACCTCGAACTGTGCTTTCCGGAAAAGTCGCCCGCCGAACGCGAGCGTCTGCTGAAGGAGAACTTCGCCTCCAGCGGCATCGCCTTCTTCGAGATGGCCATGAGCTGGTGGTGGCCGAAGGCGCGCCTGGCCCGTCTTGCCCATATAGAAGGCCTGGAGCATCTACGCGAGGCCCAGGCCAAGGGCGAGGGGGTGATCCTCATGGCCCTGCATTTCACCACCCTGGAGATCGGCGCGGCGCTGCTCGGCCAGGTGCACACCATCGACGGCATGTACCGTGAGCACGACAACCCGGTGTTCGACTACATCCAGCGCCGTGGCCGCGAGCGGCATAACCTCGATGCCACCGCCATCGAGCGCGAGGACGTGCGCTCGATGCTTAAGGTGCTGCGTGGCGGCCGCGCCATCTGGTACGCACCGGACCAGGACTACGGCGCCAAGCAGAGCCTGTTCGTGCCGCTGTTCGGCATCCCGGCGGCCACCGTCACTGCCACTACCAAGTTCGCCCGCCTGGGCCGGGCGCGGGTGTTGCCGTTCACCCAGAGCCGCCTGGCCGATGGCAGCGGTTATCGCCTGACCATCCACCCGCCGCTGGAGGACTTCCCCGGCGAGAGCGAGGAAGCCGATTGCCTGCGGATCAACCAGTGGGTCGAGCGTTGCGTGCGCCAGCAGCCCGAGCAGTACCTGTGGGCGCACCGGCGTTTCAAGACCCGCCCGCCAGGTGAAGCCAAGCTCTATCCGAAACGGCGCAAGCGCTGAGGACGGGCATTCCGGACGCGCGCGGGGTCTGGCTATACTCGCCGCAGTTCATGACGGAAGCCCCGCTGTGTCCGATCCCCTTGCCCCACGTCCGCCGCTCACCGGCCTGATCCTTTCCGGGGGCGGTGCCCGCGCGGCCTACCAGGTCGGCGTCCTGGCCGCCATCGCCGACCTGCTGCCGGACAGCGCCGGCAATCCTTTCCCGGTCATCGTCGGTACCTCCGCCGGCGCCATCAACGCCGTTGGCCTGGCTTGCGGCGCCCTGCAATTCCGCCAGGCGATCCAGCGCCTGACCGCGGTCTGGCAGGGATTCCGCACCGAACATGTCTATCGCAGCGACTGGCCGGGCGTGACCCGCCAGGCCTCGCGCTTCCTCGGCCATAGCCTGCTCGGCCTGGGGCGGCGGGTGCCGGTGGCGTTGCTGGACAACCGGCCGTTGCATGAGCTGCTGGCACGTGAGCTGGATTTTTCCGGGATTCATGCGGCGGTGCGCCAGCGCCAGTTGCGCGCGGTGGCGGTGACCGCGTTCGGCTACGAGTCGGGGCAGGCGGTGACCTTCTACCAGGGGCGCGCGACCATCGATCCCTGGGTACGCCATCGGCGCCTGGGCATTCCCACCCGCCTGGAGCTTCGGCACCTGCTGGCCAGCGCGGCGATCCCGCTGCTGTTCCCGCCGGTGCGGATCAACCGCGAGTACTTCGGCGACGGCGCGGTGCGTTCCCAGGCGCCCATCAGCCCGGCGTTGCACCTGGGCGCCACGCGGGTGCTGGTGATCGGCGTCAGCGGCAACCCGGCCACCGGTGGCGACAGTGCCATGACCGGCCTGCCGCCGTCCGACCGACCGCCGAGCCTGGCGCAGATCGGCGCCCACCTGTTGAACAGCACCTTCATCGACAGTCTGGAAGGCGACATCGAGCAGTTGCAGCGGATGAACCAGATCGGCCAGTTGGTGGCGCCGGAGGTGCGCCGCCAGGCGGGTGGGCTGGAGCCGGTGGAGGTATTGCTGGTGTCGCCGAGCCGGCCGCTGGACGAGATCGCCGCGCGGCACTACCGGGAGCTGTCGCGGGTGCTGCGGCTTTTCCTGCGCGGTCCCGGAGCGACCCGCGCCAGCGGGGCGGGGGTATTGAGCTACCTGTTGTTCGAGCGCGGCTATTGCAGCGAACTGATCGAACTGGGCTATCACGATGCGATGGGCAAGCGGGCGGAACTGGAGCGCTTCCTGCGGATCGAGCGGTAAACCTTATTCAGGACGGGACAGGCGGAAGGAAAAAGCCGCCCCGAAGGGCGGCTCGCGCACGGCTCAGACGGCCAGGACACCGTCGCGATAGTCGCGTAGCGCCTGCTCGATTTCCTCGCGGCTGTTCATCACGAACGGACCGTACTGGACGATCGGCTCGCGCAACGGCTTGCCGGCAAGAACCAGTACCCGCGCGCCGGCTTCGCTGCGCAGGCTCAGTTCCCCTTCTTCGGACAGCCGAGCCAGGCGATTGGTGGCGATTTCCACCGGGCGTTCGCCTTCCACCGTCAGGCTGCCTTCGTAGACGTACAGCAGCACGCGATGGCCGTCCGGCAGGCGCGGGGCGATGCGGCCGCCGGCAGGCAGTTGCAGGTCGTAGTAGTGCGGCTCGGTGTCCGGCCTTTCCACGGCGCCGATCTGCTGCGCCTGGCCGTCGTCGAAGCGACCGGCGATCACCGTGACCTTCACGCCTCCGGCGGTTTCCAGGCGCGGCACGTCTTCCGGCTCGATATCGCGATAGCCGGCCGGAGCCAGCTTGCTCTTCGCCGGCAGGTTGACCCACAGCTGGAAGCCACGCATCGCGCCTTCCACCTGTTCCGGCATCTCGCTGTGGATGATGCCGTGGGCGGCGGTCATCCACTGTACGCCGCCGGGCTTGAGCAGGCCGCGATTGCCGAGGTGGTCTTCGTGGCGCATACGCCCTTCGAGCATGTAGGTCACGGTCTCGAAGCCGCGGTGCGGGTGCGAAGGGAAGCCGGCGACATAGTCGTCCGGGTTCTGGGTATCGAACTGGTCGAGCATCAGGAACGGATCGAAGCGTTCCGGGGACGGGCCGCCGATCACGCGGGTCAGGCGGACGCCGGCGCCATCGGAGGCGGGGTGGCCGGTATGCAGTTCGAGGACATCACGGTAGCGGGTCATGGGAACCTCCTGGTTCGTGTATGGCTCGATGATAGTCCTCTCTGGTCGATATATGGTTGCGAGTTTTATGTAATTCCTATCGATTTATTGAATCGTTATGAGGAAAAGAAACCGCCGCACAGGGCGACGGTTCTTCGTCTCACTCGGCGATCTGCAGCTTGCGCGCCTCGGTATAGATGTAGCGCAGTTTCTCGTACTCGAACGGCGAGTTCATCTGGCCGTAGCGGAAGCTGGTGTTGTAGCGCCTGTCCACCACGCGCAGGGCGGTGATCTCCGGGTGGTCGCCGCTGGCCTGGGGAACGTTGAGGTAGTTCACCTGGTATTCGCCGACGTAGTCCACCACCAGTCCGCCGGTGTCGCGCAGGTTGGACGGGCCGAGGATCGGCAGCATCAGGTAGGGGCCGCCGCCCACGCCGTAGAAGCCGAGGGTCTGGCCGAAATCCTCGCTGCGCTTGTGCAGGCCCATCTTGGTCGCCGGGTCCCACAGGCCGAGCACGCCGAAGGTGGTGTTGAACAGCAGCCGCGCGGTGGTTTCCATCGCCGCCTTGCCCTTCAACTGGGCGAGGTTGTTCAGCAGGTTGGGCACGTCGCCGAGGTTGTCGAAGAAATTGCTCACGCCGCTGCGGACGAAGTGCGGGGTGACGTACTCGTAGCCTCGTACCACGGGCAGGAACACCCACTCGTCGAAGCGATAGTTGAAGTGGTAGACCCGGCGGTTCCAGGATTCCCAGGGATCGTACATGTTCAGTGCGTCGAGAGTGGCGCGCTCGAATTCGCGTTGATCCAGGCCGGGATTGAACTTGAGTTGGTCCAGTGGACGGCTGAAACCGTCGCCGTCGAGCTGGCGTGGCGGCAGTTCGGCCGGCGCGGCGGCCTGGTCGGCCTGGGCGCTGGCGGCAGCGCTCAGCAGAAGGGCGAACATCCAGTGTGCGGTTCGGCTCATCGATCAGTTTCCTGCCTGCTGGGTGAGGGCCGCGCTGGCGACCTGGGTCTGTCCGGCAGCGGGCGTGGCGAAGAAGTCCAGCATGTCCTGCGCGTTGACCTTGTAGTTGAGGTTGCCGCAGTGACCGCCATAGGGATAGACGGTCAGGCGTTCGCCGAAGGTCCGGCGGAGGAAGCCGAGGTCGCCCGGGCCGAGGATGACGTCGTCGGCGTTGTGCATCACGGCGATCTTCGGGCTGTCGTGCAGATAGTCCTGCAGCTTGTAGAGGCTGACCTGGTTGACCAACTGGGTCAGGCTGCCGCCGTCGTAACGGGCTCGCCACATCGGGATCAGTTGCTCAGTCATGTAGCACTCGAAGTCGCACTGCAGCGCGCGCTTGAAGAAGGGCTCCAGGCTGGTGCCTTCGTTGATCGGGTAGTTCGGCGGGGTGATCAGGCCGCGACGGTTGACCAGGTCCGAGGTGAAGGCGATGTCGGCGGCGGAGAAACGGAACGAGGTGCCGATCAGCATGGCCATTTCCTCGTTGCTCAGGCGCTGCTTCGACTGCTGGAAGTCGTAGAGCATGGCGTCGTTGATGTCGACGTAGCCTTTCTGCCGGAAGTAGCGGGTCAGCTTGCTCAGCACCACCTCGTAGAAGGTGCGCGAGTCGGTGATGCCCTTGACCTGGGTTTCCACCAGTTTGTCGAGGTTGCTCACCGAGGTGTAGAGGTTCACCGGTGGATTGAGCAGCAGCACCTTCTTGAAGTTGAAGCTCTGGCGGCTTTCGTCGAGGTGGCTGACGAACGCGGCGTTCAGCGCCCCCAGGCTATAGCCGGTGAGGTAGTAGTCGGTCACCGGCAGGTCGCGCTGCTGCGCACGCACCGCCTGCATCACCCGGTACAGGTCATCGGCGTCGTCGCTGGAAAAGCCCGGCGTGGCGAAGCGCGAGGCGCCGGCCATGAAGTCCCAGCTGGTCGGCGAGGACAACTGCACCACGTGGTAGCCGGCCTGGTAGAAGAGCTTCTTCAGGTATTCCGGGAAGCTGCTGGCGTAGTGGGCGCCAGTCCCGGCAATGATGAAGATCAGCGGCGCTGCATGATCCTGGCGGGCCAGGCGGTAGCGCAGCTTCTTCACCGGCCAGAAGTTGTCCGGCAGGGCGAACTCGCGCTCCGGGCGCAATTTCAGGCTGTAGTCCTTCTGGTCGATGTCCTCGCTGTGCGGAAGCTCGGGACGCAGTTCCGGCGGCGTGGTGGCGATGGTCGCCTCGAACGGGTTGGTCAGTGGATAGCCGTAGCTCGCGGCGTCCACGTCCCGGGCCTGCGCCAGATTGGCACAACCGAGGGCGAGGCCGCCGAGCAGGGCAGCGAAACGGAGGAAGTGGGGCATCGGGGGAATCCCTTCGAGGGAAAAGTACTGAGTGAATATACTGCCGCTATGACAACTGCAAGCCTCAGTAGTGCAGTGGGTTATTGCAGCCAGCGTTCCAATCGGTCTTTCCCGCCTCTTGCCGTGCCTCGCGAATATCCCTTCAGGCGTGGCGGTGCAGCCAGCCGTGGGCGCTAGCCGGGCGCGGCGCGCCGTCTTTCTCGAAGCGTTTCCAGATCTTCTCGTGGAAGTAGAAACCGACCGAGTTGCACAGCGGCTCGACCGCCGCCACCAGCCCGCCGACCGCTATGCTGCCGGTCAGCGCATAGGCCACGCTGAAGGCGATGATGAAGTGCATGACGGTGAAGGTCAGGGTCTTGAGCATGGCTGTCCTCCTTTGATCGAGAATCATTCCTCTTTGGCGAAAGCCTATCCAGGCGCTCGGCCAAGCGGAAATCGGCCTGTCCAATCGAGTGCATAGAGCGCTTCGATCGCACTGTCTCGGAGCACATCCGCAGCGTGCCGCAGCGCAGTTCGAGGCATGTCGTTATCGGGTGCGATGGGTGTCGTTCTCAGAGCAGTCCGCCGTCCGGGCGCGCCGATGATGGACGGCGGCACCGCAGAGTGCCGCGACCGCCGGGGAGCGTCCCCGTCGGCATAGAACAAGGGGTACGTCTGATGCGAATGATGCGACGACTGTTGTGCTGGAGTGCGGGCCTGGCAATGTCGGCGGCGGTGGGGATGGCGGCCGCGGCGGACAAGCCGGTGATCACCATCGGTTACGTGGACGGCTGGTCGGACAGCGTGGCGACCACCCATGTGGCCGCCGAGGTGATCCGCGAGAAGCTCGGCTACGAGGTGAAGCTGATGCCGGTGGCGGCGGGGATCATGTGGCAGGGCGTGGCGCGCGGCAAGCTCGATGCCATGCTCTCGGCCTGGCTGCCGGGCACCCACGGCGCCTACTACGAGAAGATGAAGGACAAGGTGGTCAACCTTGCCATCAACTACCCGGACGCACGCATCGGCCTGATCGTCCCCGAATACGTGAGCGCCAACGGCATCGCCGACCTCCAGGCGCAGAAGGACGCTTTCGGCGGCCGCGTGGTGGGCATCGATGCCGGCGCCGGGGTGATGATCAAGACCGACGAGGCGATCAAGCAATATGGCCTCGACTACAAGCTGGTGGCCAGTTCCGGCAGCGGCATGATCGCCGAGCTGACCCGTGCCGAGAACGAGAAGAAGCCGGTGGTGGTGACCGGCTGGATTCCGCACTGGATGTTCGCCAAGTGGAAGCTGAAGTTCCTCGACGATCCGAAGAAGGTCTATGGCGATACCGAGCATGTCGACACCGTCGCCAACCCGGCGCTGGAGGCCAAGGCCAAGCCGGTCTGGGAATTCCTGAAGAAGTTCGGCTGGAAGGATGGCAACGAGGTTGGCCAGGTGATGCTGGCGATCCAGGAGGGCGCCAAACCCGAGGATGCGGCGAAGCAGTGGGTGGCGGCCAACCCGGGACGGGTCAAGGACTGGGTGCAGTAGCACGGCTGGTTCGATCGGGGAACGCCGTGCCCGGGCAACCGGGCACGGCGTTTTTCCTTGCCGAAGGCTGGCTCCGGAATCTGCCGGAAGGCCCGGGAATACCGGTCTAGAGCGGCTGGCGAAACGCTACGACTAAAGTCGTCTGGAGCGCTTGCACCAGCGTCCTACAGTGGATATCGACGACATTCCGCGTCACCCCGCTGTGAGGATAAAAACAATGAACGACAGCATCTACCAGCGGATTGATACCAATCCGCGCTTCAAGGAGTTGGTGGCCAAGCGAGAGCGTTTCGCCTGGATACTTTCTTCGATCATGCTTGGCCTCTACGTGATATTCATCCTGCTGATCGCTTTCCAGCCGCAGCTGCTGGGCGCGCGTATCAGTCCCGATTCGTCCGTGACCTGGGGCATCCCGATGGGTGTCGGACTGATCCTTGCCGCGTTCATCCTGACCGGCCTGTACGTGCGTCGCGCCAACGGCGAGTTCGACAGCCTGAACCAGGAAATCCTCAAGGAGGCGCAGCAATGATCGCTCGTCTCCTTGCCGCGCTCGGCCTTGCGGCCTTCGCTCCAGCCCTCTGGGCCGACGCGCTGACCGGCGACGTGCAGCGCCAGCCGCTGAACGTCTCGGCCATCGTCATGTTCGTCGCCTTCGTCGGCGCGACCCTCTGCATCACCTACTGGGCATCCAAGCGCAACCGCTCGGCGGCCGACTACTATGCCGCAGGCGGCCGCATCACCGGCTTCCAGAATGGCCTGGCGATCGCCGGCGACTACATGTCGGCGGCATCCTTCCTGGGTATTTCGGCGCTGGTCTTCACTTCCGGCTACGACGGCCTGATCTACTCGATCGGCTTCCTGGTCGGCTGGCCGATCATCCTCTTCCTCATCGCCGAGCGCCTGCGCAACCTGGGCAAGTACACCTTCGCCGACGTCGCCTCCTACCGCCTCAAGCAGAAGCAGATCCGCACCCTGTCGGCCTGCGGCTCGCTGGTGGTGGTGGCGTTCTACCTGATCGCGCAGATGGTCGGCGCCGGCAAGCTGATCGAGCTGCTGTTCGGCCTCAACTACCATGTCGCGGTGGTCCTGGTGGGCATCCTGATGGTGCTCTACGTGCTGTTCGGCGGCATGCTGGCGACCACCTGGGTGCAGATCATCAAGGCCGTGCTGTTGCTCTCCGGCGCCTCGTTCATGGCGATCATGGTGCTCAAGCACGTCAACTTCGACGTCAGCACGCTGTTCTCCGAAGCCATCAAGGTGCATCCGAAGGGCGAGGCGATCATGAGTCCGGGCGGCCTGGTCAAGGATCCGATCTCGGCATTCTCCCTGGGCTTCGCGCTGATGTTCGGCACCGCCGGGCTGCCGCACATCCTGATGCGCTTCTTCACCGTCAGCGACGCCAAGGAAGCGCGCAAGAGCGTGTTCTACGCCACCGGTTTCATCGGCTACTTCTACATCCTGACCTTCATCATCGGTTTCGGCGCGATCCTGCTGGTCAGCACCAACCCGGACTTCAAGGACGCCACCGGCGCCCTGATCGGCGGCAACAACATGGCGGCGGTGCACCTGGCCGACGCGGTGGGCGGCAGCCTGTTCCTCGGCTTCATCTCGGCGGTGGCCTTCGCCACCATCCTCGCGGTGGTCGCCGGGCTGACCCTGGCCGGGGCCTCGGCCGTCTCCCATGACCTGTACGCCAGCGTGTTCAAGGGCGGCAAGGCCAACGAGAAGGACGAGCTGCGGGTCTCGAAGATGACCACCGTGGCCCTGGGCGTGGTCGCCATCGTGCTCGGCATCCTCTTCGAGAAGCAGAACATCGCCTTCATGGTCGGCCTGGCCTTCTCCATCGCCGCCAGCTGCAACTTCCCGGTGCTGCTGCTCTCCATGTACTGGAAGAAGCTGACCACCCGCGGCGCCATGATCGGTGGCTGGATGGGCCTGATCACCGCGGTGGGCCTGATGGTCCTCGGCCCGACCATCTGGGTGCAGATCCTCGGCCACGAGAAAGCCATCTACCCGTACGAGTACCCGGCGCTGTTCTCGATGATCGTCGCCTTCGTCGGTATCTGGTTCTTCTCCATCACCGACAAGTCGGCGGCGGCCGACGAGGAGCGGGCGCGCTTCTTCCCGCAGTTCATCCGTTCCCAGACCGGCCTGGGCGCCTCTGGCGCGGTGGCCCACTAAGCGCTACGTGAAGGCGTAGCCCGAGGCGGCGGCCGGGTTTCCGGTCCGCCGCCTTTCGTTTCAGCGTCCCGGCCACAGCGAGATGAGCCATGCCTGACAGTTTCAACTTCGCCTCGCCACCCTTCGACCAGTTGCGCCCCCATCAACGCGAGACCTTCAAGCAGGCTCTCAGCGTCGGCTACTATGCGCCGGGGGAAACCTTGCTGGAGGCCGGCTCGGCGGTCCCCGGGCTGTTCGTCCTGCTCAAGGGCGTGGTCGAGGAGCGCGGCGACGACGGGCGGGTATTCGCCCAATACGCCGCGGACGACCTGTTCGACGTCCGCGGGCTGTTCTCCGGCAGCAGCAAGCACCGCTACCTGGCGATCGAGGAAAGCATCGTCTACGAACTGCCGGCCAGTTGCTTCCACCAGTTGTGCGGGGAGAACCCGGGTTTCGCCCGGTTCTTCCAGGCCGACCTGGCGGCCAAGCGCCAGTTGGCCCAGCGCGACGGGCAGAACCTTGCCGAGTTCATCCTTACCCGCATCGCCCGCGAGCACTTGCTGCCGGCGCTGGAGGTGGAGGCCTCGCTGTCCCTCGGCGACGCCGCGCGCCTGCAATTGAGCCACGGCGCCGATGCCCTGCTGGTGCGGCTGGAGAGGGACGGGTCCGAACTCGGCATCGTCACCCGCACCGACCTCATGAGCGCGCACTTCCGCGACGGGCGCAGCGAGCTGGAGGCGATCGGGCCGTTGGCCCATGGTCCGCTGGCCAGCGTCGAACTGGGCGATTTCCTGTTCGACGCGATGATCCTCATGACGCGCCAGCGTATCGAGCGGGTCGCGGTCACCGAGGACGGCCAGGTGATCGGCCTGTTGCACCTGACCCAGGTGCTCAGCCTGTTCTCCACCCATTCCCACGTCCTGGCGCTGCGCATCGCCCGCGCCGACGACCTCGGCGACCTGCGCCGCTGCGCGGAAACCCTGGACACCCTGATCGCTACCCTGGCCGGCAACGGTATCCGCCTGCGCTTCATCATGCAGCTGGTCAGCGCGCTCAACGAGCAATTGCTCGAACGGCTTTTCGAACTGTTGCTGCCGCCAACCCTGCGCGGGCGCTGCTGCTTGCTGGTGATGGGCAGCGAAGGACGCGGCGAGCAGTTGCTGAAGACCGACCAGGACAATGCCCTGGTCCTGGCCGACGATCTGCCGCAGGAACAGGCCCTGGCGATGATGCAGCGCTTCAGCGCGGCCTTGCTGGAGTTCGGTTATCCGCCCTGTCCCGGAGGGGTGATGGCCAGTCGGCCGGAATGGTGCAAGCCGCTGGCGGCCTGGCAGGCGGAGCTGCGCGGGACGCTGCTGGAGGGCAAGCCGGAGCAGCTGTTGCGCCTGTCGATCCTGGCCGATGCCTGGCCGGTGGCCGGTAACCTGCAACTGTTCGAGCCGTTGCGTCGGCAACTGCGCGGTTTCGCCGACGGCGGTGAGCGCTGGCTGGCGGATATCGCGGCAGCGGCCCTGCAATTCGATACGCCGCTGACCTTCCTCGGCCAACTGAAGACCCAGGACGCCCGCCTCGATCTCAAGCGCGGCGGGATCTTCCCCATCGTCCACGGCATCCGCACCCTGGCCCTGCGCGAAGGCCTGGAAACCCGCGGGACCCTGGCACGGATCGAGGCGCTGAAGCGACACAAGGTCCTCGAAGCGCGCCTGGCGGACGACCTGAGCGAGTCTTTCGAGCTGTTCCTGCAACTGCGCCTGACCCGCCAGTTGGCCGGCCAACGCGACGGTCGCCAGCAGGGCCTGGACGTCAGCGGCATGAGCCGCCACGATCGCGACATGCTGCGCTACGGCCTGCATGTGGTGAAGAAGTTCAAGCAGAGCGTGGCCCGTCAATTCCACCTGGAGACCCGATGAACACCATGGTCAAGTTGCCCGACAGCCGCTGGCCGGGCTGGCGCCGCCGGCTGTATTGGTGGATGCACGAGGCGGTCGAGGCGGAGGAAGTGATCTCCCTCGATCTCGAGACCACCAGCCTCGACCCGCGTCGTGCCGACATCCTCAGCATCGGCGCGGTGCTGGTGCGGCGCGGCAAACTGGTCATGGGCGAGCGCCTGGAACTCTACGTCGAGCCGCCGCCGAGCCTGGACGCGGAGTCGATCCGCATCCACAAGCTGCGCCGCGCCGACCTGGAGGGACAGTTGCAGCTGGAGCAGGCTCTGCGCCAGTTGCTGGCGTTCATCGGCGACCGGCCGCTGCTTGGCTACTACCTGTCGTTCGATGTCGCCGTGCTGAACCGGCACCTGCGCCAGCTCTTCGACCGACAGTTGCACAACCCTTCCATCGAGATTTCGTCGCTGTACCACCGGAAGGTCAGCCGGCATTTTCCCGACGCACACATCGACCTGCGCTTCGACACCCTGGCGCGGGCCCTGGATGTGCCGGTCAGCGGTCGCCATACCGCCCTCGGCGACGCCCAGGCGGTGGCGCTGATGTTCATGCGCCTGCTCAAGGGGCCGGCGCCCAAGGTCATCCACTGAGGCTGGAGGGCGCGGATTTATTGAATCTTCGTTGCTCGGCGGGGGTCGAGAACTACAAGGGCGGAATCTGCCGCCCTTTGCCCCATGAGCCGAACAGGAGCGACGCCCATGAGTCTCGGTACGATTCTTCTGATCATCCTGATCCTGCTGCTGATCGGCGGCCTGCCGGTCTTTCCTCATTCGCGCAACTGGGGCTACGGGCCCTCGGGGATCGTCGGCGCATTGCTGGTGGTGCTGTTGGTCCTGTTGCTGCTGGGCATGATCTAGGGCCCGATCGGGAATGCCGTCGTGGTTGTCCGCCGTCGCGACGGGTATCGGCGGATAACGCCTCCGGCGTTATGCGCCCTACGCGGAGGGTTTCCCTGCTTTCGCTCCGCCCTGGGGTAGGGCGAATAACCGCATCGCGGTTATCCGCCGTTGCGACGGGTATCGGCGGATAACGCCGTTGGCGTCATGCGCTCTACGTAGGATGGTTCGAAGCCTTCGCTTGGTGAAGGGCGGTTTCATCGCGGGGTCCGCCGGGCGCTTTTTTTCCATCGACCGGCTTCACTTGCCTTGCGTCTCGCGCCAGACTGGCGCGCATGCCGATCCAGACGCTCGCCACCCTTGCCGATATCGACGCCGCCGAGTGGGACGCCTTGCTGCCTCCCGCCCAGCCATTCCTGCGTCATGCTTTCCTGTCCGAGCTGGAAGACAGCCGCAGCGTGACGCCCGCCACCGGCTGGCGCCCGGCCCATCGCGTGCTGCGCGATCCGCAAGGGCGGCTGTGCGCGGCGCTGCCGGCCTATGTGAAGGCGCACTCGTACGGCGAATACGTGTTCGACTGGAGCTGGGCCGACGCCTGCCAGCGGGCCGGTATCCGCTACTACCCGAAGCTGCTGGTAGGGGTGCCCTTCACCCCGGTCGCCGGTGCGCGCCTGCTGGGCGAGGACGAAGGGTTGCAGGGGCTGCTCGCGTCCCTTGGCGAGGAGGCCGAGGCGAGCGGTCTGTCGAGCATCCATGTGAATTTCACCGACGCCCGGGCGGACACCTTGCTTGCCGCGCGTGACGGTTGGCTCGAACGCCTGGGTTGCCAGTACCACTGGCACAACCGCGGCTATCGGGACTTCCAGGACTTCCTCGAGGCCCTCAGTTCGCGCAAGCGCAAGCAACTGCGCAAGGAGCGCGAACAGGTCGGCGGACAGGGCATCGAGTTCGAATGGCGGGAAGGCGGCCAGTTGTCCGAACTGGAGTGGGATTTCGTCTATCTCTGCTACGCCAACACCTACCTGGTGCGCGACCGCGATCCCTACCTGAGCCGCGAGTTCTTCGGCCTGCTGGCCGAGCGCATGCCGGAGGCGATCCGCGTGGTCTTCGCCCACCAGCGTGGCAAGCCGGTGGCGATGGCGTTCAGCCTGGTCGCTGGAGACACCCTGTACGGGCGCTACTGGGGATGCCTGGCCGAGTTCGACCGGCTGCACTTCGAGACCTGCTTCTACCAGGGCCTGGAATTCGCCATCGGCGCCGGCCTGGCGCGCTTCGACGCCGGCGCCCAGGGCGAACACAAGCTGATCCGCGGTTTCGAGCCGGTGCTGACGCGCTCCTGGCACTACCTGGCGCATCCCGGTCTGCGCGATGCCGTGGCGCAGTTCCTCGAACAGGAGCGGGCGGGAGTGCGCGCCTACGCCGAGGAGGCCCACGGCCTGTTGCCCTACCGCCAGGCCTGAAGGGGGCCGGAACGATAGGGCGTGGCGTCAGCTCAGCCGTTGCTGGTGCTGCCGCCCCATTCGAGGAAGCGGATCTTGTGCAGCTCGCCGCTATGGTCCTCGTAGACCACGGTCACCGGCACTACGCCGGTCCTGGTCGAATTGTCGGTACGGTGCAGGACATTCTTCACGTCCAGTTGCATGCCGTAGTGGTATTCCTCGACCGGCAGGCCGCGGCCCGGGTCCTTGTCCACGTCCTGGGCGAAGGCCATGGGGGCGAGGCTGGTGATGACGGCGGACACGACAGAGGCAAGTTTCATTCTGTGATTCTCCGTAGCGATGGGGCGAAACCCCCGGTACCGAGCACTGGCATCCTTGGTCGTCCGTGGCCGACGCCAGGTGGACGGGGACGATGCGGCAGGCGTCGGGATCGAGCCGGGGCACGGGTTCGATAAGAACACCGTTTCGCTGGCGGAAAAAATCGAAGCGCGTGTTAGTCGAGATCGACGGCGGTGATGATTGCCGCGCAAAGGCCCGTTGCAGAGCCTTTGACAAGGTCACCCAAGCCGGGCGGCGCGAGCCGCCGCCCGGTGCCGAGGCTTCAGTCGACGCCGACGAAGCCGCCGGTCTGGTGTTGCCAGAGGCGCGCATAGAGGCCGCCATGGGCGAGCAACTCGGCATGCGTGCCGCTTTCGGCGATGTGGCCCTTGTCCAGCACCACCAGGCGGTCCATGCGCGCAATGGTCGACAGGCGGTGGGCGATGGCGATCACCGTCTTGCCCTGCATCAGGGTCTCCAGGCTTTCCTGGATCGCCGATTCGACTTCCGAGTCCAGCGCCGAGGTCGCTTCGTCGAGGATCAGGATCGGCGCGTCCTTGAGCAGCACCCGGGCGATGGCGATGCGCTGGCGCTGGCCGCCGGAGAGCTTCACTCCGCGTTCGCCGACGTGGGCGTCGAAGCCGCGGCGGCCCTCGGCGTCGCTGAGCAGCGGGATGAACTCGTCGGCGCGGGCCTTGCGCACCGCTTCCATGAGTTCCGCGTCGCTGGCGCCGGGGCGGCCGTAGAGCAGGTTGTCGCGGATCGAACGGTGCAACAGCGAGGTGTCCTGGGTGACCATGCCGATCTGCGCGCGCAGGCTTTCCTGGGTCACCCCGGCGATGTCCTGGCCATCGACCAGGATGCGTCCGCTCTCCAGGTCGTACAGGCGCAGCAGCAGGTTGACCAGGGTCGACTTGCCGGCGCCGGAAGGTCCGACCAGGCCGATCTTCTCGCCGGGCCGGACCTTCAGGTCGAGACCCTGGATCACGCCGCTGCCCTTGCCGTAGTGGAAGGCGATGTGCTCGAACTCCACCTCGCCGCGCTCTACCCGCAGCGGCCGGGCGTCCTCGCGGTCGACCACCTTGCGCGGCAGGGCGATGGTCTGCATGCCATCCTGGACCTGGCCGATGTTCTCGAAGATGCCGCCGACCACCCACATGATCCAGCCGGACATGTTGTTGATGCGGATCACCAGCCCGGTGGCCAGGGCGATGGCGCCCACCGAGATCAGCTCCTGGCTCCACAGCCACAGGGCCAGGCCGGTGGTGCCGGTGATCAGCACGCCGTTCATCACCGTGATGGTCACGTCCATGGAGGTCACTACGCGCCCGGCGCGTTGCGACTTGAGGGTCTGGTCGCCGATCGCTTCGCGGGCGTAGTCCTCTTCCTGGCGGGTGTGGGCGAACAGCTTCAGCGTGGTGATGTTGGTGTAGCCGTCGACGATCCGCCCCATCAGCTTCGAGCGCGAATCCGAGGCCTCCACCGAGCGGCGCTTGACCTGGGGAACGAAGTAGGCGAGGGCGCCGACGTAGGCGAACACCCACAGCACCAGAGGGATCATCAGGCGCCAGTCGGCCTCGGCGAACAGCACCAGGGCGCTGACGGTATAGATCAGCACGTGCCAGAGGGCGTCCACCACCTGCACCGCCGAATCGCGCAACGAGTTGCCGGTCTGCATGATGCGCTGGGCGATGCGCCCGGCGAAATCGTTCTGGAAGAAGCCGAGGCTCTGCTTGAGCACGTAGCGGTGGTTCTGCCAGCGGATCAGGTTGGTCATGCTCGGGTTGATGCTCTGGTGCACCAGCATGTCGTGCAGGGCGTTGAACAGCGGGCGCAGGACCAGCGCCACCACCGCCATCCAGATCAGTTCGTTGGCGTGCACGCGGAAGAACTCCGCGCTGGGCGTGCTCTGGGCGAGATCGACGATGCGGCCGAGGTAGCTGAACAGCGCCACCTCGATCAGCGCGACGATCAGGCCGACCGCCAGCAGGGCCAGGAACACCGGCCAGACCTGGCGCAGGAAGTAGACATAGAAACGCAGCACTTCGCTGGGCGGCATGCGTTCGGAAGCACTGCGGAACGGGTCGATCAGACGTTCGAAACGACGATAAAGCATGATGGCTCTCTTCTGGAGCGGGCCCGTCCTGGGCCCGCCGGATCAAGCCCCTGCGGCTGGACTCAGAGGCGTTTGGCGGACAGGATCACCACGTCGTCGCTCGGCACGTCGGCGAAGCCGTTGCGGCGGGTGGTGGGAACCTTGGCGATCTGGTCGACCACGCCCATGCCACGCACCACCTTGCCGAACACGGCATAGCCGAAGTCGCGGGCACCATGGTTGAGGAAGTCGTTGTCGGTCAGGTTGATGAAGAACTGGCTGGTGGCCGAATCGACCACGCCGGTACGGGCCATGGCGAGGGTGCCGCGCTCGTTGAGCAGGCCGTTGTCGGCCTCGTTCTTGATCGGTGCGCGGGTCTTCTTCTCCTGCATGCCGGCGCTGAAGCCGCCGGTCTGCACCATGAAGCCCGGGATCACGCGGTGGAACAGGGTGCCGTCGTAGTAGCCGCTGTCGACGTACTCGAGGAAGTTCTTCACGCTGATCGGCGCCTTGGTCGGATCGAGTTCTACCTCGATCTCGCCGAGGCTGGTGGCGATCAGGACGTGCGGCTTGGCGGCAGGCGTGGCGGCCAGCAGGGAACCGGCGAAGAGCAGGGTGCAGGTGGCGATCAGGAGACGTTTGAGCATGGTTGTTCCTTGGTTTTATCGATATCGGCGAGGAAGCCGAGCAGGGTGGTGTTGAAAATCTCGGGTTGGTCCATCGGCGTGGCGTGGCGGGAGTCCTCCACCACCACCAGGCGGGCGTCGGCGATCCGCTCGCAATAGGCCTGCTTCAGCGATACCGGCGTGTAGTCGCGATCCGCGCTGATCACCAGGGTCGGACAGGCGATCTCGGCCAATCGTTCCTGCACGCCCCAGCCGATGATCGCGTCGAGGCTGGCCAGGTAGGCGCGCTTGTCGTTCTCCGCCCAGCGCGCCTCGATCTTTTCTCGCAGCCCGGCCTGTTCCGCCTTGGGAAACAACAGCCGGCCGAGGGCGCGGCCGATGGTCCGCAGGCTGAGCAGGCGCGAGAGGAGCCTGCGCTTGGCCACTTCCAGGTGTTCGCGGGGCTTGCGCGGGATGACTTCCGGAGTGCTGTTGACGATGGTCAGGCTGCGCAGCAGGTCGGGGCGGTCGCAGGCCAACTGGAAGCCGATCATCCCGCCCATGCTGATGCCGACCAGGTGCACCGGGCCGCAGCCGAGCCGGTCGAGCAGCGCCGCGCAGTCCTCGGCGAAGCCGGCCATGCTGTAGCCGCCGCGCGGCTTGCCGGAGCGGCCGTGGCCACGCAGGTCCGGGACCAGCAGGCGGTAGTGGCCCAGCAGGGCCGGCAACTGGTATTCCCAGTCGCGGGCGCTCGAACCGAGACCGTGCAGCAGCAGGACCGGCGCGCGCTCGGTGGGACCGGGGTGGTCGTCGTAGACGAGGGTGCAGTCGCGGTGCTGGAAGTCAGGCATCTGCGTTCACTCGGCGGCCGGTTCGGGCGCCGCGAAGGGCGCGTTGAGCGGTACGTTGGCGAACGACTTGAGCATTTCCATGAGGATCTGGCTGGCCGGGCCGAGCGGCTTCTCCTTGTTGGTGTAGAGGTAGAAGCGGCTCTGCCGCACGCCGCCCTGGCTCAGCGGCAGCGGCTTGAGCTGGCCGCTCTGCAGTTCGCGCTCGATGATGTGTCGCGGCAGCCAGGCGAAGCCCAGGCCGTTGCCGACGAAGGTCGCCGCGGTAGCCAGGCTGCCCACCGTCCAGCGCTGTTCGGCACCGAGCCAGCCGTGGTCGCGCGGCTGTAGCCGGCCGCTGTCGCGGATCACCACCTGCATCTGGGTTTCCAGGTCCTGGTGGGTCAGCTCGCGTTGCAGGCGGTGCAGCGGATGGTCGGGGTGGGCCACGGCGACGAACTCGACCACGCTGAGGTCGGCGCCGAGGTGGCCGGGAATGATCAGGCCGCTGATCGCCAGGTCGGCGGCGCCCTGGATCAGCGCTTCCTCGACGCCGGAGAGCACTTCCTCGCGCAGCAGCACGCGACAGCCGCGGCTCTGCGGCATGAAGGCGGACAGCGAGCGGACGATCCGCGCGGTGGGGTAGGCGGCGTCCACCACCAGACGCACCTCGGGCTCCCAGCCCTGTTCCATGTGGTGGGCCAGTTCCTCCAGTTGCCCGGCCTGCTTGACCAGTTGCCGCGAGCGGCGCAGCAGCACTTCGCCGGCCTCGGTCAGCACCGCCTTGCGTCCGTCGATGCGCAGCAGCGGCACGCCGAGCTGTTCCTGCATGCGCGCCACGGTATAGCTGATCGACGATTGCGAGCGGTGCAGGGCTTCCGCGGCCTGGGCGAAGCCGCCGTGGTCGACCACCGCCTGCAGGGTCCGCCATTGGTCCAGGGTTACGCGTGGCGCTTTCATTTCCGCCTCCTCGAATGCAGGGATGCCTCGCCGGCGTTTCCGCGGCCGGCAGGCGATGACGAGTGCGCCGGAGGGGCGACTTCGCTTATCGTGTCGTCGGCATCCTGTACGGGATGGCTGTCCATTCTCTTGACGTACGGGATGCCGTGGTTTTCAGGGTGTTGCCATTTTTCCATCTGTCGCTACCGGGAGTCCGGCCATGAAAAGGCTTTGCTGTTTCGCACTATCGCTGCTGCCCCTGTCCGCTTTCGCCTATCCGATCGAGGTCGACCCGCAACTCAACGGCACCGAGGTCTCCTACAGCACCCAGGACATCGGTCGCGACATGGGCGCCATCCTCCTCACCAACCTGGGTGGCCAGGCGGCGGAATGCACGGCGGTGTTCCGCAACGGCCCGGAGACCCCGAAAGTGCGCAAGGGCGTGATCCAGCCCGGGCAGAACAGCAACTTCACCGCGCAGTTCGGCCGCGACATCATCAAGTTGCGGATCAAGCTGACCTGCAAGATCGCGAAATAGAGCGTTCTCTCACCGAAAGACTAGGTGTTGCCTGTTTATAAATCAATATGGTCGATATTTAACAGCGGTTTTTTCAACTTTTTAATCGATTAATCATTCTCTACCCTCACCTCCATCGTTGTATCGCAGTGGGTGGAGGTCGAGTCATGTCCCGTGTCCTGGTTATCGAGAGCAGTGCCCGCCAACGGGGCTCGGTTTCCCGCCTGCTGACGGCGGAATTCATCTCCCACTGGAAAGCCGCGCATCCCGCTGATCGCTTCCAGGTCCGCGACCTGGCGCGCGAGCCGCTGCCGCACCTCGATGAATTATTGCTGGGAGCCTGGACCACTCCCTGCGATGGCCATAGCGCTGCGGAAAGGCGCGCCCTCGAGCGTTCCAATCGCCTGACCGAGGAGTTGCGGATAGCGGACGTGCTGGTGCTGGCGGCGCCGATGTACAACTTCGCCATTCCCAGCAGCCTGAAGAGCTGGTTCGACCATGTGCTGCGCGCCGGCCTGACCTTCCGTTACGCCGAGCAGGGGCCGGAAGGCCTGCTACAGGGCAAGCGCGCCTTCGTTCTCACCGCCCGCGGCGGAATCTACGCCGGCGGCGGTCTCGACCACCAGGAACCCTATCTGCGCCAGGTGCTGGGCTTCGTCGGCATCCACGACGTCACCTTCATCCACGCGGAGGGCATGAACATGGGCCCGGAGTTCCGTGAGAAAGGCCTGGCGCGAGCCCGCGAGCGGATGCTGCAGGCGCTGGAAACGAACACTTCCCTTTGCGTCCCTCTGCCAACGCTCCGGTGATTGGACGCAGCACCCGGTCGAACCCCTTCCCCCCGCGTGTTCGACCGGGTTTTTTTATTTCGCGATGGTTCCAGGCCCCGGATTCCGGAGCGCAGACAGTCTGGCAGGGGCTTTCGCGCTGGCGTTGTCGCATCGACACGGGTGAACGGCGCCAGGGGGCCGCGGGGACTGTTGCAAGGAGGACGGTGGACCCTGCCCGCAGAATGCTGTTGGCGGGCCGTGCATTGCGCCACCCGCCTCGCCGGTCCGGATGTTCAGTCGGTGCGTGCGCCCAGCAGATGTTCGATACGTTCGATCACGCTTGCCGCTGTGGTGGCGCCTGAACTGAGTTGCTTCAGATCACCAGCCAGGTCAAGCAGAAGGGTGGGGAATGCGCGTACGCCCCACTCTCCGCACTGGGCGAATTGCCGATAGACGGCTTGCCGTGCAGCGGCAGTGGCGAAATGCGCGCGGAAGTCTTCGAACGATAGCGAAGCGTCTTCGCAAATGGATCTATAAAAGTCCACGTTCTTGGGGTCCTCGCCTTCGACATAGAACTTGCGCTGCACGGCAGAGAAAAATGCCAGGGTCGCGGAGGCGACAGGCCGCTTCTGGTCGAGCATTTGCTCGGCGACCACAACGGCTCGGCAGGCAGGCTCCGTGTCATAGTCGAAATGCTTTGCCGACAGCAGGGAAAAACCGAATGGTTGACCGGTGACCTTGGCGATATGGGTCCATTCCCGGCGTAGAAACTCCCGGAACTCCGGCCCCCATGCGTCGCCCCCGCCCGCGCGCAGGCCGCCCATGGTGAGGGTGAAGCCGATACCCTTCTGTTCGCAGTACCGTGCGAGTTCTTCGAGCGTGGAGGAAATACCCCAGCACCAGGAGCACATGGGGTCGCCGATGTACCTGAGCGTGACTTCGCCGCCAGGGGCCTGCTTCGCCCCCTGGGGGAGGATGGGAGCAGCGTCGGGAATCCGGCAACTGCCGGTGGCCGGATCGCAGTTCATGAGTGTCATGGTTGGAGTCCACAGGTTGAGGCTGTATGGAGGTCTGCCGCGGCTATCGCGCCGCCAGCGCAGTGCCGGCCAGCCAATCGGTCGTCACGGGGCCCAGAACAGTTCGGCATAAGCCTTCTCGTCGAGCAGCGCATCCAGTTGCCCCGGGTTGCTGAGTTTGACCCTGAAGAACCAGCCGGCGCCCAACGGGTCGGTGTTGGCAAGCGTCGGGGTGTCGCGCAAGGCCGTGTTGACGGCGATGATTTCGCCGGAGACGGGGGTGTACAGGTTCGTCACCGCTTTGTCCGACTCGATCTCGGCCGCGGCGGCTCCCTGCGCCAACGTCTCGCCGACGTTGGGCAGGATCACCGAAATCAGGTTGCCCAGGCCGGCCAGCGCCCGTGGGGTGACACCGACGACAACGCTGTCGATAGCGTGGCCATCGAGGGTGTCGGCGAGGCGAACCCAGTAATGGTCTTTGGAAAATTGCATGGACACGGTCGTCTCCCGTTCAACCTGGAAAAACAGAGGTTATGCTGGCGCCCCCAGGCGTTTCTGGTCGGCGCCTGCGACTTTCGACGCCCAAGGCGTCGCGGCCCGGCCCTAGGCCGTCAGGGCGGCGACCTTGTCTTGTGCGTATTCCCGCAGTGTCCGCGGTCTCTTGCCGGTGAGCTTCATGACATCGTCGGTCACTACGCTCATCCAGCCTTGGCGCACCGGGTGGAAGATCGAGGCCATGTGCGCCGCATTGGCGGCGGGCACACCGTTGTTCTCCAGCATGTCGATGAACGCCTTGTCCGATGTCGCGGCGTATCGCACGGGCTTGCCGGTCACTTCGGACAGGATCGCCGCTGCATCGGCATAACTGAGCGCTTCGGGACCGGTGAGGTTGAATGCTTTGCCGTCGAAAGCGGTTGAGGTGAGCGCGGCGATGGCGCTGGCCGCAATATCGCGCACATCGATGAAACTGGTCCTGCTATCACCGGCTGGCAAGGCGATCTGCCCCTGGTCGAGGCCGGCTTTCCAGAAGTGATGGAAATTGTCGGAGAACCAGTTCGGCCGCAAGATCACATGGGGCGTGCCGGATTTCTCCAGCAGGATTTCCATTTGGCGCATGGGGTTGGCGTCATTCGCATCCACGCCAAAGGCGCTCTGGAAGACTATTTTCACCTTGCGGCTTGCGGCGGCTTCGACGAACGGCAGGAGCAGATCGCGTACGTTCAGGTAGCCGGCGGGCAGGAGCATGTAAGTGCGATCCACACCCTCCAGGGCGGTGGCGATGGTTTCCGGTTTGCCGAAATCGAAGGGCGTACTCTCGACTCCATCCATTTTCCGATTTGCGCGGGAAGCGGCCTTGACGGCCTCTCCCTTGGCCAGCAGGCCTTCGACTAACGGCTTGCCGACTGTTCCCGTCGCACCTAGAACAAGAATTTTCTTCGACATATCGATCTCCAGGATGTCCGCCTCGAGCAGCGGGACGCGTTCAGGAAAGTCCAGGGGGCTGACGTCGGCTGCGAAACCCAGCCACGGGTCTCGTCTGTGCTAGCGCTGGCGTCAGTCCGCGTAGAACCGGTACCTAGCGAGGGCTCAGCACTGGTCGGGGTGTTCCTCCAGTCCTTCGGCCTGTAGCGCGGCCCTGACTGCCGGACGGGCTGCAATCCTGGCCATGAAATCCATCAAGGCTGGGAATGGGGCCAGCGAAATGCCGAATTGGGGGCACCAGCGCGTAAGGGCGAAGAGATGTGCGTCCGCGACGGTGAACTCGTCACCCAGGATGTATGGGCGGCCGTCCGCGAGGAGGTTGTTCAGGTAGGCCACTTTGGCTATCACTGGGCGCTGCGCGGCCGTGGGGTCGTCCGAAGGGGACAGGTAGAACAGCGGGGTGAAGGACTTGTGGTAATCCGAAGAGAGGTAATTCAGTATCTCGTGCAAACGGCTGCGTTCCAGCGTTCCGTTGGCTGGCACCAACGTTGGGGCGTAGCGATCCGCGAGGTATTGGCTGATGGCGGCGCCTTCGGTCAGCAAGCCGCCTTCGAACTCGAGGGCGGGCGCCGTGCCCTTCGGGTTTATCTGGAAGTAATCGCCGCCCGAGGCGGTCTTGTGCTGCCACAGGTCGACCTTGGCCAGTTCGTGAGGCACGTTGGCCTCGCGAAGCACGATGTGGATGGCCAGCGAGCAAGAGCCGGGGGAGTAGTACAGTTTCATGATCGATATCCTTCGAGGTAGTTGCAGGTTCAAGCGACGCGCGCAGGGTGCGCCGGTGATTCATCGGCGCCTGGCTCAGGCGTGCAGCTGTTGTCCGATCCTGGCGACGCGAGCGGCGTAGAGCTTCACGGTCTCGAGATCGCCGCTGGGAATGGCCTGGGCATCCGCGTCGGACGGCGACTGCACCAGCGCGCCGACCGAGGCGCCGAGGTTGTTGATATCCGCGCGGCTCGAGGCCGAGGTGTTGGCGGGAGCCAGGCCCAGGCTGACCCAGATGCCGCCGTGCTGGGACGCCAGCGTGTGCATGAGGATCAGGGAAACCTGCTTGTCGCCGTTCAGGCTTGCGCTGTTGGTGAAGCCGCCGAAGACCTTGTCCTGCCACTGCCGAACAAACCACTTCTTGGAAGTGGCGTCCGCGAACTTCTTGAATTGCCAAGGCACCGAGCCCATGTACGTGGGCGCGCCGAAGAGGATGGATTGCGCCTGGTCGAGCAGGTCCCAGGCTGCCTCGGGAATGTTGCCCTCGCTATCGATCTCGATCAGCGAAGCCTGTGCGCCTTCCGCCGCCGCTTGTGCTACGCGCTTGGTATGGCCATATCCGGAGAAATAAACAACGACTGCTTTTGACATGATGGTTCCCTGGTGGGTGGACGGAAGGAACCATAATTGGGATTGAGAATAAGAAAAATATTATCCAAAGTTACTCTTGGTTCAATAATCGCGAACAATCTATGGACAAACTCACCGCCATGGCCACCTTCGTGAAGGTGGTGGACGCCGGCAGCTTCACACGCGCGGCCGATGCCCTGGGCCTGCCGAAAGCTCGCGTTTCGCAGCGCGTCAGCGATCTTGAAAAGCATCTAGGCGTGCGCTTGCTCAATCGTACGACCCGTGCCCTGAGCCTTACGCACGATGGCAGCGCGTACTTCGACAAATGCCAGGTCCTGCTGCAGCAGATAGACGAACTGGAGGCCACGCTCAGGGGCGGGACGGCGACGCCCATCGGCCGGCTTAGAGTGGACTCCCTGATCACCATCGCCCGATGGGTGATCGCTCCAAGGCTGCACGACTTCCAGGCGCGCTACCCGAGGATCCAGCTGCGGCTGAGTAGTTCGGACCGGATCAGCAATCTGCTGGAGGACGGCATCGATTGCACGATCCGGGGAGGTGCGCTCAAGGATTCCAGCATGATCGCCAGGCATCTTTGCGACATCCAGATGGGCTTGTATGCCTCGCCCGAGTACCTGGCCTCCATAGGCGGTGTAGACAGTCCGGACGATCTATCGCAGTTCAGGCGGTTGAGCTGGTTCAGCGGCAGGGAGCGCAACCCGTTCATGTGGGAGCTGGAGTCCGGCTCGGAGCGTTTCGTGGTGCAGTCCGGCGATGGAATGCAGTTCGACGAACCCGACGTGGCTATTTCGGCCTGCGTGGCGGGCAGCGGCATCTGCCCTGGCGCCCCATTCGCGGTGGCTGGATTCGTACGCGCAGGGAAACTTGTTCCGGTACTGCCGCAATGGCACTTTTCTGCGGCGCCGGTGCATGTCATCTACTCGGGCTCCAGGCACCTGTCGGTTCGTGTGCGCTGCTTTGTGAACTGGGTCATGGAGCTGTTCGCGGAGAACCCCGAGATACAGCTCACGCCCATCGCGCTGGCGCTCGAGTCCGGCCTCGCGCAACGAACCTGAGGCCCGCCGCCGCCATTCCGGGGCAGCTCGTACCTTCCGCTATCCGGTGTGCGTGACCCGGATGCAAGGCTCGGCGGGTTCAGCCCCGGTTAGCGGACAAGCCGTTGTCCGGGACCGGCCGGTTCCTGGCGCCGAGTCGCGCCGACAGCACGATGGCGAGGACGATCAGGGCGCCGCCGAGGAACATCCGCGGCCCCGGCGTTTCATGGAACAACAGCCAGGCGAAGGCGATCCCGTAGACCGGCTCCAGGGCGAATACCAGCGCCGCGGTGCGGGCCTTGACCACCGCCAGGCTGGCCACGAACAGGCTGTGCGCCAGGCCGGTGCAGAAGACGCCCAGCAGGGCCAGCCAGAGCCAGTCGAGAGCGGGTAGCGCCGGTAGTTCGCCGACCGCGAACGGCAGCAGGCACAGGGCGACTACCAGGTTCTGCCAGAGCGCCGCCTGCACCGGGCCGACCTGCCCGCTGTTGCTGCGGTTGGCCAGCGACAGCAGGGCGAACAGCAGGCCGGAAAGGATCGCCCAGAGCAGGCCGAGGGTGGCGCCGCTGGCGAGGTCGAAGTTCGGCGTGACCAGCACCAGGCCAAGGCTGACCAGGACTACCAGCAGTCCTTCCGCGAGATGAATGCGCTCGCGGAAGAGCAGCCCTTCGAGGATTACCGTGAAGGCCGGGAAGCTGGCGAAGCCGAGGGTGGCGATGGCCACGCCGGCGGTCTTCACGGCGATGAAGAAACTCACCCAGTGCCCGGCCAGGAGCAGGCCGCAGAGCGCCAGGCGCAGCCATTGCGCGGGTCCCAGGGCGCGCCAGGCCTGGCCCGCGAGGCGGGCGAAGAGGCCGAGGGCGAGCACCGCGAACAGCGCACGACCGAACACGATCACCCCGGGGGAGGCGCTGGCCAGCTTGCCGAACACCCCGGTCAGGCCGAAGAGGAGGGCGCCGCCGTGCAGGGCGGCGAGGGCGGAACGTCGATTCATGGGGATCCTTCAGGCCAGGCGCGCACCGTTGGGCAGGGGCTTGTCGAAGCCGGCCAGGACCACCTTGTCCTCGCTATCGTAGACCCCAGTGACCAGGACCTCCGAGCGCACCCCGGCGATCTGCTTCGGAGCGAAGTTGCAGACGCAGAGGACCTGGCGTCCGACCAGTTCCTCGGCCTGGTAGTGTGCGGTCAGTTGCGCGCTGGAGGTGCGCAGGCCGAGCGGTCCGAGGTCGACCTCGAGGACATAGGCGGGTTTGCGTGCCTTGGGGTTGGGAGCGGCGCTGAGGATGGTGCCGACGCGCAGTTCGACGCGTTCGAAATCCTGCCATTCGATGATGTCCATGCTGACTCCTGTTCTGTCGATGGGCAGAGAGTAAGGAGTCGTGACGGATTTGTCTGTCGTGCGGCTAGCCGGTTTTGTCGCGGGACTCGCGACGCAGTTGTCGCGGGGTGACGCCGAACTCGCGGACCAGCGCCGCGGTGAAGGCGCTCTGCGAGGCGTAGCCGACCCGGGCGGCGATCTCGCCCACCGCCAGGCTGCTCTCCAGCAGCAGTTCGTGGGCCTGGTGCAGGCGCCGGCTGCGCGCGTAGTCCATGGGCGTCTGCCCGGTCTCGGCGAGGAACAGGCTGTGGAAGCGCGCCACCGAAAGACCGGCCAGCCGTGCCAGGTCGGCGACCTGCAACGGATGGGCGGCATGGCGGTCGAGGTAGGCGTCCAGGCTGGCCAGCGGCAGGCGGGGCTGCTGGCGCGGCGGCTGGCGCTCGCTGGCCAGGCTGGCGAGGAGCAGGCCGGCGCCTTGGTGGGCGATCACCGGGTCGTTGATCGGGCCGCTGGCCAGCCAGTTCACCAGTTGGCCCTGGGCGGGCGTCAGCGACAGCGCCTGCGGTCGCTCGAACAGCCGCCGACCGGCTTCGGCGTGTTCGCCCAGGCCCAGCAGCAGGCTGCCGTCGCAGGGCAGGTCGAGGACCAGGCAGCGGCTGCCGGCGGGACTCGAGCAGGCATGCCGGGCTTGCGCCGGCACCACCGCGAAGGTCTGCCGCAACACGCGGCTGCCGCGCCCCTCGACCTCGAACTCGAGGCAGCCGCTGAGGCCCAGGACCAATTGGGCATGGTCATGGCTGTGGACGATCTGGTCGTGGCTGTAGTGGCGCAGGGAAAGGATCGAACCCATGGCGAAGCTCCCGGAGGCAGGCGCCCAGTCTACCCGCTGGCGCCGGCGACAGACAGTCGCGCCCTGTCACGCAACGGTCGCCGGCCTGTCACAGTCGTTTCACCGGCGCCGTCCAAGATCGGAAAAACACCGTCGGAGACCCGCCGATGAGCACCGCGCAACGCTTCACCTCGAACCGCAAGCAGCGGGTTCGGACCCTGTGGATCTCGGATGTCCACCTGGGGACGCGGGATTGCCAGGCCGAACACCTGGCGGCGTTCCTCAAGCGCTACCACGCCGATCGCATCTACCTGGTGGGCGACATCATCGACGGCTGGAAGCTGCGCGGCGGCATCTACTGGCCGCAGGCGCACACCAACGTGATCCGCCGCCTGCTCACCCTGAGCAAGCGCGGCACCGAGGTGATCTACGTCACCGGCAACCATGATGAATTCCTGCGCCGCTATTCGAGCCTGATCCTCGGCAACATCCGCCTGGTCGACGAGGCGGTGCACAGTACCGCCGACGGCCGCAAGCTGCTGGTGATACACGGCGACCAGTTCGACGTGATTACCCGCTACCACCGCTGGCTGGCGTTCCTCGGCGACTCCGCCTACGAGTTCACCCTGCTCCTCAACCGTTGGCTGAACCACTGGCGGCGGCGCTGGGGCTACGGCTACTGGTCGCTGTCGGCGTACCTCAAGCACAAGGTCAAGACCGCGGTGAACTTCATCAGCGACTTCGAGGAAGCCATCGCCCACGAGTGTCACAAGCGCGGGCTCGACGGGGTGGTCTGCGGGCACATCCACCATGCCGAGATCCGCCGCATCGAGGGCGTCGACTACCTCAACTGCGGCGACTGGGTAGAATCCTGCACGGCGCTGATCGAACATTGGGACGGCAGCATCCAGCTCTACCGCCTGGCCGAGGAGCAGGCGCGGCTGGCGGCGCAGGCCGCGGCGGTCGAGCCGGCGGCATGAGGCTATTGATCGTCAGCGACGCCTGGTTACCGCAAGTCAACGGAGTCGTCACCAGCCTGCTGGCCCTGCAGCGCGAGCTGGAACTGCTGGGCCACCAGGTACGGGTGCTGTCGCCCGCCGACTTCCGCTGCCTGCCCTGTCCCAGCTATCCGGAAATCCCCCTGGCCTGGAATCTCTGGCGCCTCGGCGGGCTGATCGAGGCCTTCGCCCCGGATGCCGTGCACCTGGCCACCGAGGGGCCGCTCGGCTGGGCCGCGCGGCGCTGGCTGGGCAAGCGCGGCCTGGACTTCACCTCGGCGATCCATACGCGCTTTCCCGAATACCTGCGTGACCGCTGTCCGTGGCTGCCGCTGTCCTGGGGCTATGCCTTCCTGCGCGCCTTCCATCGGCCGAGCCGGGCGGTGCTGGTGAGCACCCCGCGCCTGCGCGACGAGTTCTGCGCCTGGCGCTTCCAGCACCTGCGGCTGTGGCGCAAGGGCGTCGATACCGAACTGTTCCATCCCGCCGAGACACCCGCGGCGGAAGCGCGGCCGCCGGTGTTCCTGTATGTCGGGCGGCTGGCGACGGAAAAGAACCTGGAGGCGTTCCTCGATCTCGAACTGCCGGGCGAAAAATGGCTGGTGGGCGACGGCCCGCAGCGGGCGGCGCTGGAGCAGCGCTATCCACAGGCGCGTTTTCTCGGCTACCGCCATGGCCGCGCGCTGGCCGACGCCTACCGGGCGGCCTCGGTGCTGGTGTTTCCCTCGCTGACCGATACCTATGGCCTGGTGATGCTCGAAGCACTGGCCTGCGGCGTGCCGGTGGCGGCCTTCGCCGTGCCGGGGCCGCTGGATGTATTGCAGCAGGGCGTGACCGGGGTCATGCACGAGGATCTTGGCGAAGCCTGCCGCCAGGCGCTGGCGCTGGATCGCCAGGCCTGCGGGCGCTGGGCGCGGGAGCAGTCCTGGCGGGTTTCGGCGGAGGAGTTCCTGGCGCTGCAGGCGAGCGGCCCGCGGACTGCGCCGGAATGGCGCGACGAACTGCCGGCGGCGCTCGACGAACTCAGAGGATGACCTTGTCGCGTAGGCGCTCGGCGGCCTGTTGCAGGGCCTGGATGACCCGTTCCTTGTCGTAGTTCTGGATGTTGTTGGTGTCCAGGTACATGGAGAAGCCGGGCAATTCGTGCTCGACGTAGCTGGGCGCGGCGCCGAGGTCGCGGCGCGAGTCCACCACCTGGTAGATCTGCACCGGGCGGCTGAAGCCCTTGACCGCGATCTGGCCCTTGTCGCGGCACATGATCACGTCCTTGATCAGCGAGTAGGTCTCGTGGGAAATGAGGATTTCGCCGGCTTCCGAGGCGCTTTCCAGGCGGCTGGCGAGGTTCACCTCGCGGCCGATGATGGTGTAGTCCATGCGCGTGTCGGCGCCGAAGTTACCCACCGTGCAATAGCCGGTGTTGATGCCCATGCGGATTTCCAGCGGCTTGGTGATGCCCTGGGCCCGCCACTGCTGGCGCAGCACCTTCATGTGCTTGCGCATGGCGATGCCCATCGATACCGCAGCCACCGCGTCCTTCTTCGCGCCCTGGGTGCTGGGGTCGCCGAAGAACACCATGACGCAGTCGCCGACGAACTTGTCGATGGTGCCGCCGTACTTGAGGGCGATCTTCGACATCTCGTTGAGGTAGTTGTTGAGCAGGTCGGTCAGGGCCTCGGCTTCCAGCTCCTCGGATAGCTCGGTGAAGCCGCGGATGTCGGAGAAGAACACGGTGAGCTTCTTGCGCTGGGTTTCCAGGCGCACGCTCTTCTTGCCGCTGAAGATCATTTCCCAGACCTGCGGCGACAGGTACTTGGCCAGGTTGCGCGCGAGCCGCGCGGCCTTTTCCTGCTCGCGGGCGATCTCCTGGCGCACCTGGGCCAGTCGCAGGCCCTGCTGGTGGCCGAAGAAGGCGGTGATGCAGATGTACAGTCCGCAGAACAGGATGCTGACCGCGGCCACCTCGACCGGGGTATTGCCCAGCAGCGGCGGGGCGACGAGCACGGCGACCAGCAGGGCGCTGCTGGCCGATACCAGCAGGGCCATGCCGAGCAGGCGCAGGCCGCCGATGACCAGCGCGGTGAAGCTCAGCACCAGCAGGAACATCAGGCTGGGCACCACGGAGAAGCCGAGCAGCGCCATGCCCAGGCCGCAGTGCACGGCGTCCACCGCGAGCAGGACGCGGGTCACCTTGCGCGGGTCGTGCTGGCGGAAGCGCTGGCCGAGGTGGTACGCCAGGTGCGGGTAGAGCAGCGCATAGGGCACCATCCAGAGGATGCCGTAGCTGAAATACTGGGTGTAGGTTCCCGCCGCGATGCTGGCGCCACAGGCGATATAGGCCAGCACGCGCGAATAGTATTCACGCATGGACGCGACGGACCGGCTCGTCGGCGAGCGGTCGGGGAGGGTAGGCTTCATGCGCTGGAGAGGATCCCTGTGTATTTTCGTCCTGGCTCGGCTTCGTGAGCTTTCCGCCTGAGGAATGGCGGTTGGCCAGGTTGCTGGCGGAATCTTAACCAAGCGTTTGCGCGGCGGCCAGTGACAGCTGAGCGATAGTTCAGGAAAGCGCACCGATCCGGGACCGACGGTCGTCCCGGCGGAGCGACCGGCCCGGGCGGCCGGCCGCGCGGGACGGGTCAGAAGCGGATGCGGCCGGTGAAGGCGTCCTTGAGCATCACCCAGTCGCCCATGAACGACCACAGCGGGTACTTGAAGGTGGCCGGGCGGTTCTTCTCGAAGACGAAGTGGCCGACCCAGGCGAAGCCATAGCCGACCAGCGGCAGCGCCAGCAGCCATAGCCACTGCTGGCTGGCCACGGCGAGGAACAGCACCGCCAGCACCAGCAGGCTGCCGACGTAGTGCAGGCGGCGGCACACCGCATTGCTGTGTTCCTGCAGGTAGTAGGGGTAGAACTCGGCGAAACTGTGGAAACGCTCGTCGTCAGGGCTGCTCATGGAATGCCTCCTCTCGTTGTGTCCGCGCAGTGTAGTGCGGGCCGCACGATGTCGCGGATGACATACAGGGCCAGTTTAGTATCCTTGGGCCGCCAGGCCGGTCGACGGTCGGCGTGCCTCCCGCCAGAACAAGAAGAGACCGATGCCGGAACGTACAACCTTGTCCAGCTGGGTCCAGGGCATCGTCCTCGCCCTGGAGCTGGAAGGCCTCGACGGACGCCAGCTGTTCGCCGAGCTGGGCCTCGACTACCAGGCCTTGCAGGACCCCGACGCGCGCTTCCCGCAGGATGCGATGAGCCGTCTGTGGCAGCGTGCGGTGGCGCTCAGCGGCAACCCGGCGATCGCCCTGAACATCGCCCGGGTCCGGCGCCCGGCTTTCCACGTCGTCGGCTATGCGCTGATGTCGAGCTGCAACCTGGCGGAAGGCTTCGCGCGCCTGGAACGCTACCAGCGGATCATCGCGGAAGCCTCCGACCTGACTTTCCGCCGCACGCCGCAGGGCTATCGACTCGGCGTCACGGTGCATGGTGATCGCCTGCCGGCGCCGCCGCAGAGTGCCGAATGCTCGCTGGCCTACCTGGTGGACATGGTCCGCTGGATCACCGGCCGGCCGCTGGACCCGCTGGCGGTGGAACTGCCCGGCGCGCCCCGCGAGCCGCTGGCACCCTATGCCGAGCTGTTCCGCGCGCCGCTGCGCTTTCACGCCGAGGAGTTCGCGCTGGTGTTTTCCCGCGTCGACCTCGAGACGCCGCTACCCTCGGCCAACGAGGCGCTGGCCCAGTTGCACGATCGCTTCGCCGGCGAATACCTGGCGCGTTTCAGCACCAGCCGCATCACCCATCTGGCCCGGCAGACCCTGTGCCGGCTGTTGCCGCAGGGAGAACCCAAGCGCGAACGGGTGGCCCAGGCACTGCACCTGTCGCAGCGCACCTTGCAACGACGCCTCCAGGAGGAGGGCACCAGCTACCAGCAACTGCTCGACGACACACGTCGGGATATGGCCGATCAGTATCTCCAGCAGCCCGGCCTGACCTTGCTGGAAGTCGCCTATCTGCTGGGTTTCGCCGATCCGAGCAATTTCTTCCGGGCATTCCGCCGCTGGTTCGGCTGCACGCCCAACGAATACCGGGCGCGCCGCCAGGGGCGCCCGGGCTAGTCGCCAGGCCAGGCGGGACGCTTCAGGGCTGCACGGCGGGTTGCGCCGAGGCCTGGCGCAGGGTCCAGTCGAGAACCTGGGCCGACAGCGTATCGCCGGCCTTGCCGAAGGCGCTGACCACCGCCGCGACCTTCTTGCCGTCCACCGGCTGGCTGACCTCGAAACGCCGGCTGGCGACCACGCGCTTGTCGTCGGTACGCACCAGGCGCGCGTCGTAGCGGATCAGCGCGCTGGCCTGGCCGTTCGGGTACTCGGTCTGGAAGGCGCGAAGGTCGCCGCCCAGTTCGAAATCGGCCTGCAGGTTGCTGTCGTCGCTGCTCAGGCCGCGGACCCGGCCGTCGGCCTGGAACGCCTGCATCAGACGGTCGCGCAGCAGCGACGGTGCCGGATCGCTCCAGCGCGCGCCCTGGTACACGCTGATTTCGTCGCCGTGCGGGCGCACCGCGATGCGCGGGCTCTCCAGCACCAGGCTGGTACGCGGCCGGGCGATCCGCAGCGACCAGTCGACCGGCCGCGCGGCGGCGCTGGCCGGAGGGTTGTGCACCGGTAGCAGGTAGACCTGGAGGACCTGCGCTTCCGGCAGGATCGAGCAGGCGCCGAGGGTGGCGAGCGCGGCCAGGCCGGCGGCCAGGGACAGGCGACGCAGCGGGCGAAGGGCGAGCCTCATGGGGTGAACTCCTTGGTTTTTTCCCGGCCCAGCAGGTAGTTCGCCGGGTTCTCTTCCAGGCGCCGGCTGATTCCGCGCAGTGCCGCCAGGGTATCGCGCAGTTCGCTGACCGCCGGGCCCAGCTCGGCGAGTCCCTGGATGCCGCCGTCCAGCGAGTGGCGATTCTCGCTGATCAACTGGTCGAGGGTGGCGCTGGTGCGCTCCAGCGAAGCCATGGTCTTGTTGGCGTTTTCCATCATCCCTTTGCCTTGCTCGTTGAGCAGGCCGTTGGCGCTGCGCATCAACTCGCTGGCCTGGGCCAGCGCGGCGTTGGCCTGCCTGCTCGCCTGGGCCAACTGCTGCATCACCGCGCTGACGTTCTCGCGCTCGGCGGAGAGCGCGCCGGTGGCCTGGTCGAGATGGTCGAGGGTGCGGCTGATGCGCGCTGTGTTTTCCTCGGAGAGCAGGTTGCTGAAGCGCGCGATGAGCTGGTTGATGTTGCCCATCAGGTCTTCGCCGTTGCTCAGCAACTGGGTCAGCGGCGAGGGCGTGGCGACGATCACCGGGATCCTCCCGTCCTTGCCCTCCAGCATCGGGCTGGCGGGCGTGCCGCTGCTGAGCTGGATGATCGAGGTGCCGGTGATCCCGGTGAGCGCCAGCTTGGCGGTGGTGTCCTGCTTGATCGGCGCGCTGGCCACCACGCGGATGCGTGCCCAGACCTTGCGCGGGTCCTGCGGATCGAGGCGGAGGAAGGCCACGTCGCCGACCTTGATCCCGCTGTACTGCACCGAGCTGCCCTGGGAAAGGCCGCTGACCGCTTCGTTGAAGACGATGTCGTAGTAGTTGAACTTGCCCTCCGAGCCGGACTTGGCCAGCCACAGGCCGAAGAGCAGGGCGGCGCCGATCACGATCACGCTGAACAGGCCGATCAACACATGGTGGGCTCGGGTTTCCATCTCAGTGATTCTCCGGCACGGCGGCGGCTTGGTGGGCGGCGCGCCCGCGCGGCCCGTGGAAGTATTCGCGGACCCAGGGGTCGTCGGTGGCGGCGACCCGTTCCAGGGTATCGACCACCAGGACCTTCTTCTGCGACAGCACGGCGACCCGGTCGCAGATGGTGTACAGGGTGTCCAGGTCATGGGTGACCAGGAACACCGTCAGGCCGAGGGCGTCGCGCAGGGTACGGATCAGGTTGTCGAAGGCCGCCGCGCCGATCGGGTCGAGGCCGGCGGTGGGCTCGTCGAGGAACAGGATGTCCGGGTCCAGCGCCAGGGCGCGGGCCAGGGCGGCGCGCTTGATCATGCCGCCGGAAAGCGAGGCCGGATACTTGTCGCCGGCGTTGGCCGGTAGCCCGGCCAGGGCCAGCTTGACCTGGGCCAGGTGCTCGGCGTCGGCGCGCGGCAGGCCGGCGTTCTCGATCAGCGGCAGGGCGACGTTCTCCACCACGGTAAGCGAGGAAAACAGCGCGCCCTGCTGGAACAGCACGCCGAAGCGCCGTTCGACCAGGGAGCGGCGCTCCTCCGGCAGTTGCAGCAGGTCTTCGCCGAACACCCGCACGCTGCCGGAGGTCGGCCGGCGCAGGCCGACGATACTGCGCAGCAGCACCGACTTGCCGGTGCCGGAGCCGCCGACCACGCCGAGGATCTCGCCGCGACGGACGTCGAGGTCGAGGTGCTCGTGGACCGCCTGGGCGCCGAAACGGTTGCACAGGTCGCGGACCTGGATGATCGCCTGCGGGTTGTCCTGGCTCACCAGCCCATCTCCATGAAGAACAGCGCGGCGAGGGCGTCGAGCAGGATCACCACGAAGATCGAGTGGACCACGCTGGTGGTGGTGTGCTCGCCCACCGACTGGGCGCTGCCGCTGACCTTGAAGCCTTCCAGGCAGCCGATCACGGCGATCAGGAAGGCGAACAGCGGGGCCTTGCTGATACCGACCAGGAAATGCTGTACGCCGATTCCGTCCTCCATGATCGACAGGAACATCGCCGGCGGGATGTCCAGGGTCCAGGCGCAGACGGTCATGCCGCCGACGATGCCGCAGAGCATGCCGACGAAGGTCAGCATCGGCAGCGATACCAGCAGCGCCAGCACCCGCGGCAGCACCAGCAGCTCGATGGGGTTGAGGCCGAGGGCGCGGATCGCGTCGATCTCCTCGTTGGCCTTCATCGAACCGATCTGCGCGGTGAAGGCGCTGGCGGTACGGCCGGCCATGAGGATCGCGGTGAGCAGCACGGCGAACTCGCGGAGGAAGGAGAACACCACCAGGTTGACCGTGTAGATGGTCGCGCCGAAGTTGGCCAGCACCGTGGCGCCGAGGAAGGCGATCACCGCGCCGACCAGGAAGGTCAGCAGGGCGATGATCGGCACCGCGTCCAGGCCGCTCTTCTCGATGTTCGCCACCAGCGGCGTGACCCGCCAACTGGCCGGGCGGACCAGGCTGCGGAGCAGGGTCTCCAGGGTCAGGCCGATGAAGCCGAGGAGTGCCTTGAGGTGCAGCCAGAAGGTCTCCATGGCACAGCCGATGCGAGCCAGCAGTTCGATGGCGGTGGTCGGCGGCTTGGGTTTTTCCGGTTCGCAGAAGTCGTGCAGGGCGTGGCCGACGGTCTTCAGCAGGGCCTGGCGCTCGCGCGGCAGGCCGGGCTCCAGCTCGGCGAGGTCGGCCAGGCGCTCGGCGCCGAGCAATTCGGCGAGCAGGGCGGCGCCGGCGGTATCCAGGGCGCCCAACTGGCTCAGGTCGAAGCTGGCGTTGCCCGCCACTTCGCTGCGCAGGCGCGTCACCTCGCGCTCCAGAGCCGTGTAGTGGGCGAGCGTCCAATCACCTATGGCTCTGACGCGGGCGGGCTGGGTGGAGCTATCCAGGCTCACGTGGCCGGGTTGCGGCTGTGTCGTCATGGTGCAGAAGCTTACACCGGCTTTTCAGTCCCTGAGTAGAGCCATTGCAGACAGGCCCGTGAGCGCTCAGTGGCGCCAGAACGCCGGGGTCAGCAGGACCAGCACGGTGATGATCTCCAGGCGGCCGAGCAGCATGCCGGCGGCCAGCAGCCACTTGGCGGCGTCCGGCAGGCTGGCGAAGTTGCCCGAGGGGCCGATGATGGGGCCCATCCCCGGGCCTACGCCGGCCACGGTGCTGGCGGCGCCGGTGAGGGCGGTCATCCAGTCCAGGCCGATCAGCGACAGGCAGAGGGCGAGCAGGCAGACGACGATGGCGAAGAAGAACGAGAAGGTCAGGATCGAGCGGACGATTTCCTCGTCCAGGCGATGGCCGTTGTAGTTCTGCTTGAGCACCGCGCGCGGGTGGATCAACTGGTAGAGGTTGGCCTTGAGCAGGGTGTAGGCGACCTGGAAGCGGAAGATCTTGATGCCGCCGGCGGTAGAGCCGGAGCAACCGCCGATGAAGCCGAGGTAGAAGAACAGCATGATCGAGAAGTGCCCCCACATGCTGTAGTCGCCGAGGGCGAAGCCGGTGGTGGTGACCACCGAGGTGACATTCACCGCGACGATGCGGAAGGCATCCATCCAGGGCAGCTTGGAGGTTACCGCGTACCAGGTGCCCATCAGCAGCCAGGTCACCAGCAGCAGGCCGAGCAGGCCGCGGACCTGCTGGTCCTTGATCAGCGCCTTGCGGTGTCCGCGCAGGGTGGCGACGTAGAGCGCGAACGGCAGGCTGCCGAGGATCATCACCACTACCGCGGTCCAGTGCACCGCCGGCTGCTTCCACTTGGCCAGGGATTGGTCGGAGGTGGAGAAACCGCCGGTGGAAATCGCCGACATGGCGTGGTTGACCGCGTCGAACGGGCTCATGCCGGCGCCCCAGAAGGCCAGGCTGCCGAGCAGGGTGATGCCGACATAGGTGGCGACGATGTACTTGGCGACCATGTGCGAGCGTGGCAGGACCTTTTCCGAGCGGTCCGAGGATTCGGTCTGGAACAGGCGCATGCCGCCGATCCGCAGCATCGGCAGGATCGCCACGGCCATGGCGATGAAGCCGATGCCGCCCAGCCAGTGCAGCAGCGAGCGCCAGATGAGGATGCCCGGGGACATGTCGTCCAGCCCGCTGAGCACGGTGGAGCCGGTGGCGGTGATCCCCGACATGCTTTCGAAGAAGGCATCGGTGTAGCTGATGTGCTGCTGCAGGACGAACGGCAGGGCGGCGAAGATGCATACCAGCACCCAGCTCGATACGGTGAGCATGTACATGTCCCGCGGGCGCAGGTGGACATGCTCGGGACGCCCCGGCAGGACCAGGCCGAGGCCGGTGACGAAGGTGGCGACGCTGGACCAGATGAACGCCTGGATGCCTTCGGTACGGTCGAAGGCGAGCATGGTCAGGATCGGGACCAGCATGCTGGCGGCCAGAGTGATCAGGAAGATGCCGATGATGAAACCGAGAATGCGTAGGGTCGGCAAGGCCATGGATCGTGGGGCTCTGGGCGGTGGCGGACCGGTCATTCTACCAGCCGTCCGCGGAGAGTAAATCTGCCGCTGCGCCCCTCTTCACAGCAGCCGCGAAATCGCTAGAATCTCGCTTCGCCCGCCGGCGCTCGCCGGTTTCTCTGGTGTTCTGCCAACCATGTCGACTGACAATCCGTGTCTTACCTGCGGCGCCTGCTGTGCGCATTTTCGTGTGTCTTTCTATTGGGGCGAGTGCCGTTCCGCAGGCGGCGTCGTACCCGACGAACTGACCGTCCGCATCAGCCCGCAGATGGTCGCCATGAGCGGTACCGAGAACAAGCCGGCGCGCTGCGTCGGGCTGCTCGGCGAGGTCGGTTGCGGTGTTCGCTGCACCGTCTACGAGCAGCGCTCGAGTACCTGCCGCGAGTTCGAGGCGGCCTGGGTCAACGGCCAGCCCAACCCGGCCTGCGATGCCGCGCGCGCCGCCTACGGCCTGCCACCGCTGACCCCGCCGCTGCAGCCGCACCTGGCGCCGGGCCGGGTCGCCTGAGAGCGGGCGTGAGCCTGGCGATTGCGTCTACAATGGCGATTTCGTTTCTGACAGGAGTTCGCCCATGGAGGCTCTCGACGCCTTGCTCACTCGCGTTTCCCACGCCCGCCTGAGCGATCCCGCGCCCTCGCCGGAGCAGCTCGACCGGCTGTTCCGGGTCGCCTTGCGTGCCCCGGACCACGGGCAACTGCGGCCCTGGCGCTTCATCGTGGTAGAAGGCGAAGGCCGCCGGGCCCTGGGCGACCTCTACGCCCGCGCCCTGGCGAGCCGCCAGCCGGACGCCGCCGAGGAAGCGCTGGCCAAGGCCCGCAACATGCCGCTGCGGGCACCGCTGCTGGTCGTGGCGGTGGCCTGCCTGCAGGATCACCCGAAGGTGCCGCATGGCGAGCAACTGCTGGCCGCCGGATGCGCTGCCCACGGCCTGGTGCTGGGTGCCTATGCCCAGGGATTGGGGGCGATGTGGCGGACCGGCGAGATGGCCACCGATCCGGTGGTGCACGCCGGCCTGGGGCTCGGCGAGCAGGAGCGGATCATCGGCTTCGTCTACCTGGGTACGCCGATGGGCGAGTTGCGCACGCCGACGGAACTCGACCCGACGGCCTTCGTCAGCGCCTGGCCGGGCTGAGCGGCAACAGCAGGCGTACGCACCAATACGCGCCCTGAGCGTGCCAGAGCAGTCGTCCGCCCTGCCAGCCGGCCAGTCGTCGGGCGGCTTCCACGGCCGCCGGCAGCCAGCGCCGGCCTTCTTCCGCCTGGCCGAGGATGTCCAGGCGCAGCCGGCCGTGGCGCGCGTCCAGCGCCGGATTCAGCGTGATGCGCTGCCACGGGCGGGCCTGCGCGGCGCCGCCGAGCAGGCCGTAGAGCGCCTCGTGCAAGGCCGGGCGCCAGCTCTCCAGCGGCCAGGTGCCGCGCTCCGGCAGGCTCAGGTCGAGGCGCGCCCAGCGTTGCCGCAGTTGCTGGGCGACCTGTCCCAGCTCGACCGCCAGGACCAGCGATTGCGGCTCGTCGCCGGGAAGTTCCGGCGGCGCGATGGCCTGGGCGAGCGGGCGTTCATCGAGGAACAACGAAGCGGGAAGAGTCATGCCGGATGCTCCTGGGGGAAGTGCCGCGCATCGGGGCGTGGCGTCATTCGGTCGCCTTGCGCCGTAGCGGCAGGCTGAGGGTGGCGATGAAGCCGCCGTCGGGATGGTTGCCCAGGCGCAGGTGCCCGCCGTGGCGCTCGATGGCGCGGCGGGCGATGGCCAGGCCCAGGCCGTGTCCCGGGCTGCTCTGGTTGGGTGCGCGGAAGAACGGTTCGCCCAACTGCTCCTGCAGTTCGACGGCGATGCCCGGCCCATGGTCGCGGACGCTCAGGCGCAGGTAGTCGCCGGCGCTGCTGGCGCGCACTTCCAGCGGTTGGCCGGCGGGGTTGAAGCGCACGGCGTTGCGCAGCAGGTTGTCCACCGCGCGCTCGAACATGTCCGGCCAGCCGTCGATGCTCAGGTCAGGCGCCACTTCCAGGCGGATATCCTGCTCCGGAGCCAGCAGCAGGGCGTCTTCGCGCAGCCGCTGGAGCAGCGGCAGCAGGGCGATCCGTTGGCTCGCGCCGGGTTCGGCGTCGAGCCGGGCGAGGGCGAGGATCTCGCCGATCAGCGCTTCCAGGCGGTCGCATTCCTGTTCCAGGCGCGGCCACATCTGCGCCCGCGCTTGCGGTTCGGCGCGCTCGGCCAGGGCCAGGGCGATGCGCAGGCGCGCCAACGGCGAGCGCAGTTCGTGGGACACGTCGCGGAGCAACTGTCGCTGGCTGCCGATCAGGCTTTGCAGGCGTTCGCCCATGCGGTTGAAATCGCGCGCCAGGGTGCCCAGTTCATCGCCGCGCCGCGCCAGGCGGGCCAGGCTGTCCTTCTGGTAGGCGGTCTGGCCGAGGTCGTGCACGGCGCGCCGCAGACGGTTCAGCGGACGGGTGATGGACAGCGTCAGCAGCAGGCTGAACAGGGTCAGCACCACCAGTGCGATGCCCAGCGCGCTGAGCGGCCAGAGCAGGCTGCCGCGGTGCCAGGCCTCCAGCTCCGGGTGCGGGATGCGGTAGATGAACAGATAGGTATGGTTGCTCTGCGGGCTGACGTATTCCTGGCTCAGTTGGCGCCAGGGGAAGCGCGGCAGGTTGCGGTCGCTGGTGCGCGGCGGGCGGTGGCGGGGGCGCGGCAGGTAGGTGCCGTCGACCAGGCGCTGGCCGCTTTCGTCGAGCACCTGGATGGAAATCCCGTAGTCGCGGCGGCGTTGCTCCAGCAAGCCCTGGGCCGCGTAGCTGCCCTGTTCTTCGTAGAGGGCGGTCCACTGCTCGGCGAGATCCTTCAGGCCAGGATGGCGGGCGATGATCCAGGTGTCCTGGTTCAGCGCGCGACCCAGCAGGATGGAAAGCCCGGCTACCAGCAGCAGGGCCAGCCAGAAGGCGGCGAGGATTCGCCAGAAGAGTGAACGCATGGTTTTCCTGTTGAATCGCATGTCGGGCCGGCCGCGTGGGTAAACCCCTAGGATATGCGATTCCGGCTGGTCGGAAGACCGCTACCGGAGGACCCGGTAGCGGTGGCTCGGACGTCAGTTGGACTTCTTGTCGGCCTTCCATTGCTGGAATTCGGCCCACTCTGCCTTGCGCTGCTCGCGCTTCTTCTGCAGTTCGTCGAACTTCTTCTGCTGCTCGGGGGTGAGCAGGGCGCGGATGTCCTTCTGGGTCTTCTCGTGGCTGGCCTTGAGTTCGTCCTTCAGGGCCTTCTGCTCGGCCGCCGGCAGCTTGGCCAGGTAGCGCTGGGTGATCTCGTGGCGGGCCTTCATCTGTTCGCCCATCAGTTTGCCCATCTGCTGGCGCTGTTCGCGGGTCAGGTTCAGTTCCTTCATCGGTCCGCCATGCCGGGGACCGTGCTGGCCCATCATGTGGCCGCCTTCCATCGGCGGGGGCGGCAGGTCGTTGGCGGCGGGCGCGGCCATGGCGAAGGTCGGCAGGGCGGCGGCGATGAACAGGGCGGTTAGCGTCTTGCGCATGGTGTTTCTCCTTTCTGGGTCCGGCCATTTACCGGATGAGCCCAGTCTAGGGAGGTCAAGGTCAAGCGCGGTCAACCCTGGGTAAAGCTTGGGTAAAGACCTTGTGTCGGCGGGCTGACGAAACCCGCTCAGTGGCTGTAGTAGTAGCCGCGGCCGCGCAGGGCGAGGATGCGCGGGCTGCCGTCGGGGTGGCTGCCGAGCTTCTTGCGCAGGTTGCTGACGTGCATGTCCAGGCTGCGGTCGTAGAGGGTCAGCTTGCGGCCCAGCGCCAGTTGCGCCAGGGCCTGCTTGTCCAGCGGCTCGCCGGGCTGGCGCAGGAGCGCTTCGAGGATGCGGCTTTCGGAAAGGGTCAGGCTGATCTCCTGGCCGTCGATCTGCGCCACGCCGCGCGTCAGGTTCAGCGACAGGTCGCCCAGTTGCATCTGCGCGCTGGGCTGCGCCGGGTGGGTTCGCCGCAGCACGGCGCGCAGCCGTGCGGTGAGTTCGCGCGGGTCGCAGGGCTTGGCCAGGTAATCGTCGGCGCCCAGTTCCAGACCGAGGATGCGGTCCAGCGGCTCGCCGCGGGCGGACAGCATCAGCACCGGCAGGTCGGGATGGTCGCCGCGCAGTTGCTTGAGCAGTTCCAGGCCGCTGCCGTCCGGCAGCATCACGTCGAGCACCACGGCATCCGGCGTCTGCTCGGCGAGGGCGCGACGGGCCTGGGCGCCGTCGTGGCTGGCACGCACGGAGAAACCTTCCTGGACCAGCCAGGTACCGAGCAGCTCGCAGAGCTCCCGGTCATCGTCGATCAACAGCAGTTCGCTCATCGGGTGTCGCTCAATTGATCCATTCGCGTCGCTGTCGCCGGCGGCCGCGGCTCAGGGCGCCGAGGACGAACGCGAGCAGGGCGGTGGCGGCGCCGGCGACATACCAGGTCTGCTCTTCTGTGAGCAGCGGCGGTTGCCGCTGCGCCTGGGCCGCCTGCAACTGCTCGCGCAACTGGCGGTTCTCCTGGCGCATACGACTGACCAGTTCGTCGCGCTGGCGTTCCGTTTCCACCAGGCGGCGCTCCAGTTCGGCGGTAGCCTGCGCAATGGAAGGCTGCGCGGCTGGAATCGGTGCTGGCGCGGGTTCCTCGGCCTGGGCCAGGGAAGCTCCCAGGCTCAGGCTCAGCAGCAGGCAATGGGCAGTGGATGGACGCATCATGACTCCTTGTACCGATGAAGCGACGGATTGCACTGTCTTCCGGTTCGCCCTTCCGGCTTGGCGAAAGCGCCGGGCCGGCCTGGTTGCGCTGCGGCGGGCACCGGAAAGCGGCGTCCGGTGCGAAAACGTTTGCCGGGAGGGCGACCGGGCCGGCCGCCGGTACCCGGCGACTGCCTCAGGGCAGGACTTTCTTGAACGGCTTGACCACCACCTCGGCATACACCCCGGCGGCCCGGTAGGGGTCGGCCTCGGCCCAGCTCTGCGCCGCGGCCAGGGAATCGAATTCGGCGACGATCAGGCTGCCGGTGAAGCCGGCGGCGCCCGGGTCGTTGCTGTCGATCGCCGGGTGCGGGCCGGCGAGTACCAGGCGGCCTTCTTCCTTCAGCTGTTCGAGACGGGCCAGGTGGGCCGGGCGGCTGGCCAGGCGGCGTTCCTGGGAAGCGGGAATGTCACGGGCGATGATCGCGTAGAGCATGTCAGTCCTTGGGCTTTTCGCCGGTATCGGCGTCGTGCAGGTGGCGAGCCAGGAACAGGCCCTGGCCGATCAGGAACAGCAAGGTCATGCCGAGGCTGCCGAACACCTTGAAGTCCACCCAGAAGTTCGGATAGGTGAAGACCACGTACAGGTTGGCGAAGCCGCACACCAGGAAGAACACCACCCAGGCGATGTTCAGGCGCACCCAGAGGCCCTGCGGCAACTGGATGGCATGGCCCATGATGCGCTGGATCATCGGCTTGTCGCCGATGAAGTGACTGCCGGCGAAGGCCAGGGCGAACAACCAGTTGACCAGCGGCGCCTTCCATTTGAGGAAGGTGTCCTCGTGGAAGGCCAGGGTCAGGCCGCCGAGGACCAGGCAGGCGCCGAGGGTGAACCACTGGCTCTTTTCCAGGTGGCGGTGCTTGAGCCAGAGGGCGCCGTAGACGATCACCGAGGCGAGGATCAGGGTCGCGGTCGCGCCGTAGATGCCACTCAGATTGAACCCGGCGAACTCGACGTTCTGAGGGTCTATCTTGTAGACGATGAAGAACAGGATCAGTGGGATGAAATCGATGAATTGCTTCATGGTGGCAGTCAGGACACGGTTGAAGCGGCATAATAGCAACCTCTGGATGTTCTGAAACAGTCATCCTGTCTTTCCGAATGCGTCAGGCCTGTGCCGCAGGCGCATTCGCCAGGTGGAGCAGGCTCCCCGGACCCATGAACGGTACGTCTCGATACCGCGAGGCAGCGAATCGGCGTTGCTTCATCACCATTCTTCACTGGAATCAGGATTCAGCCATGCGTGTCGATCTGCATTGCCACAGTACCGCCTCCGATGGCGTTCTCGCGCCCGCCGCCCTGGTGCAGCGGGCCCACGAGAAAGGCGTCGGGCTGCTGGCGCTGACCGACCACGACACCCTGGAAGGCTTGCCGGAAGCCCACCAGGCGGCCGCTCGACTCGGTATCGAACTGGTCAACGGCGTCGAGCTGTCCTGCACCTGGGGTGGCGCCACCATCCATGTGCTGGGCTACGGTTTCGACCTCGACGCCGCTCCCCTGCGCCAGGCCACCGAAGCCCTGCACCGCGGCCGCTGGGCGCGCGCCGAGGAAATCGACCGACGGCTGGCGGCCAAGGGTATGCCCGGGGCGCTGGAGGGCGCGCGGGCGATCCAGCGGGCCCTGGGCGACAGCGGCAACGCGCCGGCGCGGCCGCATTTCGCCGAGTTCCTGGTCCAGGGCGGCTGGGTCAAGGATCGCGCCGACGCGTTCCGCAAATGGCTGGGGGCCGGCAAGCTGGGAGACGTCAAGCAGCACTGGCCGACCCTGGAGGAAGTGGTCGGCTGCCTGCGCGAGGCGCGCGCCTGGATCAGCCTGGCGCACCCGTACCATTATGATTTCACCCGGACCAAGCGCCGGCGCCTGGTCGCCGACTTTCTCCAGGCCGGCGGACACGCCATCGAGGTGGTCAATGGCGTGCAGCCGGCCGAACAGGTCGGTACCCTGTCGATCCTGGCCCGCGAGTTCGGCCTGATGGTCACCGCCGGCAGCGATTTCCACGCGCCGGGCGACTGGTCCGAACTGGGCATGTACCGTGCGGTTCCAGAGGACCTTCCGGCCATGTGGCCGCGTTTCGCCAGGCATTTTCGCGATACCGAACGTCATTCCGAAGCCAAGGGGGCCGAATGAGCCAGTTCTTCCAGATCCATCCGGAAAATCCCCAGCCACGGCTGGTCAAGCAGGCGGTGGAAATCGTCCGCCAGGGTGGGGTGATCGTCTATCCCACCGACTCGTCCTATGCCCTGGGCTGCCGCATCGGCGAAAAGACCGCGGTGGATCGCATCCGCCGCATCCGCCAACTGGACGACAAGCACAACTTCACCCTGGTCTGCCGCGACCTTTCCGAGCTGGGGGTCTATGCCAAGGTCGACACCGGCCTGTTCCGCCTGCTCAAGGCGCACACCCCCGGTCCCTACACCTTCATCCTCAGCGCCACCCGCGAGGTGCCGCGCATGCTCCTGCACCCCAAGCGCCGCACCATTGGCCTGCGCGTGCCGAACTGTCCGATCGCCCGGGCGCTGCTGGAGGAACTGGGCGAACCGCTGATGAGCGTGAGCCTGATCATGCCCGGCAGCGGCGAGCCGCTGAACGATCCCTATGAAATGCGCCAGGTACTGGAACACCAGGTCGACCTGATCGTGGACGGGGGCTATGGCGGCGGCGAGGCTTCCACCGTGATCAGCCTGACCGACACCGATCCCGAAGTGATCCGCGTGGGTTGCGGCGATCCTGCGCCGTTCATGCAGCCGGCCTGAGCGCCGCCCGAATCCGCCCACCACGAGCCTACCGATGCAGGACGATAACCCGGCCAACGCCGACACCCCTCCAGCCGAACCCGCCGCCGAGCGGGTGCCGCTGCAACTGGCGCTGGTCTACGGCGAGGCGGTCACCGAGCTGCCGCAGGACCTCTATATCCCGCCGGACGCGCTGGAGGTCTTCCTCGAGGCCTTCGAGGGCCCGCTCGACCTGCTGCTGTACCTGATCCGCAAGCAGAACATCGACATCCTGGATATCCCGGTGGCGGAAATCACCCGCCAGTACATGGGCTATGTCGAGCTGATGAAGGCGGTGCGCCTGGAGCTGGCCGCCGAGTACCTGGTGATGGCGGCGATGCTGGCGGAGATCAAGTCGCGCATGTTGTTGCCGCGCTCGGCGGAAGCCGAGGAGGAAGAGGAAGATCCGCGGGCCGAGCTGATCCGCCGCCTGCAAGAGTACGAACGGTTCAAGAAGGCCGCCGAAGACCTCGACGAACTGCCCCGGGTCGGCCGCGACGTGCTGGTGCCGGCGGTGGCTGCTCCCGAGGCGCGGGCGCGCAAGCTGCTGCCGGAGCTGGCGCTGCAGGAGCTGATGCTGGTGATGGGCGAGATGCTGCGCCGCGCCGACCTGTTCGAGAGCCACCAGGTGACCCGCGAGGTACTGTCCACCCGCGAACGCATGAGCGAAGTGCTGGAGCGCCTGAAAGGCGGCGCCTTCGTGCCCTTCATCCAGTTGTTCACCCTGGAGGAGGGCAAGCTCGGCGTGGTGGTCACCTTCATGGCGATCCTCGAACTGGTCAAGGAGCAGATGGTGGAACTGGTGCAGAACGAGGCTTTCGGCGCCATCCATGTGCGCCTGCGGATAGCCCGCGAAGCGGAGGAAGGCGAAACCCTGGAGGAAGCCCTGGAAGACGATTTCGAGTGATCGCGCCGCGCCGCTGGCCGTTCGTCCCCCTGCGGACTGTCAGCTTTTCCGAGCTTCCGGCTTCGCTCCCTGCCGTGGCCTGTTAAGCTGCATGCCCGATTCCGCTATCTTTCCCTCTTCCTGGCTCCGGTATCCGTTGCGACGATGAACCTGTCCGATCCCCACGAACTCGCCACCCTGCTCGAAGGCATCCTCCTCGCGGCCGGCAAGCCGCTGTCGCTGGAGCGCCTGGCCGAGCTGTTCGACGAGGCCGAGCGGCCGGAACCGGGGCAGTTCCGCGACGCCCTGGCGATCCTCGCGCTGTCCTGCGCGGGGCGTTCCTTCGAGCTGAAGGAAGTCGCGTCCGGGTATCGCCTGCAGATTCGCGAGCGTTTCTCGCCGTGGGTCGGCCGCCTCTGGGAGGAGCGTCCGCAGCGCTATTCGCGCGCGCTCCTGGAAACCCTGGTGCTGATCGCCTACCGCCAGCCGATCACCCGTGGCGAGATCGAGGAGATCCGCGGCGTGGCGGTGAACACCCAGATCGTCAAGACGCTGATGGAGCGGGAGTGGATCCGCATCGTTGGCTACCGCGAGGTGCCGGGGCGCCCGGCGATGCTGGCGACCACCAAGGCGTTCCTCGATTATTTTAACCTGAAGAGCCTCGACGAGCTGCCGCCGCTGTCGGCGCTGCGCGAGATGGAGCCCGAGCCGGAACCGCCGGTCGAAGTGGCGGCGCCGCCGCCGCGCGACGATCTCGACGAGGATGCGATTCCTGCCTCGATCCAAGCCCTGGCCGATCGCGCCATCGCCGAGGCCGGGGAAAGCCTCGAGGAGATCGAGGGGGAGGCCGGCGAGCCGGAGAAGCCGCGCGAGGAAACCAGCTTCCGCAGCCTGCTGCTGGAACTGGACGAGATGGAGCAGGGCCTGAAGACCGACTTCGACGACCTGCTCGACCCTCCGGAGCCCTCGGAGCAGAGCGACGAGTCCGCCGAGCCAGCGGCTGGGCCGATTCCCGTGGACGCGGAGCAAGCCGTCGAGCCTGCCGTCGCGGAGGCTGTCGCGGGCGCCGATCCCGATGACGAGGAGCGCGCCCTGGCGGAGGCCATGCGCGAGGAGCGCGAGGCACTGGACGCCGACGACGACTGGCCGCGCCGCTGACCGTCGTTCCACCCTGTAGAATTCATCCGGCTGCGCCGGCGAGGCCGGCCCGCTCCGTTTCATCGACCCTGGAACCCGCCCATGAAAGAGACCCTGAACGAACTGATCACCCTCATCAGCACCGGCTGCATGGGCGCCGAGGAGATCCGGCGGATCGCCGACGAGGCGGCCCAGGCCTACGCCGATCCGGCAGGGTTCCTCGCCGCCAACCCGGACATCAACTACGACGACAGCTTCCCGATCCCGCTCGGCGAGTGGGTGGTGGTCGGTAGCCTGCCGGATATCGTGCTGTTCCAGGCCGATACCTATGCCGAGCTGTTCGCCCGGATCGTCGCCTCCTTCGGCAAGGACGTGGCGTTCAACATCAAGCCGAAGCAGTTGCTCAAGACCGAGCCGCTGGTCGCCCTCAACCGTATCCAGGTGCAACTGAGCAGCATGTATCCGGAAAAGGGCGGCTACGTGCTGGTGGATTTCAGCGAGCCGCTGGACGACGAGTTGCAGGCGGTGCTGGTCTATACCCAGGACCTGCCGCGGGTCATGGCGCTCTGCGTCGAGGCCGGCATCTATGCCGCGCCTGCCTACGAAAGCCTGCGCGACGCCGAGGCCGAGTGACCGCGGGCCGCTCGATCGGCCCGATAGTCATTCCCTCCTGGACGCCGGCCCACCGCCTGTCGTGAAGTGACGGGCGAGGACCGGTTGCGGTCCGCGCCGAAAAAAGGGGAACGCTTGAAAAGTCCTTGCATCAATATCTGTGAGTTCGATGCCGACGTGTGCCGCGGCTGCGGGCGTACGCGCCAGGAAATCCGTGCCTGGAAGCGCGCGGACAAGGCCGAGCAGCGACTGATCCTCGCCGAGGCCGACCTGCGCCTGCTGGCGTTGCAGGCGCGCGGTCGGCGCAAGTTCCGCTGAGGCGCGTCAGTCGCGGGCGGCGGCCAGCGCCAGGGCGCTGTCCAGCATGCGGTTGGAGAAGCCCCACTCGTTGTCGTACCAGGCCATCGCCTTGACCAGCCGGCCGCTGACCTTGGTGTGGTTGGCGTCGAAGATCGACGAGCGCGGGTCGTGGTTGAAATCCACCGACACCAGCGGCTGGGTGTTGTAACCGAGCACCGGAGAGCCCTCGCTGGCCTCGCGCAGCAGGCGGTTGACCTCGTCTACGCTGGTATCCCGGGCCACCTGCACGGTGAGATCGACCAGCGACACGTTGATCACCGGCACCCGCACCGCCAGCCCGGTAAGCTTGCCGGCGAGTTCCGGCAGGACCAGGCCGACCGCCTCGGCGGCGCCGGTCTTGGTGGGGATCATCGACTGGGTCGCCGAACGTGCGCGGTACAGGTCCGGGTGGTACACGTCGGAGAGGTTCTGGTCGTTGGTGTAGGCATGGATGGTGGTCATCAGGCCGTGCTCGATGCCCAGCTCGCGATGCAGCACCTGGGCCACCGGTGCCAGGCAGTTGGTGGTGCAGGAGGCGTTTGAGACGATCCGATGGGAGGCGCGCAGCACCTCGTGGTTGACGCCGTAGACCACGGTGGCGTCGACGTCCTTGCCGGGCGCCGAGATCAGCACCTTGCCGGCGCCGGCCTGCAGGTGGGCAGCGGCTTTGTCGCGGCTGGTGAAGAGCCCCGTGCACTCGAGCACGATGTCCACGCCGAGGCTCTTCCAGGGCAGTTCCGCCGGGTTGCGGATGGCGCTGACGGCGATGCGGTCGCCCATCACCCGCAGGCTTTCGGCATCGCGCTCGACCTCGCCGGGAAAGCGTCCATGGACGCTGTCGTACTGGAACAGGTGGGCGTTGACCGCGGCGTCGCCGAGGTCATTGATCGCCACTACCTGCAACTGTTCGCGGTAGTGGCCGGTATACAGGGCGCGAAGAACGTTTCGGCCGATGCGACCGAAGCCGTTGATGGCCAGGCGGATAGTCATAATGAGGTCGTCTCTTTTCTATTGTTGTGGTAAAAACCATTACATTTCGTCCAGAAAAAAAAGTAAACATCCTTCAACCGATGATTATGTTGTAAAAACAACAATTGATAGTCTGTAGGAGAATCTGCCATGCACCCTCGTGTGCTCGAAGTCACCCGCCGCATCCAGGCCCGTAGCGCGGCCACTCGCCAGCGCTACCTCGAGATGGTCCGGGCGGCGGCCAGCAAGGGGCCGCACCGCGGCACCCTGCCGTGCGGCAACCTCGCCCACGGGGTCGCGGCCTGTGGCGAAAGCGACAAGCAGACCCTGCGGCTGATGAACCAGGCCAACGTGGCCATCGTTTCCGCCTACAACGACATGCTCTCGGCGCACCAGCCGTTCGAGCGCTTTCCGGGGCTGATCAAGCAGGCGCTGCACGAGATCGGTTCGGTCGGCCAGTTCGCCGGCGGCGTGCCGGCCATGTGCGACGGGGTGACCCAGGGCGAGCCGGGCATGGAACTGTCGCTGGCCAGCCGCGACGTGATCGCCATGTCCACCGCCATCGCGCTGTCTCACAACATGTTCGATGCAGCGCTGTGCCTGGGTGTTTGCGACAAGATCGTGCCGGGCCTGCTGATCGGCTCGCTGCGCTTCGGCCACCTGCCCACCGTGTTCGTCCCGGCCGGGCCGATGCCGACCGGCATCTCCAACAAGGAAAAGGCCGCGGTGCGCCAACTGTTCGCCGAGGGCAAGGCCACTCGCGAAGAGCTGCTGGCCTCGGAAATGGCCTCCTACCATGCACCCGGCACCTGCACCTTCTATGGCACCGCCAATACCAACCAGTTGCTGGTGGAGGTGATGGGCCTGCACTTGCCCGGTGCTTCCTTCGTCAACCCGAACACCCCGCTGCGCGACGAACTCACCCGCGAAGCGGCACGCCAGGCCAGCCGGCTGACCCCCGAGAACGGCAACTACGTACCGATGGCGGAGATCGTCGACGAGAAGGCCATCGTCAACTCGGTGGTGGCGCTGCTCGCCACCGGCGGCTCGACCAACCACACCCTGCACCTGCTGGCGATCGCCCAGGCGGCGGGCATCCAGTTGACCTGGCAGGACATGTCCGAGCTGTCCCATGTGGTGCCGACCCTGGCGCGCATCTATCCGAACGGCCAGGCCGACATCAACCACTTCCAGGCGGCCGGCGGCATGTCCTTCCTGATCCGCCAACTGCTCGACGGCGGGCTGCTTCACGAGGACGTACAGACCGTCGCCGGCCCCGGCCTGCGCCGCTACACCCGCGAGCCGTTCCTCGAGGATGGCCGGCTGGTCTGGCGCGAAGGGCCGGAACGGAGTCTCGACGAAGCCATCCTGCGTCCGCTGGACAAGCCGTTCTCCGCCGAAGGCGGCTTGCGCCTGATGGAGGGCAACCTCGGTCGCGGCGTGATGAAGGTCTCGGCGGTGGCGCCGGAACACCAGGTGGTCGAGGCGCCGGTACGGATCTTCCACGACCAGGCCAGCCTGGCCGCGGCCTTCAAGGCCGGCGAGCTGGAGCGCGACCTGGTCGCCGTGGTGCGTTTCCAGGGCCCGCGGGCGAACGGCATGCCGGAGCTGCACAAGCTCACGCCGTTCCTCGGGGTCCTGCAGGATCGTGGCTTCAAGGTGGCGCTGGTCACCGACGGGCGCATGTCCGGGGCGTCGGGCAAGGTGCCCGCGGCCATCCATGTGAGTCCGGAAGCCATCGCCGGCGGTCCCCTGGCGCGCCTGCGCGACGGCGACCGGGTACGGGTGGATGGGGTGAACGGCGAGTTGCGGGTGCTGGTCGACGACGCCGAATGGCAGGCGCGCAGCCTGGAGCCGGCGCCGCAGGACGGCAATCTCGGTTGCGGCCGCGAGCTGTTCGCCTTCATGCGCAACGCCATGAGCAGCGCGGAAGAGGGCGCCTGCAGCTTTACCGAGAGCCTCAACGGCTGGCGCTGATTCTGATAGGTCGATGTCCGCCGGCGCTTGGCTGGCGGCTGTCTCTCCGGCAACATCTGCCGACCGTCCCGCCCTGGCGCGGGGCATTGCGGTTCAACGACGATGAATAACGACAACAAGAGAAGCGCCGGCGGCCTCGGCCTGGTCGGCGATATCGGCGGCACCAATGCGCGTTTCGCGCTCTGGCGCGGGCAGCGCCTGGAATCCATCGAGGTGCTCGCCTGCGCCGACTACCCACGGCCTGAACTGGCCGTGCGCGACTACCTGGCGCGGATCGGCGAATCGGTGGCGAACATCGACTCGGTCTGCCTGGCCTGCGCCGGTCCGGTTGGGGCGGCGGATTTCCGTTTCACCAACAACCACTGGGTGATCAATCGCGCCGCGTTCCGCGAGGAGCTGGGGCTGGATCACCTGCTGCTGGTCAACGACTTCAGCACCATGGCCTGGGCCGCCTCGCGGCTGGGCGCGGACGAGCTGGTGCAGGTCCGCGCCGGCAGCGCCCAGGCGGATCGCGCCCGGCTGATCATCGGTCCCGGCACCGGCCTTGGCGTCGGCAGCCTGCTGCCGCTGGGCGGGGGACGTTGGGAAGTGCTGCCCTGCGAGGGCGGGCATGTCGACCTGCCGGTCACTTCGCCGCGCGACTTCGCGCTCTGGCAGGGCCTGCAGGCGCGCTACGGACATGTCTCCGCCGAGCGCGCACTGTCCGGCAACGGCCTGCTCGCCCTCTATGAAATCAGCTGTGCCCTGGACGGGGTTGCCGTACGCGCGAGCAGTGCGGCGGAAGTCGGTGCCCTGGCCATGGCCGGCGACGCCCAGGCGGACGCCGTGCTGGAGCACTTCTTCCTGTGGCTGGCGCGGGTCGCCGGCAACGCGGTGCTCACCGTCGGCGCGCTCGGTGGCGTCTACATTACCGGCGGCATCGTCCCGCGTTTCCTCGAGCGCTTCATCGCCAGCGGCTTCGCCGAGGCCTTCGCCAGGCGTGGCAAGACCAGCGGCGCTTACCTGCAGGACGTACCGGTGTGGGTCATGACCGCCGAACATCCGGGCCTGCTCGGCGCCGGGGTCGCCCTGCAGCAGGCCCTGGACGCCGAGGGCTGAGTCGGCGTCGAGCAACCGCATAAGGAGGAGCCTCGTGAGCGCGAACGGACGATCGATCCTGCTGGTGGACGATGACCAGGAGATCCGCGAATTGCTGGAGACCTACCTGAGCCGCGCTGGCTTCCAGGTCCGCAGCGTCTCGCGGGGCGCCGACTTCCGCCAGGCGCTGTGCGAGGAGGAGGCGAGCCTGGCGATCCTCGACGTGATGCTGCCGGACGAGGACGGCTTCAGCCTCTGTCGCTGGATTCGCTCCCACCAGCGCCTGGCCTGCATGCCGATCATTATGCTCACCGCCAGTTCCGACGAGGCCGACCGGGTGATCGGCCTGGAACTGGGCGCCGACGACTACCTGGGCAAGCCGTTCAGCCCGCGCGAGCTACTGGCGCGGATCAAGGCCCTGCTGCGCCGCGCGCAGTTCACCCAGGTGCGCGGTGGCGACGTACTGGCCTTCGAGGACTGGCGACTGGATACGGTCAGCCACCGGCTGTTCCACGAGGACGGCGAGGAGTTCTTCCTCAGCGGCGCGGATTTCGCCCTGCTCAAGCTGTTCCTCGACCATCCGCAGCAGATCCTCGACCGCGACACCATCGCCAACGCCACCCGCGGCCGCGAGGTGCTGCCGCTGGAGCGCATCGTCGACATGGCGGTCAGCCGCCTGCGCCAGCGCCTGCGCGACACCGGCAAGGCGCCGCGGCTGATCCAGACCGTGCGCGGCAGTGGCTACCTGCTGGCGGCGCAGGTGCGGCCGCACCTGCAGCCATGAGCGAACGGCGGCGCTGGTCGCCGGTGCCGCGCTCGCTGCTCGGGCGCATGCTGCTCCTGACCCTGCTCGCGGTGCTGGTCGCGCAAGGGCTTTCCAGCCTGTTCTGGCTGTCGCACCTGCGCTCCAGCCAGCGCGAGGGCCTGCTCACCAGCTCGCGCAGCCTGGCCTACTCGATGGCGGCCAGCGTCAGCTACTTCCGTTCCCTGCCGCTCGGCTACCGTCCGCTGGTGCTCGACCAGTTGCGCAGCATGGGCGGTACGCGCTTCTTCGTCTCGCTGAACGACCGGCCGCTGGAGATGCGTGCCCTGCCGGACACGCCGAACAAGCAGGCGGTGCTGGAGATCGTCCAGGACGTGTTGCATCAACGCCTGGGCAAGGAGGTCGAGCTGCAGGTCGAATTCGTCAGTCCCGACGAGCTGCGCCTGTTCAACGGCGCGCTGAAGCTCGACGAGCTGCCGCGTTCCTGGGCGCACTACGCGCTGACCCTGGAGCCGGTGAACCCGCCGGTGCTGGTGACCCAGATCCGCATCGGCGACAGCGAGTGGCTGTACATCGCCAGCCTGATGCCGGCGCCGTACGTCAGCCTGGAACCCGAGGGACTGCAACCGCAGCAGGTGCTCTCGATCGTTTTCACCAGCCTGTTGCTGCTGCTTTTCACCGGCTTGCTGATGCATTGGCAGAGCCGTCCGCTCAAGCGCCTGGCGCGCGCCGCACGCGACCTGGCCCTGGGCAGTCCGTCGGCAGCGCTGGAGGAACGCGGCGCCAGCGAACTGGTGGAGGTGGCGCGCGCCTTCAACACCATGCACGAGCGCATCGACCGTTACCTGAACGAGCGCGGGCAGTTGTTCAGCGCCATTTCCCACGACCTGCGCACGCCGATCACCCGCCTGCGCCTGCGGGTAGAACTCCTCGAGGACGAGCGCTTGCAGGAGAAGTTCGGGCGCGACCTGGACGAGCTGGAACTGCTGGTGAAGGGCGCGCTGCAGTGCGTGAAGGACACCGATATCCACGAGAACGTCGAGCCGGTCGACCTCAACCTGTTGCTCCAGCACATCGCCGAGCCCTACCTGGCCGATGGCCGGGTGGAGGTCGTCGGTCGTGCCGCGGAGCCTTATCCGGGCAAGCCCCTGGCGCTCAAGCGCTGTATCGGCAACCTGCTGGACAATGCGCTGAAATACGGCGAACGCGCCCGCCTGAGCCTGGAGGACGGGCCGGAAGCGGTGGTGCTGCACGTCGACGACGACGGCCCCGGCGTGCCCGAGCAGCGCCTGGAACAGATCTTCGAGCCGCGCTTCCGCCTGTCTCCGCGAGGGCAGGGCTACGGGCTGGGCCTGGGCATCGCGCGCAACATCGCGCACACCCATGGCGGCGAAGTCAGTTTGCAGAACCGTCGCGAGGGCGGCCTGCGGGTCAGCCTGCGCTTGCCGCGCCTGGGGCTGGAGTGATGGGCTGGCTTGGCGGGCCCTTGAACGAGGCAGGTAGGCACGAGGTTCTCCCGCGTTCTGTGGCAGCGGCAGACAGAGGCGGAGCGGGCGCTATGGCAGTGTTTGCGCGGGCATCGATTGCTCCGGCTGAAGTTTCGTCGGCAGAAGATTCTCGGGCGTACATCGTCGATTTCGTCTGTCATGAGCGGATGCTGGTGATCGAACTGGATGGCGGGCAGCATGTGGGTTCGCCGGCCGATGCCTGGCTGGAGAGCCGGGGTCCAGGGTACTGCGGTTCTGGAACGACAACGTGCTGGCGCGCAGGGAGGTGGTGCTGGAGGTCATTCTCGTGTTGTAGGAGGTTTCTGTCGCGAAACCGCCTTGCCGAGTTCAAGTCCAGATTTTCCTGCTCTGCCTCAATCCCAATGTAACCACTCCGTGACAAACCCGGATCGCTTCGTTACCCGCGACGCGGAACGCTTGAATAGACTCGAAGCATTGCAAGCGCAGACTTGCTCCGAATAACAAGAAGAAGGTTTTCCTCATGAATGCGATCCGTCGCCTCTCTGCCGTCATCTGTCTTTCCTCCCTCTGTCTCTCCCCTCTGCTGGCCCAGGCCGGCGAAGTCGAAGTGCTGCACTGGTGGACCTCCGCCGGCGAGAAGCGCGCCGCCGAAACCCTGAAGAAGCTGGTCGAAGCCAAGGGCCACACCTGGAAGGACTTCGCCGTGGCCGGCGGTGGCGGCGAGGCGGCGATGACCGTGCTGAAGACCCGCGCGGTGTCCGGCAATCCGCCGGCCGCGGCGCAGATCAAGGGGCCGGATATCCAGGAGTGGGGCGAACTGGGCCTGCTCGCCGACCTCAACGCGGTGGCCGCCGAAGGCAAGTGGGACAGCCTGCTGCCGAAGCAGGTGGCGCAGATCATGAAGTACGACGGCGACTACGTAGCAGTGCCGATCAACGTACACCGGGTGAACTGGCTCTACATCAACCCGGAAGTGTTCAAGAAGGCCGGCGCCACCCCGCCGACCACCCTCGACGAACTGTTCGTCGCCGCCGACAAGCTCAAGGCCGCCGGTTTCACGCCGCTGGCCCATGGCAGCCAACCGTGGCAGGACGGCACCGTGTTCGAGAACCTGGTGCTGAGCAAGATGGGCCCGGAAGGCTATCGCAAGGCCTTCGTCGAACAGGACAAGGCGACCCTCACCGGAGCGCAGATGGTCGAGGTGTTCGCCGCGCTGAAGAAGCTCCGCGGCTACGTCGATGCCGACGCCGCCGGTCGCGAATGGAGCGCCGCCACGGCGATGGTGATCAACGGCAAGGCCGGGATGCAGATCATGGGCGACTGGGCGAAGAGCGAATTCACCGCCGCCGGCAAGGTGCCGGGCAAGGACTACCAGTGCCTGCCGTTCCCCGGCACGCAGAAGGCCTTCGACTACAACATCGACTCGCTGGTGATGTTCAAGCTGAGCAACGCGGAGAACCGCAAGGCCCAGGAAGACCTGGCGCGCAGCGTGCTCGATCCGTCCTTCCAGAAGGACTTCAACCTCAACAAGGGCTCCATCCCGGTTCGCCTGGACGCCGACATGGCGCCGTTCGACAGTTGCGCCCAGCAGTCGATGAAGGACTTCAAGCAGGCTTCCCAGGACGGCAACCTGGTGCCGAGCATGGCCCACAGCATGGCCGCTTCCAGCTACGTGCAGGGGGCGATCTTCGACGTGGTGACCAACTTCTTCAACGACCCCGCCGCGGACCCGCAGAAGGCCGCCCAGCAACTGGCGGCCGCCATCGAGGCGGCGGCGCAGTAAGTCCCTGGCGCGGAGCCCGGCCTGGGCTCCGCTCGATCCTCCCGACTGGCTCCGTGCCGCCGAGCGGCACGGGTGGGTTCCTTCGCACGCGAGAAAACGCATGGCGACCAATTCCCCTGTCTATCCCACGGCTCCGGTAGCGCCTCGTCGCGTCTCGCCGCTCGATCGCCTGCAAGGCTGGCTGCCGAAGCTGGTGCTGGCGCCAAGCGTGGTCGTGGTGCTGTTCTGCATGTATGGCTACATCGGCTGGACGCTGCTGCTGTCCTTCACCAACTCGCGCTTCATGCCCAGCTACAAGTGGGCCGGGCTGAGCCAGTACCAGCGCCTGTGGGACAACGACCGCTGGTGGGTGGCGAGCAAGAACCTGCTGCTCTTCGGCGGCTCGTTCATCGCCATCTGCCTGGTGCTCGGAGTGTTCCTCGCAGTGCTGCTGGACCAGCGCATCCGCCGCGAAGGCTTCATCCGTACCCTCTACCTGTATCCCATGGCGTTGTCGATGATCGTCACCGGCACCGCCTGGAAGTGGCTGCTCAATCCGGGCCTGGGCCTGGACAAGCTGCTCCGCGACTGGGGCTGGGAAGGTTTCCGCTTCGACTGGCTGGTGGACCCGGAGCGGGTCGTCTACTGCCTGGTGATCGCCGCCGTGTGGCAGGCCTCCGGCTTCGTCATGGCGCTGTTCCTCGCCGGCCTGCGCGGGGTCGACCCGGCCATCGTGCGCGCCGCCCAGGTCGACGGTGCGAGCCTGCCGACCATCTACCTGCGCATCGTCCTGCCGAGCCTGCGCCCGGTGTTCTTCAGCGCGCTGATGATTCTCGCCCATATCGCGATCAAGAGCTTCGACCTGGTAGCGGCGATGACCGCCGGCGGGCCGGGTTATTCCTCCGACCTGCCGGCGATGTTCATGTATGCGCATACCTTCACCCGTGGCCAGATGGGGCTCGGCGCGGCGAGCGCGATGCTGATGCTCGGCGCGGTACTGGCGATCGTGGTGCCTTACCTGTATTCCGAACTGCGAGGCAAGCGCCATGCGTGACGCGTCCCTGAACCCGAGCTTCAGCGTCAGCCGCCTGGCCGTGCACCTGACCCTCTGGGGCGCCTGCGCGCTTTACCTGGTGCCGCTGCTGGTGATGCTGCTGACCAGCTTCAAGACGCCGGACGACATCCGCACCGGCAACCTGCTGTCGCTGCCCGACACCTTCACCGTCATCGGCTGGCTCAAGGCCTGGGACAGCGTCGGCGCGTTCTTCTGGAACTCGGTGCTGATCACCGTGCCCGGCGTGCTGATCTCCACCTTCATCGGCGCGTTGAACGGCTACGTGCTGTCGATGTGGCGCTTCCGCGGTTCCCAGCTGTTCTTCGGCGCGCTGTTGTTCGGCTGCTTTCTACCGTTCCAGGTGATCCTCCTGCCGATGTCCTTCACCCTCGGCAAGCTCGGCCTGGCCAATACCACCAGTGGCCTGGTGCTGGTCCACGTGATCTACGGCCTGGCCTTCACCACGCTGTTCTTCCGCAACTATTTCGTGGCGATCCCGGATGCCCTGGTCAAGGCCGCGCGCCTGGACGGCGCCGGTTTCTTCACCATCTTCCTGCGCATCCTGCTGCCGATGTCCACGCCCATCGTGATGGTCTGCCTGATCTGGCAGTTCACCCAGATCTGGAACGACTTCCTGTTCGGCGTGGTGTTCGCCAGCGGCGATTCGCAACCGATCACCGTGGCCCTGAACAACCTGGTGAACATCACCACCGGGGTCAAGGAATACAACGTCGACATGGCCGCGGCGATGATCGCCGCGCTGCCCACGCTGGTGGTCTACGTACTGGCCGGCAAGTACTTCGTGCGCGGCCTCACCGCCGGTGCCGTGAAAGGCTGAGACGGGTCGCTGACCCCGGAGACGAACGAAACATGGCAACCCTCGAACTGCGCAACCTGCACAAGAGCTACGGCAGCGGCCTGGCCGATACCCTCAGGGACATCCGGCTGAAGATCGACTCCGGCGAATTCCTGATCCTCGTCGGCCCCTCGGGCTGCGGCAAGTCGACCCTGATGAACTGCATCGCCGGACTGGAGAGCATCACCGGCGGTGCGATCCTGGTGGACGGCCAGGACATCAGCGGCATGAGCCCCAAGGACCGCGACATCGCCATGGTCTTCCAGTCCTACGCCCTGTACCCGACCATGAGCGTGCGCGAGAACATCGCCTTCGGCCTGAAGATCCGCAAGATGTCCCAGGCCGCCATCGACGAGGAGGTGGCGCGGGTGGCCAGGCTGTTGCAGATCGAGCACCTGCTCGAACGCAAGCCGTCGCAGCTCTCCGGCGGCCAGCAGCAGCGGGTGGCCATGGGCCGGGCGCTGGCGCGGCGGCCCAAGGTCTACCTGTTCGACGAGCCGCTGTCCAACCTCGATGCCAAGCTGCGGGTGGAAATGCGCACCGAGCTGAAGCTGATGCACCAGCGGCTGAAGACCACGACCGTGTATGTCACCCACGACCAGATCGAGGCCATGACCCTCGGCGACAAGGTGGCGGTGATGAAGGACGGCGTCATCCAGCAGTTCGGCACGCCGCAGCAGATCTACAACGACCCGGCCAACCTGTTCGTCGCCAGCTTCATCGGTTCGCCGCCGATGAATTTCATTCCGTTGCGCCTGCAGCGCCGGGACGGACGCTGGACCGGCCTGCTCGATAGCGGCCAGGACCGTATCGAACTGCCGCTGAGCCTGGAGCCTGGCCTGGAGGAGGGGCGCGAGCTGATCCTCGGCGTACGGCCCGAGCAGATCGCCCTGGGCGATGGCAGCGCTGCCCATGACCTGCGTACCGAGGTCGAGGTGCTCGAACCGACCGGGCCGGACACCCTGGTCTTCGTCACCGTCAACCAGGTCAAGGTCTGTTGCCGCCTGGCGCCGGACGTCGCGCCGGCCGCGGGCAGCGGCATGAGCCTGCGCTTCGATCCCGCGCGGGTCCTGCTGTTCGACGCGCAGAGCGGCGAGCGCGTGGCCGTGCGCACGGCGGGCGTGGCGGCGGAGAAGGTCACCGCCTTGAACGGCAATCGCCAGAAGAACTCCTGAATCCTTTCGTACTGCCTAGACCACAACCACGAGGACGCTGGAAATGTACAAGAACAAGAAAACCAGACCGGCCGCCAGGACCGTTGGCTGCCTGTTTGCCCTTGGAGCGCTGGGCTTGGGGAGCGCGGCGCACGCCGCCGAGGCGTTCTCCCCGAACTCGAAATGGATGCTCGGCGATTGGGGCGGCAAGCGCACCGAGCTGCTGGAGAAGGGCTACGACTTC